>JAKATT010000082.1 GCA_021818615.1 Actinomycetes bacterium | reverse complement strand
TACCCGGCGCTCGACGGCGTAAGGGCGCTCTCGATGATCGTCATCTTCGTCTTCCACATAGACGGCGGTGCGATCCCCGGCGGCTACATCGCGGTCGACGTCTTCTTCGTGCTGTCGGGTTTCATAATCACGAGGCTGCTGCTCGTCGAGTACAGGCGCCGCCAGAGCATCAAGCTGGCTGCGTTCTGGTCACGCCGGGCGAAACGCCTCCTTCCCGGCCTCTTCCTCATGCTCGCAGGCGTGGCGGTCTTCGCCATGGCCCAGCCGGCCGTCGTCAGCCCTTACACAGTCCGCTCGGACGGCATCGCGACCTTGCTCTACTACGCCAACTGGCACTTCCTCTACGGCGGCCGTCCTTACTTCGCTGCGCTCGGTGGCCAGTCGCCGCTCCAGCAAACCTGGACTCTCGCCATCGAGGAGCAGTTCTACGTCTGCTGGCCGCTGCTGCTCGTCGCCATGACGTGGCTCGCCTCCCGGCTCAGCCGGGCGTGGCAGCTGCGCCTCGCCCGGGCCGCCGGGCCTGGCGCCGGCCGCTGCCAGGCACCATGGCGCAACCCTCCGCTCCTCGCGTTCGGGCTGCCGACCGGGGCGCTCGCCCTCGGTTCCGTCGTGTCGATGATGTTCGTCTCGCACTTCGGGGCCCACGTCAACGCCCCCTACTACTCGACCGAGTGCCGCGGGGTCGACCTCCTCGTCGGCGCGCTCGGCGCCGTCGTCATCCAGTTCGGACCTGCGGGAGACCGGATGGACCGCATCGTCGCGAACCGAAGCCGGCTCCTGCAGGGCGCCGGCCTGGCAGGCGCAGCTGTCCTCTTCGCCGGGATGGCGACCGAAGGTGGGCCGCCAGGGTGGATCTTCTCGGGCGGGATGGCGATCTTCGACGTCGCCATCGTCATCATGATGGTGGCAAGCCTCGCGCCCGGGCCGTTGAGGTCGGTCCTCTCGCTGCGACCGCTGCAGTGGACCGGTCGGATCTCCTACGAGCTGTACCTCTGGCATTTCCCCGTGATCCTGGTCGTGGCTCGTGAGTGGCCCGGACTGGCGGGCGCCGCCAAGCTCGCGCTCGACGCAGGTGCCACGCTGGCTCTTGGGGCGGCCACCTACCACCTCGTCGACGTCCCGCTCCGGCGTGCCTCCTACAAGTCGCTGCGCCGCCGCCTGGTGCTCCCGGCGAGCATCGCCGCCACAGGCGCGCTCCTGCTCGGCGCCGTCCCGGCCGTGGCTACGGTCAACGAGACGGCGGGCACCCTCGGGCGCACGAGCGCGACGACCATCACGGTGCGCTCGGTCTTCGGGCTCACGCTTCCGGGCCCCGTCGGGTACCTCTCCGGCGTGCCGCCTGCCTCGCCTGTCCGACCGCTCAGGGTCATGTTCGTCGGGGACTCGGTGATGTACCAGCTTGAGCTGGCGGCGGCGGCCGGCCTCGAGGCTACGGGCGACGCCAGGACGGTCTCGTTCGCCGCCATCCCGGGCTGGTCGCCGCGCGCCTCGCTCCCGTGGTCGCACTTCAGCCGGGAGATCGCCTCGGCCCGCCCCGAGATCGTCGTCGCCATGTGGACCCAGGACAACGCCTACGCCGAGGCGCACGGGGTGCGCGGGGAAGAGGCGCTCATGGGCCGCTTTGTCGAGATGCTCCTGCACCGCGGAGACGGCGTCGACGGCGTCGTGCTGGTGGCACAGCCGCCGCAGCCACCGAAGGACAGCTTCATGGCCGTGCTGCACGCCGACGTGTACTCACCACAAGGCGCCCGGCGCTGGGCCGAAGCCGCTGTCGCCGAGACCTCCCGCTTCCCGGGCCGCGTCGCCTACCTTCCTGTCAGTGCGGTGCTCGCCCGTGACGGCGCCTACTCGACCTGGCTCCCTTCCCCGAGCGGCTCGTGGCAGCGAGCTCGCCAGATCGACGACTTTCACCTCTGCCTAAACGGTGCGGTGCGCTACGGCATGAGCGTGGACGACGGCATCGAGGACCTCCTCGGGCTGCCGGCTCCCTCGAGGGAGTGGTGGCACGGCGGGTGGACCGGGGCCGTGCGCTACGACCACCTGCCGGGCTACCCGCCTGACCAGTGCCCGGCAGACGGTCCGCCTGGCGTCAGCGCCCGGCACTGAGCACGAGAGCGCCGCCCTCCTCGCGCCGTCCGGGCCCGCCGAGAGCCTTTGCGAGCAGCCGGGCGACCGTTGCCGACCCCTGGCCTTTCACGACGACCACGCGGCTTGCCTCGAGGCGAGCCAGCTCTCGGCGTACCGCCGTCGGGTCGACCCGCATCGGCAGGCCTGCCTCGGCATCCGCGAACGCCGTGACGAGGGGGCTCGGGCCGAGCGTGATGGTGCCGACCGAGGGACCACCCTGCACGTAGGCGCAACCCCCGGCGCCGAGCCGTGCGGGAGGGGGATGCCAGTCGTACCGCCTGGCGCGTCGAGGCGACCGCTCTCGGACGGATGAGCGCGAGGAGGGCGGTGCTGGCGCACGATGGCGTCGTCGCAGAGCGCCACGATCACCGGCAGGAGAGGCAGGAACGTCACCTGCAGGTGTCCCTGGTACAGCTCGCCGGGCAGCGCCGGGGAGAAGACGAACCATGCCCCACCGAGCGACGCCACCATGGGCCAGGGGGCCCACCTTCGCGTCACCAGGTGGGCAGAGAGCCGAGAGCGCCGGCGCGAGAGGGCGACCGCCACATCGAAGGCGACGACGGGCCCGCCGAGCAACGTGAGCGGAGCGAGCAGCCTCCAGGGGAGGGGAAAGGCGGTGTTGGCCATCAGGTTGACGCCCTTTGGGGCGAACATCGCCGGGCTGAAGAACGGGTCGGCGAAGCCGCTCTCGAAGGCGCGTCGTCACGGCCGCCAACGTCCCTCGCGCACCGCCTGCACGGTACCGTGATGGAGGTGATGGCCCCGTGACGACCTCGACGGTCATTCTCGCCCTTGCCGTTTTCGGCGCGAGCGCGGTCGAGATGGTCGAAGCGCTGACGATCGTGCTGGCAGCGGGCGTGACGAGAGGGTGGCGCTCGGCCATCGAGGGGAGTGCAGCCGCTGTCGCCGTGCTGGCAGTGCTCGTGCTCGCGCTCGGCGTCCCGCTCGCCCACTATGTCCCGATCGATGTCCTTCGTGTGGTCATCGGCGCCCTCTTGCTGGTGCTCGGCCTCAACTGGCTGCGCAAGGCGGTGCTGCGGGCGAGCGGGCACAGGGCGCTCCACGACGAGAACGAGATCTACGACAAGACCGTCCAGCAGCTCTCGCGTCCCGAGGGCTCGTCGGCCTCGAGGAGCGGCTGGCGTTCCGGCCCGAGGGACGCCGCCGGTTTCACGGTCGCCTTCAAGGGCGTCTTCCTCGAGGGGATGGAGGTCGTGCTGATCGTCCTCACCCTCGGCACGAGCGCCCGCCAC
>JAKATT010000018.1 GCA_021818615.1 Actinomycetes bacterium | reverse complement strand
CTCGCAAGAAGCCGCCCTTCTTCGCTTGGATGACCACACCTTGGGCGCTCGGTGACGAGGTCTGGACCTCGAAGCCGTCGGCCTTGAGGTACTCCTCGATGTGGGCACGTACGACGTCGGGGTCCTTTCCCTTCCCTTGGAATTGCTCCACCTTGTCACCAAGCATGACTGCCTCCCGCGTGTTCGTCGCCAGGTCGTTGCCCAGCGAGGTGGTGCGGACAAACGTGCCCCCGGGCGAGACCACGAGGTCCCCGTGGGGTTCTGCCCGCGGGCGGTAGGCTAGTTGCGGAGTCGCCCGAGCACCCGTCGGCCGGCCCACATACTTCCCGCAGCATGCTCGGCGACGTCGGTTGACCTGCGAGTCCGGGGGCTCCATGTCGCAGGCGCGACTCCGCATGGCCCGTGTACCATGGCAGGACCGGTGAGGGGGCAGGGACCATGCGGAGGCAATCGATAGCGCTGGGCGCTGTTCGGCTCGGCATCTGCGGGGCGCTCGTCGGCGCCCTGGTCGTCGGGGCGGCGACCCCGGCCCTTGCAGCGAGCCTTGCAGCGAACCTTGCCCCGGCCCTGAACCACGGCCACGGCCACGGCCCCGGTGGAGCGGGCGGCTCGACCACCACTGGCTTCGACGTGTCCTACCCGCAGTGTGGGAGCACCCTTCCGACGCCGGCCGCCTTTGGCATCGTAGGCGTGAACGGCGGGCTGGCCAACGACCTGAACCCCTGTCTCGGGCCCTCAGCGTCGTACCCGAGCTACACCCAGAGCGAGCTGTACTGGGCGCTCACCGCATCGGTCGGCGGAACAAGCCAGCCGAAGACCTCGCTGTACGTCAACACCGCCGATCCGGGCAACCTGTACAACGGCAAGCCGATCGCCGACTGGCCGACGTCGTCGATCGGCACGGACCCCTACGGGTCGTGCACGACGATCACCGTGACCTCGCGAGGGCACACCTACACGGTCGGTGCGAGCTCGGATGCCTGCGCCTGGCAGTACGGCTACGACAAGGCGAGCCAGGACGCACAGTGGCTTACGAATGCAGCCAACGCGATCAACAGCCAACAGTCCTCGGTCGTCGTGCCCGACACGCCCGGCAGCTATCCGTGGTGGCTCGACGTCGAGACGGGGAACACCTGGCAGTCCGACACGACGATGAACGTCGACGACCTCCAGGGCATGATCGCTGGGCTGCAGGCTGCAGGCGTGCCGACGACGACCGGGGCAATCGGAGCGTACTCGACCTCGTCGCAGTGGGACGCCATCACGGGCGGGACGACGACATCGGCATCGGGCTCGCTGTATGCGATCCCGGACTGGATCCCCGGCGCCACGACGCTGTCGCAGGCAGAGTCGAACTGTGGCCTGCCACCTTTCACAGGTGGAGGCGTCCTGATAACGCAGTGGACCGGGAGCCCGGACAACGATTACGCCTGCTGATGCTCGCATGCCGGTGACGGCGCTCCGCCGATGGCAGCCTGAGCTCGCACAGCCGGTTCACACGAGGCTCTCGCGCCAGGCGGCGTGCAGCGAGGCGTAGTGGCCCGAGCCTCGGGCGAGAAGCGCCGGCGGCGAGCCGTCCTCGACGATGCGGCCGCCTTCGAGCACGAGGACCCGGTCGGCGATCTCGACGGTTGAGAGCCGGTGGGCGATGATCACCGATGTCCTCCCGGCGAGCACAGTCTTCAAAGCGGACTGGACGAGCCGCTCCATCGGCGCGTCGAGCGACGAGCTCGCCTCGTCGAGGATCAACACGGCGGGATTGGCGAGAAACGCCCGGGCCAACGCGACGAGCTGGCGCTGGCCGGCCGACAGGCGCGAGCCTGCCTTGCCCACGTCGCTCTCGTAGCCGTCGCCGAGGAGGTGGGCGAAGGTGTCGACCCCGACGGCACGTGCCGCCGCGACGACCTCGGCCTCGGTGGCGTCGGGGGAGCCGAAGGCGATGTTGTCGGCCAGTGTGCCCGAGAAGATGAAGCTCTCCTGGGTGACCATGGCGACGGCGCTGCGCAGGCTGTGCTGGTCGAGGGCGGTGAGCGGGATGCCGTCGATGGTCACCTCGCCCTCGGTCGGGTCGTAGAAACGGGCGAGCAGCCTCGCGAGAGTGCTCTTTCCCGCTCCCGTGGCACCGACCAGCGCGATGGTCTGCCCGGCCGGGATCTCCAGCTCGAAGCCGGCGATGATGTCGACGCCGCTCCGGTACGAGAACCGCACGTTGCGAAACCGGACCGCTCCTTCCAGCCCGCCGGGCGGGAGGCGGGCGCCGTGGAGCGGCATCGGGACGCCGGGCTCCTCGTCCAGCACGCCGGCGAGCTTCTCGACCCCGGCGGCGGCCGCCTGGAAAGAGTCGTAGAACTGGCTCACCTCTGCGAGCGGCTCATAGAAACGCCGCAGGTACAGCACGAACGAGGCGAGCACTCCGACTTCCATCTGGCCGTCGATCACCCGCCAGCCGCCATAGAGCAGGACGGCGGCGGTGCTCAGGTTGCCGACGAGCAAGATGCCGGGCCAGTAGATGCCGAGCAGCTGGAACGACCTGCTCATGGCTGCTCGGTAGCCCTCCGAGAGCTGGCCGAAGAGCTCGTCGTTGCGAGCCTGGCGCCTAAAGGCGTGCACGGCGCGGATACCGCGGAGCGACTCCGTGAACTGGACGATGACGAGAGCCATCGCGTTCCTCGTCGCCCGGTATGCGGCCGTCGACTTTCGCTGGTACCAGCGGGTGAGGAAGTAGAGCGGGATGAAGCCCGCCAGGCAGACGAGCCCGAGCGGGAGGTCGAGCACGAGGAGGACGGCCCCGACTCCGAGCACGGACAGGACGGCGTTGGCAAGCGTGTCGAGGCCGAGGGTGAACATGTCGTTCAACGACTCGAAGTCCGAGGTGAGGCGGGCGATCATCCGTCCGGTCGTGTAGTGCTCGTGGAAGGCCAGGCTGAGACGCTGGAAGTGCGCGAAGACCCGTTCGCGCAGGTCGAGGAGGATCTCCTGGCCGACGCGGCCCGAGCCGGAGACGAAGACCCGGTAGAGAGCGGCCTGCCCGACGGCGCAGACGAGGATCGCCGCCGTGATGGCCGCGACCGGTCCGTAGTCGCCGTGCCGTACGCCCGCCACGCCGCGATCGATGCCGAGGCCGACCAGGTAGGGGATCGCCGTGCCGGCCAGGTTGGAGACGACGATGGCGAGGGCGACGGCGGCGAGCGGCCTCTTGTACGGGGCGGCGACCGAACCGAGGAGGCGCCGGGTGCGCTTGCGCAACAGCCCCGTCCAGTCCGCCGGGACCTCCTCCACCTCCTCGGCTGCGATGCCGCGCCACGCTTCGCCGACGGTCATGACGCCTCCGACTCCTCGTAGCCGACGGAGAGGACGGCGGCGTACTCGGGGAGCCCCATGAGCTCGTGGTGCGTGCCGACGGCGACGAGGGCGCCGTCGCGAA
>JAKATT010000145.1 GCA_021818615.1 Actinomycetes bacterium | reverse complement strand
CGATCCTGCACCTCGACCCGGCAGTGATCAGCCAGAGCTTCGGCGCGACCGAGCAGACCTTTCCGAGCCGGCAGGCCATCTACCGGCTGCGGGGCGCCTACCAGCTGGCCGAGAAGCGGCACGTGACCGTGCTTGCCTCCTCCGGTGACGCCGGAGCGACATCGCAGAAGAGCGATTCCGTGCAGTACTACACCTTCCGCGTGGTGAGCTGGCCCTCCTCGGACCCGCTCGTCACCTCGGTCGGCGGCACCCGCCTCGACCTCTCCGCGAGTGGTAAGCGCCTCAGCCCGGACACGGTTTGGAACGACAGCGCGGCCCTCCGGGCGCCTGCGGCGAGCGGGGGTGGCGTCTCCTCGGTCTTTCCCCGCCCGGCCTGGCAGGCGAGGGTCGCGAGGGTCGTCGGCGCCCGACGCGGCGTCCCGGACGTGAGCCTCAGCGCGGCGGAGTCGGCGGGCGCGCTCGTCTACATGAGCTTTCACGGCGCTCCGCCCGGCTACTCGGTCGTCGGCGGCACGAGCTGGGCGTCACCGCTCTTCTCGGGCATCGTCGCCATCGCCGACCAGGTGGCCGGGCGGCATCTCGGCCTGCTCAACCCGGCGCTCTATGCGCTCGCTGCCCGGAGCAGCAACGGGATCGTCGACATCGCGACCGGCAACAACACAGTGAGCTTCTTCCAGGGCAACTCGGTCCACACCGTCGTCGGGTATCGGGCTACGAAGGGCTACGACCTTGCCAGCGGTCTGGGCACGGTCGACGGGGCAGAGCTCGTGGAGGCGCTGGCCGCGAGCGCTCCCATCCTGCGAGAGCATCCTCGCCACAGGCCAGAGCGTGCCGTCGAGCCGCGGCCGGCCTCCAAGTCGCTGCGGGACTCCTTCACGCGCTAGGGCTCGGCGCGCGGGCGTCCTTCGCGAGCTCTGCCGGCGCCGCAGCCGCCATCCGGCGAGGCCGATCAGGTCGCCGCGATGGTCAGGGAGTCAGGCCGTCAACAACCGGCTTCGGCGTCGACGGAACCAGAGCCATTAGGTGGACCGAGAGCGTGGCATAGGTCGCCCGGTCGCCGAACGAGCCTTGCGCGGCACCCATCTGCTGGATCTCGCCCTCGACACCGAACAGCTGGTCCTGCACCTCGAGGACGGCGGCGATCGAGCCGGCTCTTGACAAGAGCGTACGGAGCGCCGCCTCCTCACTCTTGAGGTTGGCAATGCGCGCGCCGAGGTCGACGACTGCTCCGGTCACGTCCTGGCCCGCCTCCTGTTGGGCCTCGACCCTGCCGAACGTGTCGATCCGCGCGACGAGGTTGCTGAAGGAGGCGCTCGGCATCCGCAACGTGAGGGAAGCTCCGTTGGCGCCGCTCGCCTCGCTGGAGCGACGGCGATCCCGGCGAGCTGCCGCTCGAGCACCCCGCCAAGGCGGCACCGCCGGCGAGCGATGCAGCACCGATCGCAAGAATGGCCCGCTGGGTGGTTGCCTTGGCTGCCTCCCTGTTGCCGAGCCGGCGCCCTTTGGCACCGCGTGCGGGGGAGTCAGACGTCGCGGCGGGCGCTCCGGCTCCGTCGTCGCGCGCGCCCTACGCTTTCTCATCGACGACCGCCCGGGAGAGGTAGGCAGGAGCAGCCCCGGCGAGACCTCGCGTCTGGCCGGGGGCCGGCTGGGCGACAACGAGGCGCTCGGCGCGCTGCTCGGCAACGATGACGACGCGCTCGACGCCACCCAGGAGGCGATGCTCGCCATCGCACGGGGGATCGCCCGCTTCGACGGGAGGAGCAGGTTCTCGGCGTGGTGCTACAGGATCGCGTCCAACGCCGCCCTCCGCGGCCGACCTCGACTATGCCGAGATCGCGAGGCTGTTACCTGTACCGATGGGCACCGTCCGCTCGCGCATCGCCCGCGGGCGCACTGCCCTCGCCCAGCTTCTGGGAGCTCCGGGCCACCACCTCTCCGTCACCGGATCGTCACGGAACCGGGAGCGCCTGGACCACGTCGAAGTCGAGCAGCCACCGGCGATGCCCCATGAATGACCAGCAACCACCCGACGCGAGCGCGATGGACGACGGGCACCCGAGCCTCGAAGAGCTCTCCTCCTTGCTCGACGGGGAGCTCGAAGCCGGGCGCGACGAGGCGGTGCGGGAGCATGCGCAAGCATGCGCCTGCTGTTCCACCTCGCTCGCGTCGATGTCGGAGGCGGTGAGCGCCTTACGGGCGGCGGCGGCGTGCAAGTTGACCGTCCCGCAGGGCGCGGCAGCGGCGGCGATCGCTCGGGCAATCGGCACGGGCCCAGCGAGCGATGACGCGAGGGCGGCCGTGACCCCGCCCCGCAGCCGTCGGCACCGGTTCCGTGTCGCCGGGGTCGCGGCCGCGCTGGCTCTCCTCGGCGGGCTCGCGAGCGGCCTCGGCTACCTCGCCTCTCACGGCGGCTCGTCGGCTTCGAGCGGAGCTGCGGCCGAGCACGTGTCGAGCGTCCGGACGAGGATTCCGCCCACCGGTAGCACGAGCTTCGGGCCGGGGCGAGCTACAGGCGGGCCTTCCGCCACCGGCGTGCAGCTCCAGCTCCTGGCAGGGGCCGGCAGCTGCGCGAGCGGGTCGCTCCCGCCCGGGGCGGCGGCGGAGACCAACCTGTCGGCAGCCCGGCTCGGGCCGTGCCTCTTCGTCCGGCCACTTGACGTCTTCGTCTCGCCACGGGAGGTCACGAGCCTCGCAGTGTCCGGCGGACCGGAACATACCTTCATCGCCACGATCCGCCTGGCGTCGCAGGGAGCGGTCAACAGCCTAGGGGCGCAGCGCGAGGTGGCCGCGTTCGGCGCTGGAGCACAAGGTGTCGTGACGGGCGCCGGAGGACGGTCCCTACGCCTGGCAGAGCTCACCTCGCTCGGCGTGCACCGGCTCGAGCAGCTGCTCGGCGAAGGCTGAGGGCCGCCTTCTGCCCCGCCATGATCCTCGGGCGGCCGCGGCGCCGGGAGTGAGCGCGTCGAACCGAGCGGCGTTGGCAGGCTGGGTCTCGTCGGGATGCCCAAATTCTCCTGCTGACCCCTGCGGCCGCTCGAGACGGCCGTGCGTCGCCGCCTGAGAGCGGTGAGCTGACGACGGGCAAAGCGTGAGATGCCTGCCGGTTGTGCAAGGGTTGTCGACATGACGATCGGGATCCTCGGAGGGACGGGACCTGCCGGAAGGGCGCTGGCGGCGCGCCTGGCTTCAGTTGACGAGCAGGTTCTGCTCGGCTCACGTCAGCTTGAGCGGGCGGCGCTGGTTGTCGAGGAGCTGCGCGCCAGGTGGCCGGAGCATGACCTGCCCCTCGAAGGGGTTGCCAACGAAGATGCGTGTGGCGCCGACCTCGTCGTCCTCGCGACACCATGGGACGGTGCGGCTCCCCTTGCCGCCTCGCTCGCAGCGCAACTGAAGGGCAGAGTACTGATCTCGATGGTGAATGCGCTTCAGAAGG
>JAKATT010000182.1 GCA_021818615.1 Actinomycetes bacterium | reverse complement strand
TACCCGGGCAGCGGAGGCGGTGGCCCACAGCCCAAGTCGGCCGGGTTCGGGATCGGGGGGAGGCTCGAGCCATAGACGGCGGCAAGGCCCGGAGAGGTGCCGGCGGCAGTGACCGAAGAGCCCGACAGGCCCTTTGCGTGCCAGCCGAGCTCGAGCTCGAAGAACGTCGTCGTCACTCTCGTGACGATCGCCGAGTAGGGCGGCACCCCGATGTAGGGAGGGAGGTGGCGCGCGCCGAGCAGCTCGACGAACCACCTGAACGGGTCGCCGGCGAGGTCCGTGTAGAGAAGCGCGGCCTGCTCGGGCGGATTGCAGGTGTCGGCGTTGCTCTGGACGAAGAGCACGGGCGGGGACGCTGGAGAAGCCGAGTAGGAGTCGCCCTCCTCCTGGAAGGGCTCGCCGGAGAGGACGGCGACGGCCTTCGGGGCGACGGGCAGCTCGGCGCGCTGCGCCGAGAAGCGGCTGTCGAACACGAGCCCTGCGACCACATTGGCGCCGTCCGACTGGCCTGCAAGCGCCACCTTCGCCATGTCGAGCAGCCCGGACACGAGCGCACCCGAGCCCTTCGAGTCCAGTGCCTCCACCTGTTTCAGGACAAAGGCGATGTCGGCGGGCTCGTTCACCTCGTCGGACTCGAGGTTGGTCGCCACCGCGTTGCTCTGGAAGCCCCCGTCCTGTTGGACGGTCACCTCGTTCTCGTCCGGGAAGACCGGGGACACTACGACGAAACCTGCCTTCACCCACGCGTCGAGCAGCGGGGCGTAGGTGGCCGGCATCGTCTCGAAACCGTGTGCGAACACCACGACCGGGTACGGGCCGAAGCGCGAGGCCGGCGTCGCCGCGGAGGTCTCGGTCGCCGTGCCGCCCTCGAGGGTCGGGTATCGGATCTCGACGGTGAGGGACCGCCCGGGAAGAGCTCCCCCGGTCTGCGGGTTCACCGTGACGCCGCCCGGCTCGGACCACCTGTAGGACGTGATGCCGACCCGGAAGGAGGCCGGCGCGCTGGTCGGCGTCGACGACGACGGACGGCTGCCGGGCGAGCCGCCGCCGCTCGTCGAGCTCCCTCCCGCCTGCGAAGTCGTCGACCCGCCGGAGCCCGCTTGCATCGTGCAGGCCGCCGCCGCAGCAGCGAGAACGGCCCCGGCGGCGACAGAGCCCCAGGTGAGCCGCCTCCTCCGGGATCGTCTCAGCGCGGCGCGGCGGCGGTCACGGTCTTCGGGGTGAGCCACGGGCTCGGAAATTTACCAGCGCGGCTGGCAGGCACACGCTCAGGGCTGAGCGATCATGACGGCGACCGCCGCCAGGAAGAGGAGGGAGACGGCGCCGGCCGAGCGCTCGATCCGCAGGCAGGCCCGCCTGAACTCCTCGGCCAGGACCTCGGGCCGGGCGCCTTGCTCCTCTCGCCCGCCGCCACCGTCCGACTGCTGCACGAGACGCGCCATGGCGCTCTGCGCCGCCCGCTCCGCCGGCCAGCAGCCGCCGGTCGCCACGCCGGCTGCAGCCAACCAGATGGCAAGCCCGATCCACGGCCACGCCGACGAGACGTCGGGCCTGGTGCCGCCGAAGAGCAGGGCGAGACCGAGCAGCGGGACGAGGAAGATCACCCGGCCCGCCCAGTCGACGCCTGGCCGGAAGAACCGGCGGAGGGCGAGGTCGTGAGCCGGATCGGCCGCGCGCAGCCCCGAGCGCGCCTCGTAGCCAGCCGCGCCGATCGCGCCGAAGCCGACCACGCCCGCCGCTACGTGTGCGACGAAAAGGACGTCGTAGCCTGCGTTCATCTTCGCAGCGCCTCGGTGCCACCTCGCGCGCGGGCGCCGGGCGACGGTGCACGGCTCGCAGCGCGCTCGGGAGTAGCCTTGGTGAAAGCTCGACACATTGAGGAAGCGAGCATGAAGGAGGGTACGAGCCCGAAGTGAACCAGCTCCGTCTGGATCCGCTGTCGGGGCGGTGGGTCGCAGTCTCCACCGACCGTGCGCAGCGGCAGGGCACGTTTCTCCCGAGGCAGCCGTCCCCCGACGCCGACGATGCCGCCTCTTGCCCCTTCTGCCCGGGCAACGAGGGTGACACCCCGCCGGCCCTCGAGGTCTACGGGCCGAGCGGGAGCTGGATCGTACGGGTCGTCCCGAACCGCTATCCCGCCTTCCAGGGCGACGCTCCCTTCGTCGTCGAGCACAGGGGACCAGTCTTCACCGAGGCGCCGGCGAGCGGCATTCACGAAGTGCTGATCCTCTCGCCCGATCACGAGCGGGACTTCGGCTCGCTGACCGACGACAACTGCGCTCTCGTCATGGCCGCCATCCGCGACCGCGTCGAAGAGCACCAGAACACCCGGGGTCTCCGCTACAGCCAGGTGATCGTGAACCACGGCCGCCAGGCGGGCGCTTCGATCTCGCACCCCCACGGGCAGCTGCTCGGCATCCCCTTCGTACCGAGGGAGCTCGCCGAGGAGCAGGCGGGTTTCGCACGCTTCGCCGGCGGCTGCGTGCTCTGCGCAGCATCGGCTTCCGAGGAGCGGGCCGGCTACCGGGTCGTCGAGGCGGCCGAGGAGTCGGTCACCTTCTGCCCGTTCTGGAGCGGGACGCCCTACGAGATGCTCGTGGTGCCGCGCGAGCACTCGAGCTGTCTTCACCGCTCGCCTACGTCGCGCGTCGTGGCGGTCGGCAAAGCGGTGCGAGGCGCCCTCCAGGCGCTCCAGCAGCACCTCGGCGACATCGCCTACAACATCGTCTTCCACTCGGCGCCTTACCGGGCTACCGGGATGTACCACTGGCACGTCCACATCCTGCCCAACCTGACGACGCGGGCAGGCTTCGAGCTCGGCACGGGTGTGCTCATCAACGTCGTCGCGCCGGAGAAGGCGGCCGAGGACCTGTGCGACGCGATGGAGAAGGTCGCCATGCGGAGGGAGTCGGGCGCGCCCTGAGCCGCAGCCTCCTTGGCGCCCTGGGTTCTCAGCCTGCCCTCGCCGACACCAACTGCCCGAGCGCAGCCTCGATCTCCGGCCGGCCTCCGGTGACGAGCCTCTCGATCCCCTCCGTCGACAGGTACCCGCGGAGCAGCTCGCCGATGTTGCGCTGCTCCCAGCCGTCGGCGAGCGCCCGGGCATGCCGGCGGGCCGCCGGTGTGCACAGGGCGACGGCCTCGGCCGCCACCTGGCGGAGCGAGCAGCACAGGTCGGCCAGGTCCTCGAGGGGAGAGGCCACGACGGGTTCTCCAGTGCTCGCCGTGCCCGCCGTGCTGCCGAGGAGCGGGTCGTCTCCGAAGCCGGTCACGATCCACCCCCTGTCGGTTCTCATGACCCGGCGCAGGTGATAGTCCCCGTGCAGGCGGATGGCGCCCGACGGCTCGCGGCCGAAGGCGGCCGCCAGGCCGAGGTGCAGCTCGGCGGTGACCGAGCCGAGCCGGCGCATCTCGGCACCGAGGTCCCCGCCTGCAAGACCCACCTCCTCGAACGGCGTGCCAGTCCCGTCGACCTCGGCG
>JAKATT010000049.1 GCA_021818615.1 Actinomycetes bacterium | reverse complement strand
GGTCAGGACAGGGCTGACCGGGACCGGGTTTGGGCTGGTCCACGCGATCGCCCCTGCTGTTCTTCGACGACCTGCAAGGTGAGCTCGCGCAGCTCGTCGACGAGCTCGCGCAGCTCGTCGACGAGCTCGCGCAGCCGTCGCGAGTTGTCGAGCCAGGCGCGGTAGTCGCCTAGCTCGTCTTCGCTCAGCACCTTGGTGACGGTGCGGGCGTTCACCTTCCGGGTCCACACGATGTAGGGACCATGGCGTGCCGCGTCGTCGCTGCTCTGCGGTCAGCTGCAGCGCCCCCTCTTCTCGCGCCCCTCGCTGCCGACGCAGACTTGAGCAGGGGGTTGCGCATGGCACGGTCGGTCAACTCGACGCAGCGCACCACTGGCGATCAGCCGGCGGTGCCGAGCTCATTGCAGGAGCTTCTCGGCGTCTTCAGGGGATGCTTCTCTGCCTGGACCCTCCCGGTGTTCTGCGCGCTGGCCCGCGGCCTCGTCTCCGAGACCGCCCGGCGCGCCGTGTGCGGGATGCTCGTCGGTGACAGGCTGTCACAGACCTGGAGCCACCACCGGGCACACCGGTTCTTCTCCTGTGCTCGCTGGCCGATCGAGCAGGTGTCCGCGGTCCTCGCCGGGCTCGTCGTGCGCCTGCTGGTGGCGGCCGACGAGGCGGTCAGCGTCGCGATCGACGACACGCTGTTTTGCCGCCGCGGGCCAAAGGTGCACGCGGCGTCGTGGTTCCACGACGGCTCCGCGGTCGGCAAAGCCAAGGTCGGCTATGAGAACAACTGGGTCATCTTGGCGATCGTGGTGCGCTTGAGGCTCCTCGACCGGCCAGTCGCGCTGCCGGTCGGCTTCGCCCTCGTCCGAAAGAACAGTGAGGACTCGTCCCGGCTCGCGCTCGGCTTTCGCTCGTGGAAGCGCTGGCCGCGGCGCTGCCCGGTCGGACGATCCACCTGGTCGCCGACTCCGCCTACGCAGGCAAGGCTCTGCGCGGACTGCCAGGGTCGGTGACCTGGACCACGCCGCTGTGCTCCAACGCCTCGCTCTACGAGCTCGCGCCGGCGAGGAGCGACAAACGCGGCCGGCCCCGCCTGAAGGGGAAGAAGCTCGCCTCGCTCGCCACCGGCATCCAGTTCGCTCCGACCACGGTCACCTGCTACGGGACGACCGCGACCGTCTCAACCGCAGTGCTGGGATGTCTTTGGTATGGCGTGTTCGGTCCACAACAGGTGCAGGTCGTGTTCGTCCGGGACAAGTCGAAGAACGGCTACGACATAGCGCTCGTCACCACCGACCTCGCCCGGCGCCCAGGTCATCGAACGCTACGCGGCGCGCTGGTCGATCGAGGTCGCGATCGAAGACGCGAAGCAGCTCGGTGGCGTCGGCCAGGCCCGCAACCGGCTCGAGCAAGCGGTAAAGCGCGCGCTCCCCTTCGGGCTCGTCGTGAACACCCTCGCCATCTGCTCGTGGGCGACGGCGGGTCATCACCCCGACGACGTCGAAGCGGCCCGCGCTCGCCCCGCGGTATCGGCAGAAGGCTCAACCCTCGGTCCTCGACATGTTCGCCAAGCTCCGTCGGGTGATCATCGCCGCGCAATTTCGGCGGGCTGACCCGGGGTCGGTCACGCCGCAGGAGATCTGCGTCATCCGCCTGGCCTGGGAGGACGTGGCGGCGTAGGTGAGAAAGTCGAGTTGCCAACGTTCCGCTGGCAATCGAGATGTGTGCGCTGCTCTCGTCGGATACAAAGACCCAGGTCAGAACCGCGGACCCTGCCAAAGTTCCATCTGAACCTACAGGCAGCAACGGCGGGGAACCCACCCCCCTACACTCGACCGACGTGCCGGCCCGGAAGCCCTTCTCCTAGGCGATCAGTGCGCGTCCGCTCGAGCGATGGCGTCACGATCGAGGTCCACGACCTCGGCGGCGACGGAGAGCCTTTCCTCATCTGCCACGCGACCGGCTTTCTCGCTATGGCCTACCGGCCGCTGGCACTGCCGCTTCTCGAACGCTTCCATGTGTACGCGATGGACTTTCGCGGTCACGGAGACTCCGCCGCCCCCGAGAGCGGCATCTTTCAATGGGACTCGATGGCCGACGACCTCCTCGCCGTCGTCGACGGGCTCAGCTCCGATCCGATCGCCACGTTCGGGCACTCGTTGGGCGGGGGCATGCTGATGCTGGCCGAGCAGCGCCAGCCGGGTCTGCTCGCCTCCGCCTATCTGTTCGAGCCGATCGTCGTGCCGGACAACTGGTCGGCCGAAGGGCCCGAGAACCTCTCGCGGTCAGCCGCCCGTCGGCGGCCCCGCTTTGCCTCCCGGGCCGAGGCGCTGTGGCGCTACGCGAGCAGGCCCCCGCTCGCCGTCCTGCAGGCGGGCGCGCTCGCCGCCTACGTCGAGCACGGCTTCCGGGACCTCGAGAACGGCGAGGTCGAGCTGAAGTGCCTGCCAGCATACGAGGCGGCGACGTTCGATGCTCCCGGAAAGCCCACGTTCTCCATGCTCGAGAAGGTGACGACGCCGACAGTTGTGGCGATCGGCACGACGGAGAAAGGCTGGACGCCGGCGCTGCTCGGCGTGCAGCTCGCCGAGGTGCTGCCGAACGCCCGCCTCGAGCGCCATCCCCACATTGGCCACTTCGGTCCGCTCGAGGCGCCTCTCACGATAGCTGCCAGCATCCTCACCTCTGTCGGCTGACGGTCGGCCGCGATGCGCGGCGTCAGGTGCCTCGTAGCGGGCGTAGTGTTCGCGACATGACCCTCGAGGTTCCCCTCGCGCAGCTGCGCGCCGAGCTCGAGCGCCGGGGCAACTCCGGCTACCTGCTCACCGTCGGAGCAGGTAGCAGGCCCCATTGCGTGGCCGTTGAGCTGGCTTGGGAGGGCGATCATCTCACCATGGGAGCGGGCATGACATCGGTGCGCAATGCCGCCGTCCGTAGTGAGGTCGCCATCTTGTCACCGCCGGCACCCTCCGACTCCGGCGGCTACAGCCTCATCGTCGATGCGGCGGTGTCCCGGACGGTGGATGCCGGCGAGGGACGTAACTCGGTCACGCTCCGGCCGACCCATGCCGTGCTGCACCGTCCGGCCGTGGCACCCGACGGCACGCCGGCGCACGACTGTGTGCACCTGTACGACGCGGAGCAGACCGTCGCCACCTGACGACACCGCCGCTCATCCATCCGGAGAGCTCGTGGTGGCCCACCGCACGCTCGCATGCACAATTCATTGCTCATGAGCGATCAACCGTCACGTCCCGTGCCGATGTCACCCGAGGCTGTCGAGGCCGAAACGGCCCGCTTGGAGGGTTCTGAACTGCTCCACAACAGTCTGTGGTACACCACGTACGAGTGTTCTAGTGATACGATCGGTGTGTGAACCTGACCGAGTGGGCACGTCGCCAGGGCATCCACCCGCAGACCGCGTACAACTGGTTCCATGCGGGGACGCTTCCTGTCCCCGCAGTCAGGGTGAACCAGCGGACGATCCTCGTCTCGCC
>JAKATT010000045.1 GCA_021818615.1 Actinomycetes bacterium | reverse complement strand
AGTAAGGCGCGGCGATGACGCCGGCCATCGACGACACGGCGATGATGCGCCCCCATCGCTGCTCGCGCATGATCGGCACGGCGGCCCGCGACATGAGGAAGGTGCCGCGGAGGTTGATGCGGATCACCTGGTCGAACACCTCGACGGGGACCTGGGCGATCTCGCGCCGGTCGAGGCCCTGGGGAGCCGCCGCGTTGTTGACGAGGACGTCGAGGCGACCGTGCTCGCCAACCGCGCCTGCGACCATCGCGTCGGCGTCGGACACGTCGCCGACGTCCCCGAGCGCGGCGCTGGCGGTCCCGCCCGAGGCGGTGATCTCCTCGACGAGGCTGTCCAGGCCCCGCCAGCCGTCGTCTGCCACCCCGACGATCTCCTGGCGCCGGTTGAGCACCCCGGCCGGCTTGCGGTCGGCGACGACGACCGTCATGCCTGACTCCGCGAGCCGGCGGGCGACTGCCCGGCCGACGCCGTCCCGCTTGCCGCAGCCGGTGACGAGAGCGACCCGCCCTTCGGCGCTCACCGCTCGAGCCTCATTCCTCGTGGTCCGCGGGGTAGGTGAGGTCGATGCGGTCGCCCGGCACCTTCAAGGCGTGCTCGAGGATCGGCACCATCAGGCTTGCGGGCACCAAGCACTCCGCGCAAGCGGCGGGCGTCGCCGAGATCACGACGGCAACGCGCTCGCCTTCCTCCACGTCGATCTCGTAGCCGTCGGCCTCGAGCGAGGTGCGCAAGGACGCGAGTCCTTCCAGGTCGATCACCGCACGGCCCTCCTTGTCTCACTGTCCCCCGGTCTCACTGTCCCTCGGTCTCGCTGTCCCTCGGTCTCACTGTCCCTCGGTCTCGCTGTCCCTCGGTCTCACTGTCCCCCGGTCTCACTGCGTCGGCGCCGCTCGACCGGGCACGAGGAGTTCGACCACGTGCCGAAGACCCTGCACACGAGGGACATGGCAGCGTTGCGGGCGCCCGTCACGGCGATCGGGATCTGCTCCCGGGTCGGGACGACGGGGCTGAGCGTATCCTGGCTCGCGCGCTCCTCGGCACTGGGGCCCCGCGCGCCGAACCCGCCCTCTCCGACCGCGTCCTTGCCGACCCGGCGCAGGTCCGCCTCACTGCGCACGCAGTGAGCGACGAACCAGTCCTTCACGTCATTCGTGGAGAATGGTTCTCCATCTCAGTGCTGTAGGAGTGGCTGACCTGGGGATCCCTTCCGCCAGGGTCGGTCGAGGGGCGGCCCGGCGAGGCTGTCGCACCGCACTCGCTTGTCGGGCGGAGGAACGGGCATCGTCTTTCGCGCAGCGCCGGGATTGGCCACGAGAGAGCGATACGTGCGGGGTTCAGCGTCAACCGACTGTTCGAGCAGCCGGTAGAACAGCATGCCGCGGGCGCGTGATCGCCTGCGATTGAAACGGAAGCTGAACTCGTCGAGATACGCCTGCAAATGGCCGGGCTTCACGCCTCCTTGGTGGGTGCCCATGAGCCAGCGTTTGGCCAGTGAGGCGACGAGATGGACGCCAGGGAGCAGCTCGTGGGCCTTCGATCCCGAACCCGAGACCACGTAGCGCTCGTGGAGGTAGTCGTCTCCGCAGGCGCTCGGATACGACCCCCAGCCGTCGCTCACGACCGTCGATCCCGGCTCGACGTGGTCGAGCAGGAACCGTCGGAGCACCTCGGCGCTCGCGTCCTCGATGACCTGGAGACGACAGCGTCCGAAGCTCCGCCCGGTTCGCTCGATGCCGACTTCGACCAGGGTCTTTCCCAGGGCGCCGCGGCCGGGTTTGCCGGGCTCTGGGCCGCCGAGCATGGTCTCGTCGACCTCGACGCTGCCAGAAAGCCGGTCCCGCCCTCGCCGGACCATGGCGGTGCGGTAGCGATGCAGCATGGCCCAGGCCGTCTGCTCCGAGCCGATGCCGAGCTGTCGCTTGAGCCCGAGCGCGGAGATCCCGTTCTTCTCGGACGTCATCTGCCAGGCGGCGGCGAACCAGACGGTGAGCGGGGTGCGCGTGCCGTGAAAGATCGTGCCGGCGGTCGCCGAGGCGCGACGAGCGCAGGAGGAGCAGAACCACCGGCCGTCCCCGTAGCGCCAGGCGACCGCCGGACCGCAGCGGGGGCAGACGAAGCCATCGGGCCATCGAAGCCAGTCGAGGTAGTCGAGACAGGCTGCATCGTCCGGGAACCAGGCGAGCAGGTCACCGTAAGAGGCCGGGTAGTCCGACCCCGCCCTGGGCGAACCTCTTGACACACTCAGAGGCTACAGCACTGAGATGGAGAACCATTTGACGGAAATGACGGAAAAGGAGCGCGAGTGCCTGGTGCCCGTAGTTCGATGCTGCCGTCGTGAACTCGACAACATCCACGACGGTCTCCCGAAGGGCTGTCAAGCCCCCAGCGAGAGACGCCACGGCGTCGCCGACAGAGGTCAGGTCGTGTTGATCACATGCCGGAATCTCAGGGAGGAGTCGAGCAAGCCGCTCGTACGTCCTGCTAGCGACGTCAGGTCCGGATGGCAGCCCCGTCGGCTCCGCACGACTGAGGCCAGCCCCTGCGTAGATGACCAGTCGGCGATCGCGTCCGAGTGCGGCGAGCGCCACTGAGTGTGGTGACTGTCCCTCTGCGAGACGATGCGGCTTGTACATCGGTCAGTGTCAGGACCGACCCTGGCAGCAGGGATACGTGGGCGAGGAATTGATCGTCGAAGGCATCATTTGGTGTCGCACAGTGTGCTACGAGCCGAAGGGGTTGCGCCGCTTCGGCCACACCGGCCGGTTGCAGTTCCTGCAGTAGTAGAGGATCACCTGGCCGCCGCACCGGGGACAAGTGGCCTTCAGCGCGAAGTCGCTGGCGATGTGGAGCCCGGCCGCAACTACGCTCCACGGCACGCCGCCAGGGCCACTGCGCTTCTTCTTCGCCATCCTGTCCTCCAGTTCCTCGGCCCGACGACGACTACCAGGTTGCCTCGATGGTGTGACGGCGGCTCACTCGGCACTCCCCCTGCAAGCGACAGTCGGCGTTGGCGAGCAATCTCCGACCGAGCTGCTCGACGCCATGCGGCTCGTCCTCCGCAGCGCCGCCGCTCGCCTTTCTCTGGGGCACCGCACGCTCGACCTCGTCAAAGTCACCCATGAAAGGCGGCCCGTCGTCGAGCCCTGATCCTTGCGATGGCAGCTGATCCGCCGCCTGGCGACCGTTTGCCCGGACCCCGCGGTACGGGCAGCGGTCGTGCGATGCTCGGCAACTGCGTCACGGATACGTGCTCCACAAGCCGACTGCCCCGACAGCAAGGGTCGCGATCCACAGCAGCCGCTGTAGCCCGATGCGGAAACCTCCGGCGACAAGACCGAGCAGCCCGAGGGCGGCGGCGGCCCAAGTCGCCGCCATCCCGAACCCGCTCTTGTCCTGATTGGCCATCTCCATCACCTCCTTTTCCGTCATTTCCGTCAAATGGTTCTCCATCTCAGTGCTGTAGCCTCTGAGTGTGTCAAGAGGTTC
>JAKATT010000154.1 GCA_021818615.1 Actinomycetes bacterium | reverse complement strand
TCACGACGTACTCGGCGCCTCGACGCACGAACTCGGCGTGGCGGCGGGAGACGGTGATGTCGTCGAGGAAGATCTCGCTGTCGGGGTGGCGACCGGCCCGCGTGACGTCGTGATCGAGCACGTACTTGGCGCCGACGTCCGGTCCGCGTTTTACTACGAGCACCCCGCTGCCCGCCGCCAGCTCGCTTACAGCTACGTTGACTCCCTCTTCTCCCTCCCCCGACCCGTCATCGGGAATGAAGGACACGGTCGTGTCCGGGCCCGGGGACAGCGGGCTCCCGCAAGAAGAGCAGAAGTTCGCGTCAACCGGGTTCCGATGACCGCAGTTGTTGCAGAACACTCCGTCCAAGCTAGCCGCTTCCCCCTCGTTGTGCCCGAGTCGCGAAGCCCGGGAAACACCTGCTCAGGCTTCGGTCAGGTCCCGATATCCCGCTGCGTCGAGCAAATCGTCGAACTGAGCCCGCTCGGAGGGTTCGATCACGCAGAGCCAGCCCTTGGCGTATGGCTCCGCGTTCAGGTCCTCAGGCGCGTCGCGCAGCGCCTCGTTGACCTCGACCACCCGCCCGGAGACAGGTGCGTAGACCTGCGACACGGACTTGGTCGACTCGACCTCGCCGAGCGGACCTCCCTGGGCCACTTCCGAGCCGACGGCCGGGAGGTCGACGAAGACGATGTCGCCGAGCGCGTCCTGAGCGAAGTCGGTGAGGCCGACCCGTACCCTGCCCTGGTCTTCCTTCGCCCACTCGTGGTCGGCCGTGTACCGCAGATCGGAGGGGATCTCCATGCGGCAGCTCCTTTGTCTCGCTGGTTGTGTGCCGGCTCGGGGGATCGTAGCGGCGTCCGGGAGGCGCCGCGAGACAGCGCCCCGAGAGGGCGTCTCGGGTCGTCTAGACGCCTGCCGGCGAGGCCTCGGCGAGGATCCAGCCGATCTGCTCGGCCATCTCGGCGACGCGCGCCTCGGCCCCTTCAAGCGAGGTCGACTCCGCCTTCACGACGGTGATCGGAGCCTCGGGATCGGGGACGACGAGGGTCCACCCGTCGGCGTCGACGAGCTTCACGCCGTCGATCAGCTGCACCTCCGACGAGCGGGCGCGCTCGAGGAGCAGCCGCATCACGAGGCCTTTCTGCTCGAAGGGTGTCGGGACGTCGCGCCGGCTCACGAATGGCGAGGCAATGGACGACACGGTCTCGGAGAACCGGCTGCCGCAGTGAGCGAGGAGCGAGAGCAGGTGCACGAACGTGGCCACCGCATCGAAGGCAGGCAGGAAGCGCGGGACGATGAACCCGCCCTGGGTGTTGCCGCCAAATGCGACTTCTCCCTGCCCGCACGCATCCATGAGCTCGGACGCGGCGAGCTTTGTCCAGACGACCTGGCGCCCCGCCTCCTCGGCCACGCGGGCCGCCTGGCGCGGGCCGTCGACCGGCAGGACGATCGCGCCGGGTACAGAGCAGCCCGGCCCGCCGTCAGAGACGAAGAGGCTCACGAGCGTGCCGAGCGCCTCGTCGTCGGTGAGCACGCGCCCGGTGTCGTCGACGAGCGTCAGCTGCTCCCCGTCGGGGTCGAACATGGCGCCGAGGTGCGCCCCAGACGAGCGAACCAGCTCGCCGAGGCGCCCGGCGTGGGTCTCCCGGTCGAAGCTCAGGACTCCCGGCGTCGAGACATGCGGGTTCATGACGAGGACGTCGACGCCGAGCTTTGCCAGCACGTTCGGCATCACGAAACTCGTCGTCCCAAAGGCGTAGTCGAGCACAAGCTTGAACCTGGCCCGCCTGATGGCCTCGACATCGGCGCCGTTCACGAGCTCGGCGGTGTACAGCTCGATCGTCCGCGAAGGGAATTCGATGTCGCCGATCTCGGCGGCGAGCACTCGCCGGTACTCCTCGCGGGCGTGCAGCCGCTCGATCTTGCGCTGCGTCGCCTCGTCGAGGTCGACGCCATCGCCGTCGAGGAAGCGCAGGCTGACCGATTGCGGGTCATCGGCCACTAGGCGGACCGTTACACCGCCGCTCGACACTCCGGTGCGCACCTGGAACCGGGTCACCGGCACCGTGGCGGCTTCGAGGTCTTCGACATTGCAGCCTGCTGCCGTCAGCCCCACCATGACCGCCCGTTTCAACACGCGTGCCGCCCGGCTCGAGTCCCGGGAGGTCGTCACGGTGGCGCCCTTCGGGAGGATGCTGCCGTAGGCCATGGCAACGCGCATCGCGAGCTCCGGCGACAGATCGACGTTGGCTATGCCCGAGACACCGAGACGCCCGAAGAGGCTTCTCGATCCCCTCGACTCCCAGACGATCGACGACGACACGACTGCGCCGGCCTCGATCGTCTTGTTCGGGTACACCTTCACGCCAGAACGGAGCACAGCCCCCCTTCCGACCCGGCAGCCGTCACCGAGCACGACGCCCTCCTCGACGTGCACGCCCTGGCGGATGTCGCAGGAGCGGGCCATCACCGAGCCGCGTGCTGTGACGCCGGTCGCGAGGTAGCAGTTGTCGTGCAGGACGCTTCGCTCGATGACGGTGTTCTCGCCGACGCGAACGTTCGTGCCAAGGACCGTGTGGGGACCGATGCTCGCCACCGGACCGATCCTGCAGTTCGCTCCTATCGCGGCCGGTGCCTGCACGGAAGCGCTCGGGTGGATCTCGGCGCCCTCGCCGACCCAGACGCCGGGCCGCAGCGGGAAACCTGAGATGACGAGCTCGACCTTTCCGTCGAGGATGTCGGTGTGTGCTCGCAGATATGCCTCGAGCGTGCCCACGTCCTCCCAGTAGCCGCCTGCGACGAAGCCGTGCAGTGGTCGGCCCTCCTCCAGCATGGCGGGGAAGACCTCGCCCGAGAAGTCGACCGGTCGCCCCTCCTCGATCCAATCGAAGACCTCGGGCTCGAGCACGTAGATGCCCGTGTTGATCGTGTCCGAGAAGACGTCTCCCCACCCTGGCTTCTCGAGGAAGCGCTCGACCCGGCCGTGCTGACCCGTGATGACGATGCCGAACTCGAGCGGGTTGTCCATCGCCTTGAGAGCGAGGGTGGCGACCGAGTCCTGCTTGTCGTGAAAGGCGACGAGCTCGCTCAAGTCGATGTCGGTGAGAACGTCACCGGAGATGACGAGGAAGCGCTCGTCGAGCTGCTCCCGGGCGTTCAGCACCGAGCCAGCCGTGCCGAGCGGGGTCTCCTCGGTCGCGTACACCATGGAGACCCCGAACTCTGAGCCGTCGCCGAAGTAGGTGCGGATCTGGTTGGCAAGGAACGAGACCGTCACGACGATCTCCGTGAACCCGTGCTTGCGCAACAGGCTCACCACGTGCTCGGCCATCGGGCGGTTCGCCATCGGCAGCATCGGCTTCGGCTGGTTGGCGGTGAGTGGGCGCAGTCGTGTGCCCTCTCCCCCTGCCATGATGACCGCCTTCATCGCGTCGGCGACCTGCTGGCGAACGCGATCACGGCGCCACCGCGTTCGCCGGCCGACGTCTGTCAGCCCGCTCGGCAAGCGCCTTTCGGGCGAGGGGCACGTAGGAGACGGCGGCGAGCAAGCTGAGGAGCAACGCCGGCACGACCAGCACGAAGGTGACGTCCCTCAGATCGCGCGCCCAGCCCTGCGGCGCGTAAGAGAGCAGGAACAGAGGGAAGCACCCCATCAGCCCGAATGTTCCGGCCTTTCCCACCCAGAGCACGTCGATGCGCCGGGCACCGAGGGCGGCGAGCGCCAGCACTGCGCTCGAGACGAGGACTTCGCGGGCAAGCACCAAGACCGCGAGCCAGACGGGCAGGGCGCCGTAGAGGGTGATGGCGATAACACCTGTGACGACGACGACACGATCGGCTGTCGGATCGAGCACCTTGCCCAGCATCGTCACCTGGTTGAAGCGGCGGGCGACGTAACCGTCGACGAAGTCGGTGGCCCCTGCGACGGCAAGTGCCGCGGCGGCGGCGATCCGGTCATCGGGACCGAACAGCAGCCAGCAGAACACTGCGATGAGGCCGAGGCGACCGGCCGACAGAAGGTTGGGCACGGTCCAGATGCGCTCGAGCCCGTCTTGCACCGGCACTGGCATCGCTCCCGGTTCCTCAGGCACGTCCTGAGTCTAGGGTGGAGCGCCTCGAAGCCCGGAGGGCCCGCGAGTCGGCGGCACTGGGGCGAGCTTGCCCAGGCGCTCGTCAGAAGATGCCGGACTCGATGCCCGCTGCCATTGTCGCTCCGAGGTCGTGCGCCGCCTCGAGATCGGGCGGTTGGATCGCCCCGACGACTTCGAGGACGGGCAGCACCCGCTTCCAGCCGAGACCCCTCACGATGCGTTCGACGCTCTCGACGGCACCGGTGATGTCGCTGTCGCCCTTTACGTAGAGGGCGAAGGGGCGTCTGAGTGCCCGCTCGAGGCAGGGATGGTAGATGCGCTCGAGGAAGTCCTTCATCGCCCCGCTCATGTAGCCGAAACGGGCAGGAGTCCCAAGGATCACCCCCCTCGCCTCGAGCACGTCATCCGGCCCGGCGGCAAAGGCGTCGAGGAGCGTGACCGACAGGGCGCCCCGGGCCTCCTCGGCGCCGCTCAGCACCTCCTCGGTGAGCCGCGCGGTCTCGCCGCCACGGGAGTGGTGGACGACGAGAATGTCAGCCGCCACGCCGGGCGACCATGGCGCTGCGAGCCGCCTCGACGAGCGCCAGGAAGAGGCGCGGATCGTCGCCTGCCTCGGGGTGCCACTGCACGCCGACGAGGAACGGGACGCTGCGGTCCTCCACCGCCTCGATCGTGCCGTCTTCGGCGAACGCGACCGCGAGAAGGTCCCGCCCGAGGCCGGCCGGGTCGATCGCCTGGTGATGGCGGGTGGGGACGGTGGCTCGCTGCCAGCCGGCAGCCTTTGCGAGGAGGCTCCCACCCTCGAGCTGCACGACATGGGATCCGAAACCCCCCGGCGTTCCCCCGTGCTCTCCCTCGGCCACGTCCGGGAGGTGCTGCACGAGGCTCCCGCCACGCGCCACGTTCAGCAACTGCATGCCCCGGCAGATGGCAAGCGTCGGGGTAGGCCTCGCTGTCACTGCTTCGATGAGGGCGATCTCGGTGGCGTCGCGCCGCGAACGGCTCTCGGTCGGCTCGCTCGTCTCAGAGTGGCGCTCGGCGCCATAGCGCGCCGGCGCTACGTCGGGACCGCCTGCGACGACAAGGCCGTCAAGACGCGAGACCAGGTTCAGCGCGTCGCCAGGCGTGAGGTCCTGGACGGGGATCAACACCGGGACGGCGCCGGCTCGCTCGACCGAGCGCACGTAGCTCGCCGGCAGCAGCTCAGCCAGCTGGTCCCAGTCGCCCCAGCGCGCGCGGTCCTCGTAGGTGGTGATGCCGACGACCGGCCGGCTCGCCGCAGCGGCGCTCACAATGGCGTTACGTATGCGGCGTGGATGCCGCCGTCCACGAGGAAGGTCGATGCCGTGATGAAAGAGGCGTCGTCGGAGGCCAGGAAGGCCGCCGCGGCAGCTATTTCCTCCGGTTCGCCGAAGCGACCCATCGGGATGTGGACGAGCCGTCGCGCCGCCCGCTCGGGGTCCTTAGCGAACAGCTCCTGCAAGAGCGGGGTGTTCACAGGCCCGGGGCACAGTGCGTTGACCCTGACGCCTTGCCGGCCGAATTGCACGCCCAGCTCGCGGGACATGGAGAGGACCCCGCCCTTGGAGGCGGTGTAGGAGATCTGTGAGGTGGCGGCCCCGAGCACGGCGACGAACGAGGCGGTGTTGATCACGCTGCCGCCTCCCCTCGCCAGCAGGTGAGGGATGCCGTACTTGCAGCACAGGTAGACGCTCGTGAGGTTGACCTCCTGCACGCGCCGCCAGGCCTCGAGCTCGGTCTCGAGGATCGAGTCGTCGTCAGGCGGCGAGATGCCGGCATTGTTGAAGAGGATGTCGAGTCCGCCACAGGCGGTCGTCGCCGTCTCGTACAGCGACTGCACGCCGGCGGGGTCGGTGACGTCGGTGGCCACGAACACGCCTGACACCTCTTCTGCAAGCGCCCTGCCGCCGTCCACGTCGACGTCGGCCAGAACGACCGTCGCGCCGTCGGCCGCGAACCGGCGCACGCTCGCCTTGCCGATGCCGCTCGCCGCTCCGGTGATCACGGCGACCTTGCCTTCGAGTCGTCCCATTTGTCAGCCCCTTTTCTAGCCCGGCACCCGCGCTGAGCGAGTGGCAGGCTCTTCTTTACCGGCGGTGTCAGCCGGTCGTGTCGACGAAGACGTTCTTCACCTCGGTGAAGGCGTCGAGCGCGTCCGGCCCGAGCTCGCGTCCGAGGCCTGACTGCTTGAAGCCGCCGAAGGGGGTCCAGTAGCGCACCGAGGAGTGAGAGTTGACCGAAAGCGTGCCGGTCTCGAGCGCTCGCGCGACGCGAAGCGCCCGCCCGAGGTCGCGGGTCCAAAGCGAGCCGGAGAGACCGAATGGGGTGTCGTTGGCGATGCGGATCGCGTCGGCTTCGTCCTCGAAGGGAACGACAGTGACGACAGGGCCGAAGATCTCCTCCCGGAAAGCCCTGTCCCCCCTGTCGACTGGCGCGAGCACTGTCGGCGCGAACCAGAAGCCCCTTCCCGCGGGAGCCGAGCCGCGAAAGGCGACCCGCACCGGGTCGGCCACGTACGAGCGCACGACCGAACGCTGGTCCTCGCTGATGAGCGGACCCATCTGGGAGGACTCGTCGCCGGGGTCGCCGACGCGGAACGCCTTCACAGCCGGCTCGAGCAGCTCGAGGAAGCGATCATGGGCGCTCGCCTCGACGAGGATCCGCGAGCGGGCGCAGCAGTCCTGCCCGGCGTTGTCGAAGACGGCGGAGGGCGCCGTCGCTGCTGCCTTCTCGAGATCGGAGTCTGCGAAGACGATGTTGGCGCTCTTGCCACCGAGCTCGAGCGTGACTCGCTTCACCTGCTCGGCGCAGCCGGCCATTATCGACTTGCCTACCTCGGTCGAGCCGGTGAAGCAGATCTTGCCGACCCGGGGGTGCGTCACGAAGCGCCAACCGACGACGCTCCCCCTCCCGGGCAGGACCTGGAAGAGGTGCTCGGGAAGGCCGGCCTCGAGGAGGAGCTCGCCTATGCGGATGGCCGTGAGCGGCGTCAGGTCGGCGGGCTTGAGCAAGACGGCGTTCCCGGCTGCGAGCGCCGGCGCGAAGCCCCACGAGGCGATGGGCATCGGGAAGTTCCAGGGCACGATCACCCCGACGACGCCGATCGGCTCGCGAAAGGTCACGTCCAGCCCGCCGGCGACGGGGATCTGCCGGCCGAAGAGGCGCTCGGGTGCGCCCGAGTAGTACGCGAGGACGTCCCGGACGTTGCCGGCCTCCCAGCGCGCGTTCGAGATCGTGTGCCCGGAGTTGCGCACCTCGAGCCAGGCGAGCTCCTCGTTCGCCTCACCGACCCGCTCGGCGGCACGCCGCAGGAGGCGGGCACGATCGCCTGGTGCGACGGCGGCCCACTCGCGCTGCGCCGAGACCGCCGCCTCGATCGCCTCGTCGACCTCGTCCGCCTCGAGCTGCTGCACGGAGGCCACGACTTCTTCGGTGGCCGGGTTGAGAACCTGTTTGGTCGTCGTCATCGTTCTCGGGGTTGTACCAGGCGGCATCGCCGCATTGACAGCGCGCCGATCACAGCCGCTCGAAACCTCGGTACCGTTCCCAGTCGGTCACGGCAGACTCGAACGCTTCGAGCTCGACGCGGGCCATGTTGAGGTAGTGCTCGACGACGGCGTCGCCGAAAGCCTCGCGGGCGACGGCACTCGCGCCGAAGCGCTCCATCGCCTCCCCCATCGTCGTCGGCAGCCGCGGAGCCTCCGAGGTGTAGGCGTTCCCGACCAGCTCGGGCTCGAGCTCGAGCTCGAGCCCGACGCCGTGCAGGCCGCCGGCGACAAGGGCGGCGAGCCCGAGGTACGGGTTCATGTCGCCGCCGGCGATCCGGCACTCGACGCGAAGGGAGGGACCGTGGCCGACGATACGGAAGGCGCAGGTACGGTTGTCCCGCCCCCAAGCGATCGCCGTCGGCGCGAAGGAGCCTGCTGAAAAGCGCTTGTAGGAGTTCACGTTCGGTGCGTATAGCAGGGTCATGTCGGCGGCCGAGGCGAGCAGCCCGGCAAGGAAGTGCTCGAACACCGGCGACATCCCGTGCCTTCCGTTCCCCGCGAAGACGGGCGAGTCGTCGGCCGCCCTTAGCGAGAGGTGAACGTGGCAGCTGTTGCCCTCGCGGGCGTCGTACTTCGCCATGAACGTGATCGAGCAGCCCTCTTGGGAAGCGATCTCCTTGGCTCCTGTCTTGTAGAGGGCGTGCTCGTCTGCCTTCGGGACGAGCTCGTCGTAGAGGAAGGCCATCTCGTGCTGGCCGAAATTGCACTCGCCCTTCACCGACTCGACTCGCATGCCGGCGGCCGACATCTCCCGCCGTATCCTGCCGAGAAGCGGCTCGACGCGGGACGTGCCGAGGATCGAGTAGTCCACGTTGTAGCGGTTCGCAGGCGTGAGGCGGCGAAAGCCGGAGTCGAAAGCTTCCTCGTAGGTGTCCTCGAACACCATGAATTCGAGCTCGGTGGCTCCGAGCGCCGTCCAGCCGCGCTCGGCCAGCCGCCCGACCTGCCGCTGGAGGATGCGGCGCGGCGAGGCCTCGACCGGCTCGCCGTTCTCCCAGACGAGGTCGGCATGGCAGATGGCGCTCGCCCTGTGCCACGGGAGATGCCGCAGCGTCGAGAGGTCAGGGCGCATCACGAAGTCGCCGTAGCCGGTCTCCCACGATGACATCGCATAGCCGGCCACCGTGTTCATCTCCACGTCGACCGCGAGCAGGTAGCTGCACGCCTCGGCCGCGCGCGAGACGACATCCTCGAGGAAGAAGCGTGCGTCGAGACGCTTGCCCTGCAGGCGTCCCTGCATGTCGGTGAGGACGACGAGGACCGTGTCGATGCTGCCCGCTGACACAAGGTCGCCAAGTCTGTCGAGTGAGAGGGTGCCGGTTGACCGACCCGCCTCGCTCACGGGAGCACCGCGGCGCGGGCCGAGCTCGTACAGGCTGGGCCGTGGAAGCCCCGAGGAGCCTCCTCCGCACCGGCGAGCTCTCGCCTTCGCCCGGCTCTCACAGGAACTCCCGCTCGATGGCAGCGAGCTCCTCGGGTGAGCCCTCCACCTTGGGTCCTCTGAACCACTTGCGGGCCGAGACCGCATACCAGATGCCCGCGAAGCCGATGACCACTGCCACGGCTACCGGCGTGTAGTTGAAGCTCGCGGCGGTGATCGGCGCGTAAGCCGGCAACATGAACATGATGCAGATGAACACGACCCAGACGATCGCGATCCATCCAAACCACGGGCCGAATCTTCCCAGCTTCCAGGGACCGGGCGTGAAAGCACCCGGATTGATTCGCCGTAAGAAGACCGGTGTGAGGTAGGCGACGTAGAGGCCGATAACAGCGATGGAGGTTACGGCGCCGTAGGCAACCGGGCTCCAGATGTAGGGAACCGAAAGTATGAACGCCCCGACTGCACCGAACCATGCCGAACGGACAGGGACTCGGCTCCTCTTGCTGACGTGGTGCCAGAAGTTGTGGAAGGGAACCGCGCCATCCCGTGAGAAGGCGAAGATCATGCGCGAATTAGCGGTGACCGAACCCATACCACAGTAGAACTGAGCACCGATCACGATGAGTATGAGGACCTCGGCTGCGACGCGGCCGGCCGAGTACTCGAAGATCGTCGCCCAGGGGACGGTGGCCGTCGAGATGTCGGCGTAACCCTTGTAGACGACGCCCGCGATCGAGATCGGAAAGTGCGTCGGAATCGCCATGCTCACACCGAGCAGGAGCACAAATCCGGCAATGAGCGAGATCCAGATGGAGTTGACAATCCCTTTAGGTCCGGAGATGCTCGCCTGAACAGTCTCTTCAGTTACGTGAGCTGATGCATCATAGCCGGTAAAGGTATATTGTGCATTGAGCAGGCCGATGAGAAAGACATAAAACGGAAGCGAAAAGCCTGAGAGTCCTGAAAAGTCATGCCAACCGGCGCCACCGAAAAGGAATGAGGCCGACTGATGTGTGTGGGATGAGGGTGCTGCAAATAAGATGATGACGATGATAGCCACACCGAGGAGGTGCCAGTAGACCGAGACGTTGGTCAGGAGGGCCACGAGACGGATGCCAAAGGTGTTCAACAGACCTTGCAGGAACAGGATGACGGCGAGGATCGCGATGGTGTGGCCCCTCGATAACCAGTACGCCTGATTCGTCACGAGGGCAAGGAAGGCCGAGACCGAGAAGGCGGCGCCGAAGCTAATGCCGGCTGTGACGGCCACCTGGCCGAGTAGGTTGAACCAGCCCGTGAACCATGACCAGATCGGGGCACTCTTACCTGGCGCCAGTTTCGCCGCCCAGTAGTAAAGACCGCCGGCGGTCGGATAAGCTGAGCAGATCTCGGCCATCGAGAGACCGGCAAAGAGGACGAGCACGCCGACGAGGAGCCAGCCCCATAGCATGGTCGGTGGACCGCCATGCTGCAATCCGAAGTAGTACAGGGTCAGGCAGCCCGATAGGATCGAGATGATCGTGAAGGAGATTGCGAAGTTCGAGAATCGGCTCATGCCCCTGCGGAGAACCTGTGCGTACCCGAGCTGGTGGAGTCTCTCTTCGTCTGTCAGTTCTCGCGCTATCTCGGTCCCAGCAACTCCCCCTCCGGTGTCTGCCGGCGGTACGAGTAGGTCGTCTCCCATTAGCCCCTCCTATGTCCAAAGGCACACGTGTTGTACGGCGATAACTGCCATCCGCCGCTCCAAGTCACGTGGCCATGTGTCCCTCCCCGGCACGCCGGTTGTTGCCGAACGCGCACGCTGCCGGCGCCGCCCGCTCTGCCGAGGCAGGAGCGGTACAAATGGACCAGCTTCGTGCCTTTTATATATCAGGAGGAGGCAGGACCGTCAAGGGTCGGTGCCGCGATCTTGATCTGCGGGCGGGGAGGGGCCAGCAGATCAGGTCACGCGAGGAAGCCGCGCAGCAGCGAGGCTGTCCCCTCCAGGTGATCGGCCATCGCCCGTCTCGCGCGTTCCGGATCCCGTGCTGTCACCGCCTTGACGATCTCTGAGTGTTGATCGTTCGAGTGCCGGATGTTCCGTTCGAGGAGGGGAATCGAGTCGAGCAGGCTGTTGAGCCGCATGCGTACATCGGCCGTGGCAGCTACGAGAGAGGGTGAACCGGTGAGCTGAGCGAGGGAGAGGTGGAGCCTGGAGTCGGCTCTCCGGTAGCCGTCCAGATCGGCCGATGCCGCCATCTCAAGGCACTGCTGAAGGTGCCCGAGCTCCCGTTCTGACCTCACCGATCTGGCCGCGATCGATGCAGCTCCGATCTCGAGGGTCTCGCGAAAGATGAGCGTGTCGTTGAGCTGCGCGCCGTGGATGCCGTCGAGGCTTGCAGTAGCGTGGCTCTCCCTCGGCCGGTAGGTGACAAAGGTCCCACCGTTACGGCCCCGGCGCGACTCGACGTAACCGGCCTCCCGTAGAGATCGGATCGCCTCTCGCAGCGTCGTCCTGCTGACCTCGAGCCTGGCGGCTAGCTCCCGCTCCGTCGGCAGTCGCTCCTGGTCGTCGACGAGGCCCAGCTTGACGGCGGTGAGCACGCGTTCAACGGTCTCCTCGAAGGTGTTGCCTGCACGAACCGGGCGGAAGATGGCAGCCATGGCATCGACGCTCTCGAGCGTCCCGCCCGGAGTGGCCGTCCTCACCGGCTGCTGCCTGGCCCCCGCCGTCCCGCTCTCCGAACGGCCGGCTGCCTTGGTCCCAAGAGCCGAGGAGCGGTGCAAGTCTCGCTCCTCTCCGTCACTTGATTGGCTCAGTGAACGATCAGCACTGGGCGATCTGCGAGGTGGAGAACTTTGTAGGCGGTGCTTCCGAGCAGGAGGGCCGCGAGCTCCGAGCGGCCACGTGATCCCATCACGATCATGCCGGCATCGGCGGATTCTGCCGCCGCGACGATCTGCTGCGCGGCATGGCCGACGTTCGCTCGGCGCAGCTCGGTGTGCACCTCGAGACCCGAGCCTTCGAGCGCGGTGAGCTCCTTCTTCAAGAGCTGCTCCACCTGCTCGGGCTCCTCCAGATCGAAGACCCCTCCACCCTTGCCGGCCACGACTTGGTGCTCGCGTACGTGCAGCAGCCGGAGGCTCGCTCCAGCGAGCTGGGCGATGTCGCGGGCGACCAGGACCGCGCGATCGGACGCATCCGACTGGTCGACTGCCACCAACAGTGTCTTAAAGGTGTTCATAACGGCATCCTCCCCATTTGAGGTCCCGAGCACTCTCGATCAGCCGGCGGCACCTACTCAGGCTAGTGCCGTGGTGACCGCGGTGAAAGTACCGAAGAGGCGCACGCGTGGCGGGTCGCTGCCTGGCAGCCACGTGCCGGTCGATAGAACGACCGACAACCGCTGCGCCGAGGAGGCGCTGCCCGTCGACGAAAGACCCGGGCCCGGCGGGTAGATCACGCTGACGGCATCACGCGATCCCACCAGATCGTGACGAGACCACGGTCCCCGTCTTGCAGCAGGCGGTCGATCTCGTGGTCACGCTCAGGGCCGACGCAGAGCCGGCGTCGCGTGAGAGCCACCAGGGCCTGGCGTTCGGCCCCCCATCGAGAGGGCCGGACGAAACGCTCCGCCTGGGCGTCGAAGCCGAGCCCCCGGACGACAGCCAGCGCGTCCTCGGCGGTCGGGCCGTGCGGCCTCTCGATGCCGTGCAGGACCTTCCAGAGGTTGTTCAGGTACGCGAGCGGGTGGACCTCGGTGAGCTCGATCACCACCCGCCGGCGGGCGTGCGCGTCGAGCGCGATGATGAAGGGGCCAAGCGCGGCGACGTTGTAGAGGACGTGGTTGCAGACGACGACGTCGGCGACAGGGGTGGCGGGGGCGACCTCCGGCCAGCCCCCGGGCACGACCTCGACCGGGATCTCCAGCACAGCGGCGAGCTCCTCGAGGGTGGCGAGCAGGAGTGGGCTCTCATCGACCGCCACCACTCGGGTGGCCGGCGGCACGAGCGGCAGGCTGGCGGCTCCGGCCCCGGCACCAACGTCGAGCACACTGCGCTCGGACGACACTCGCCCGCCAGCGGCCGGGACTGGCACGCCCGCCTCGAGAGCCTCTCGTGCCCGGCGGATCGAGGGTGTGTCGTCGGGCTCCTCGATCGCCGAGAGTGCAGACGCCCGGAAGATCTCGGTCGGGAAACCCCAGGGAAGCTCGGGGGCGGCCGCGAGGATCTCGTCGGGGATGGCCCAGCTCTCGAGCTCTGCGGCCCAGCGGGCGCCAGCGCCCTCCAGCCGGTCACGGGGAAGAGTCATAGCTGCCTCTCTTTAGCAGTTGTGCTGTCGGCGCGACGAAGCGAGATCTAACATCCGCCACGGGGGCGTGCCCGATCGGGCAGCTGATCCGACTCGGGAAGGGGCCGGTGTGACGACGATCCGCTCTTGGCGAAGGCGGAAGGGAAGCCGCCCGCTGGCAGGGATGGTGCTCATGCTCGGCGTTGTGACGGTATCGAGCGCTGCGGTCGCCGTCAGCACCGCAGCTGGGGGGACGGGCGTGAGCGCGGCCACGCAACAGGCCTCGCCGATCGGCCCGGTCCGCCGGATCAGCATCGACTGCTCCGCGACGAGCGCCGAGGTCGAGCAGGCGAGCGACCAGGCCCTCGACCAGGTTTACGAGCTGTGGATGGGTTGCGGCCGCAGTCGGTCGATGGCATTCGCCCGGTCCACCAACGGCGGCGCTACCTTCTCCAAGCCCCTTCTCCTCCCCGATTCAACCGCCTCCACCTGGGACCCGGCGATCGCGGTCTCGGCCAACGGAGTCGTCTACGCGTCCTTCATGACCGAGAAGGACTCGAGGATGTTCCCGGTCGTCGAAGCGTCCTTCGACCACGGTGCGTCGTTCAGCCAGGTGAAGGAACTGAGTGGTGTACCGGTCGGCAACTGGGGCGATCGCGACTTCATCGCGGCAGGGCCCGGCCACACCCTCTATCTCACGTGGGACTACGGACCGTCAGCGAGCGACATGAGGTACCTCTGCTCCCCCGTCGGGAGCTGTTCGTTCGCGGCAGGCGACGTCAACATAGTGGTGCAGAAGTCGACCGACGGCGGCAGGAGATGGGGAAGGATCGTGCATGTCAGCCCAGGCTTCCCGGCCAGCGGTGCCGACTCCGGACCGGTGCTCGTCGAGCCGGACGGCCGCGTAGACGTTCTCTACCAGGGCTACGAGGTGACGAACAAAAAGACGTTCACTCTTGCCCGCGGCCACGAGTACTTCACGAGCTCCGTCGACGGCGGCGCCAAGTGGTCGAAGCCTGTCAGAGTCGGACCCGCGTCCCTCGACGAGTCCGTTAAGAGCTGGTGGATCGACGGCTCCCTCGGGCTCGATGCCGGCGGCAGCCTCTACGCGACCTTCGATGCTGGGCAGGGCGACGCTGACGTCGGCTTCCTCTGCTACTCGACTGACCATGGGCGCACGTGGTCCCGGCCCGTCCGGGTCACTCCCGACAGCGACCAGGCGGTCCACATCGTGCAGGTGGCCGGCGGGCCCGCCGGACAGGCCGTAATCGGCTGGCTGGCAGACGGGCCGCAGCACGGCTACGCGATGGACGTGCGGGCTTTCTCGGTCAAGGCCGGCTGGCTCGGGCCCGCTCTACGGGTGTCCTCGGCGCTCGGCAGGTCTAGCGTCTGGCCGGGGGACACCTTCGGTCTGGGCGAGCTACCGGCAGGTCCGCACCGGCAGCGGGTCGTCGCCAGCTGGGGCAGCGCGACCGGGGCGAGCAACCGGGACGACATCTTTGCTGCCGCGCTCGGCCCGCTTGCCTGAGGCGGGAGCGCGCCAGCTTAGCTTCGAGGCCATCTCGGATCTGCACCCAGCCGCACACGAGCACGCAGCGAGACCCGGTCGAGTCGTGGATCATCAGCTCGGTCCTTCGGTCTCTGGACAAGTTGCGGTAGTTCGCCCGGTGGCGCCTGGTAGGAGCGTGCGGTTGTCGCCACGGCCGGCCTGTCCTCGGGGCTGGCGGTCTCGCGAGGGCTTCGAGCACGGGCGAGGCTGCACGTTGTGAGCAAGGTCGTGACGGGCGAGGACGGCGCTACCCGCTGCCCATGGGGGACCTCGACCGCCGAGTACAAGGCCTACCACGACCAGGAGTGGGGCCGGCCGACCGCCGACGACCTTCGCGTCTACGAGAAGTTGTGCCTCGAGGGGTTCCAGGCCGGGCTCTCCTGGTTGACGATCCTGCGAAAGCGGGAGGGCTTCCGTCGGGCGTTCGCCGCCTTCGACCCCGATGTCGTCGCACGGTTCGGTCCTGCCGAGATCGAGCGGCTCGTGCAGGATCCGGGGATCGTGCGCCATCGCGGCAAGATCATGGCCACGATCGCGAACGCCCGGGCCACCGTGCGCTTGCGCGAGCAGGGCGTCGGCCTTGCCGCGCTGTTCTGGCGATACGAGGCCGACGAAGCGCCTGGGCCACGGACCGAAAGCAGCGCCGTGCCGGCGTCCACTCCGGAGGCCAAGGCGCTATCTGGCGAGCTACGCCGGAAGGGCTACCGCTACGTGGGGCCAACGACTGTGTACTCCGCCATGCAGGCTCTCGGCGTGGTGAACGACCACCTCGAGGGGTGTGCGTTCCGTTCTGTCTGCGAGGGAGAACGGGCCGTGTTCCGGGTTCCCCGCTAGCTCCTCGAGAAAGCCTGCAGTCGAGGCTGGCAAGCACCGCTCGCTTCGAGCAGGCCGGAAGGTCACTGTGCGCCGGTGCCGGCGAGAACCGGGCCGACAGCGAGATCGGCGAGATCTGCGGCTGCTGCTCCGGCCGCCCAGCCTCGGTGGTCGGTGACACCTACCTGCTCGATAACGAGGTCACCGAACAGCTTGCCCACGGCTTCGTCCACCGTGCCGGCCCGCCGGGCGAGGACCGGGAGGAAGGTCTCGCCGAGCTCGCTCACCGCTGCCGCCGAGCTTGCACCTGCTGCTTCTTCCAGACGGTCGCCGATCCGGTTCGCGAAGCCGACGAAGAACGAGCGCCGGTACGACGGTCGAGCCGACTGCCTCCTCACGGCGAGAAAGAGCCCAAGGCCCGCCGGCTGGCCTGCCGCCGTGATCTCTGCCATGCGGCGCGTTGCCTGGACCAGCAGGGAGGTGAACAGGATCTCGGTCGCGTCGACGTCCGCCGGGTGGCCGACGAGCGTGACGAAGCCAATCTTGTCTGCCGCCACAGCTCTTACCTGGTTCGCCCGTGCGACGACCGAGAGCAGGTAGCTCTCGAGCGACAGGTAGGGGTCGTCGAGCCAGCAACGGCGTGCGTCGATGACCGGCGCGCCTCCCTGCTGCGCCCGATCGGCCTCGACCACGGCGCGGTCGATCCGGTATCTGGTCATCAGCTCCTGCGCTTTGGCCATGAAGGCCGCTGCCTCTTCCTCGAACGAGGTCGACTCCGCCTGGGCGAGAAGTGCTCTGACGCGGGCGAGGAGGGGCTCGTCGATTCCGGGGCGTGCCGCGTGGGCGGCGCTGCGCACAAGCCCGAGGTCGCGCAGCCTCGGCAGCTGGACGAGCACCCCGACTGCCGCCAACACGGCGCGCACGTGGGAGGCCCAATCGGGTGAGCCGCCGCCGAGACGGCGCCCGGAGGACTGCGCCAGGTTGGCGGCCTCTGCCTGCCTACGCTCGAGGTACTCCGCCTTCGTGGTCATCCTTACGGCATCTGGGAGCAGGCCCGCCAGGAGGGCGACCGCGGCAGCGTTCCTTACGGCGCACGGCCTTCGCGATGTAAGCGGGCTCCCAGCCGTGCTCGAGCAGGCCCAGAGAGAGCCGGGAGACGCAGTCCTCGATGTTCGATGTGACGCGCGCTCGCGGAAAGCGGCCGTCCACGAGAGCCGTGAAGAACTTCTCACGAGAGGACGGCTCAGCGCCCCGGTCGCTCGCCCCAGCGATCACCATGGAGATCGTCTCGTCGACTCCGTGCAGGTGTGACGCTCTGGTGGATCTCCTGCCTGGTCTCGGCAACCTCGAGACTCGCCAGGGTCAGACCGAGAAGCTCAGGTGCCTCGACCCGTTCAATTCGACCGTGATCGAAGCGGCGCCAGCCGAACCACGCCCATCGACTCCGGCGGCAGCTCGATTGACCGGTTCACCGGCTGCGCGGGCAGCCGGAGCGCTCCGCTCGCCTCGGACCGCTGCACCGTCGCAGCGCCGAGCAGGCGCTCGCTCAGTCCACCGGCCGGCAGATCTGGTCGGACCATCACGGAGGTAGCCCAGGGATTGATCATGTAGATGGCGCGCTGGCCCCCGAGGTCGACCGCCTCGTAGGCGACGAGAGCGCCACCACCTCCCGACACCGCGCGCAGCGTCGAGCCTGGCAACGCCGGTCGCAAGAGCCTGTAGGTAGAAGGCGGCAAGCTCGAGCGCGTCGGGATAGGTGGCCGACAGGAGCTCTCCGCCTACCTCGCCGGGTGAGAAGGTCGGGTTGCCGCCCACCCCTCCCTGCAGGTTCGACTCCCAGAGGACTGCCCGCAGCCGGTCGCGCACACCGAGACGTGCCATCTCGCTCGCCTGCAGGGCCGTCAAGCACGTACCGTTGCTGACCTGCGAGGTCTCCGATTTGCGGCGGCTCCAAGACCTCGCGGAGGCTTGGCTGCACCAGTACGACCTGCTCTGACTCGGTCGGGCTGCCGGGATTTGAACCCGGGACCTCTTGACCCCCAGTCAAGCGCGCTAACCAAGCTGCGCCACAGCCCGCTGTGCGTTCTCCCTGTTCAGCACGGGTGAACGAACCCACGCCACCCTAGCGCACCAGCCCGCGTGCTCTCGCCACCTGTCCCGCCTCATCGCCCAGCTGATCACTCGATAGGCTTGGCGCCGATGCCGATCTACGAGTTCCACTGCCGCGAGTGTGGCAGCCGCTTCGAGGTCCGTCGCACCGCCACGGATGCCGACGCGCCGGCTCCACCCTGCCCCGCGGGGCACGTGGCCACTCGTCGGGTGCTCTCCGTCTTCGCGACGCCCGGCCGGGGGAGCGCGCCGAGCTTCGCGATGCCATCTGGGCCAGCGGCGGGCGGAGGATGCGGTCCCGGCTGTGCCTGCGCGGCCGACGCCTGAGAGCCAGCTGCGGGGAGTACGAGCCGGGGGCCACGAGGTCTGTGTGGACTCGGTGCCCCTGGGGGCGGCGTCAGCGCGATGAGAGCGGTAACGCTTGCTGGCACCGCACGCGTTGTAGACGAGCCAGTTACAGCCGAATTGGTACCAGGTTCGGCAAAGCTCGGGTCACTTCGGGTCCTCGTCCTTCTTTCCCGAGCCGA
>JAKATT010000121.1 GCA_021818615.1 Actinomycetes bacterium | reverse complement strand
TCGCCAGGGGGGACCTCCGGCGAGGAGGTCCGGCTCATGGTCGCCCTCCCCGTTGCTTGGCTTGCTTCATGCGGTACGACTCGCCCTCGGTGGCGACGACGCTGGCGTGATGGAGGAGCCTGTCCAAAAGAACGAGCCCCTTCCTGCTCCGCACAGTGTATGGGCCCGCTCCACGTCTCCCAGCGCGTGCCACAGCAACGACGGCAGGCTCAGGTCCACGCCCCAACCTTGGCGGGCGCCGCTTCAGCGGAGCAAGCGTGCCCGCAGGACGATCGGTCATCGACACAGGGCGCCTGGAGAGCGACCCGCGGGTATGGCGTCAGGCGACACCGGTCGCTCGACCACGGTCAGGGTCAGTGTCAGGGTCGATCTACCAGCTTGGCGAACGCTACCTGGACGCAAGGAGGGCGGCGACGGTGACAAGCCAGGCCGTCATGCTCAGGTAGAAGATCCGCTCGACCAGACCGAAGCTCCCCGAGCCGGCGCGGCGGCCGACGGCCATTGCGATCAGCGAGGCCAGCATCGCTGCTGCCAGCACACCGCTCACCGCACCAAAGGCCCCGCCGACGTGATCGTGCCCTGCCGTGCGGGAAAGCTCGACTGCCGCGAGGGCCACGGCGACGAAGGCGCACATGGCCAGTTGACCGTGATGACGTCCGGTATCGCTACGTTCGGCACCCGGGGCGTCCATGGGGAACCAGCTGATTGCGGTTCGTGATGCGGCGAACACGCAACAGAGGACGACCGCCAAGCGGCTCGTTCGAGGCAGGGCGGCGATGCCGATGGCGGCACCGGCGCCGGCTAGCCCGTAGGCGAGCGTCTGCACCCGGTAGCCGGCCTTGAACCTGGTGATGCCGTACTGGCTGACCGGGTCGCGCAGCGGCGACAGCCCGCTCGGCAGTAGGTTCAACACCACCAGGGCGACAACCCCGACCGAAACGCCCGAGGCGATCAGCGCGACGGCGGCGTCTCTCACCTCCGGGTCCGGCCCGGCTCAGCGATTGCTCGCATAGGTGACCTCTGCGGCCCGGACGTCTTGGACCAGGTTGCCCAGGGCGAGGTTGATGTCGTCGAGGTGGTATCCCCAGGCGGGGCCGAGCAACTCGGTGACCACCGGCCGGCCGGCGGCGGCGAGGGTGTCGACCTGAAGCCAGGCGGCCCCGCCGTCGCTGCGGCAGGTGGCCGAGTAGAGGCCGGGATAGGTGACCCAGTGAGTGGTGATCGGCGGGGGCGGCGGGGTCGACTGGGCCCTGAGGAAGTAGGGGTCCAAGGCGGCGCTGCCGCCGCCGATGGCGGCCGGGTTCACGCAGGCGACCTGCACACCCTCGGTCGCCCTCTGGCCCGACTGGAGGCTGACACCTTGGCCGGGTCGACCGAACTGCGAGTCGGCCGGAGGCTGCGAGGGGAAGCTCGAGTAGGCGATGACACATCCGGTTTGGCCTTCCGCCGTGCAGAGCGGCAGGTGGCGGAAGGTCGCCCCCACCGTCTCGCCCGTGGGGACGGTGACGTTGCCGCCGACCAGGATGGCCACGACCGTCCGCGCCCGCAGGGCGGGGTCGGGGTCGACCTGGGAGGAGAGCAGCCGGATGAGCATGGCCGCCCCCTGAGAGTGGCCGATGAAGACGATGGGCCGGCCGTGGTTGTCATGGGTCAGGTAGTCCTTCCACGCCGATAGCACGCTGTCGTAGGCGACGGTGTCGGCTCGGGGGTCGGAGCCGAGGCCCTTGGCGAGGGACGCCTCGGTGCGCTGGCGGTACATGGGCGCCCACACCCGACAGACCTGGGAGAACCTGGATGCCTGGGCTTCGGCGGCCAGTCGCTCGCCTGGCTGTATCTCCAGGCCGGCGTTGTCGGACTGCTGCGTGCTCACGGTGGGATAGACATAAAAGCAGTCGAAGCCCGACGAGGGGTCGGTCGAGGAGCTCTCGACGCTCCGTGGACCCTGAGCGGGGACGGCCGTGGCGGTGAGGCTGGCAGTGCAGGGGTCGTCGGCCTGACCGGGGCGGCACAGCCACAGCGTCTGCGCCTGGCCGGAACGAGCCACGGCCTTCGAGGCCGCCGTCGACCCGCAGGCGGCCAGGAGGGCCACGACCGCGACGGCGAGAGCCAGTGCCGACGCAAGGGACGGCGTCCGTCCCCCTCGCCTGCAAGATAAGCAACCTGGTTGCATAGCTCGTAGTATCGTGACCCGTGGTCTCGGAGTCAACACCCCCGTACCGCTTCGGCGACCTGCTCGCCCTGGCTCGCCGAAGCTGGGTGCGCCAGATGGCGAGCGGCCTGGACGAACTGGGCTATCCCGACTACCGCCGCAGCGACGCAGCCGTCGTGCGGCTCCTGCAACGGGGCCCCCTGTCGATCGGCCGCCTCGGCGAGGCCCTCGGCGTCACCCGCCAGGCTGCGCGCAAGCTAGCGGACGGGCTGGAGCGCCGCGGCCTCGCGGTGGCCGCGCGCGACGAGCAGGACTCCCGGCAGGTCAACGTCGTGCTCACGCCCGGAGGTGAGGCCTACGCTCGGGCCGTCGCCGCCGTGATCGACCGCCTCAACGAGGACCTTCGCCAGCGCGTGGACCCAGACCAGCTCGTCGCCGCCGATGCCGTGCTGCGTGCGGTGCTCCACGATGACCGATCACGCCAACGCGCCGCCCGGCTGGCGCCACGCCCACTCCACTCGACGGAGGCGACACCCCCCGAGCCCGGCGGACCGCCATGAGCCGGGCCGACGTTCCATATGACCAACCCCCTGCGGGAACACCCCAGGTCAGGAAGGGTGCGCCGGCAGGAGCGTCCCGCAATACCCGCCCGGCACTCCGCCCGGTCACGGGGGGCTATCCGCGGCACCGCCCGGCCCCACATCGCTTGCAGCCCCAACGACGAAAACGCTCTGTCGCAAGCGGAACTCCCAGAACGTCCTGATCTGGCGTCCCGGCATCCTCCGCTCAGGAGCGCCCTGCCGCCGCGCCCTAACGACGGGTCGGCGCTCACCTGGCGCGCGGATCGCTGGTGAGTAACTGCCCCATAATCCCGGCCATCAGCCCCCACGCACATCGCCCATACCGCCGGGTGGAGGACACGCTCGCTGCGACAAGGTGTCGCCTAAAATGTTCTGCCGAGCTGTCCCGGAATCCCCGGACACCAGCCGTGGGGTGGTCGACGGGCAGTGGGCCCTATGTCCGCGAAATGTCCGCCGGATGCTGAACTTCGGTGTGACGACACGTTACTTACAGTGATGTGTTTTCCCAGGTCAGAGCCACTCTTGGTGTTGAGCCGCAGGTCAGAACCAGGCTTCAAAGGTTCATGCTCTACTACGACATCTAGAGCTCACCCGTCCGAGCACCGCTGTGCGGTGGCTGTCACGCCCAGCGCTCGGACATCGCCTCAGCCGACGAAGGCCTTGAGGTCCTTGACGAGCTTGTCCTCGATCTCGATGTTCCAGGCGCTCTCGGCGACGTCCACGACGAGAAAGAGATCCGAGATGAGCAAGGTCTCGACCGCCGC
>JAKATT010000174.1 GCA_021818615.1 Actinomycetes bacterium | reverse complement strand
TTCCGATCTTGCGACCTCGCCTGCCGCCACTGCCGGGCTGAGTCGGTGCCCGATCGCGATCCTGAGGAGCTCACTACTGCCGAGGTGGGCGCACTGATAGACGACCTGGCTGCTCTCGGTGCGCCCCGCCCCGTCCTCGTCCTCACAGGCGGGGACCCGCTCAAGCGACCTGACCTGACGAGCATCGTGAGGCATGCCTCGCTCTCGGGCCTCGCGGTGGCCGTGTCACCCGCTGGGACCCCCCGGGCCAGCCGGGCCCGGCTGGCCTCGCTGCGCCTCGCCGGGGCGAACGCCGTCTCGCTTTCGATCGACGGAACCGGCGCGGATAGCCACGACGCCTTCCGGCGGGTCCCGGGCTCCTTCGCCTGGACCGTGGCGGCTTGCAAGGCTGCCCAGGAGGTCGGCCTGCGCCTGCAGCTGAACACGACCGTCTGCAAGGACAACGTCGACGAGCTGCCCGGGCTCGCCCGGCTCGCCCACGATCTGGCGGCCAACCTGTGGAGCGTCTTCTTCCTCGTACCGGTAGGTCGTGGTTCGACCGTCTTGCCGCTGTCGGCCAGCGAGACCGAGGACGTCCTCGAGCTCCTCGACGACATCGCCGGCGCGCTCCCTCTCAAGACGACAGAGGCGCCCGCCTTCAGGAGGATCGTGCTCGGGCATGGCGAGAGGCTGGCCGGGCAGCCCGGCTACGCCGGCCTCGGGAGCGGGCCGCTCTATCGGCGCCTTCGGGCCAGGCTCGACGCGACGTGGCCCGAGTGGACGAGCGTCGCCGAGAGCCGCCTGAGCGGTCCTGCCGCCCGGAGGCCGCCGCTGTCGGTCGGCGACGGGCAGGGGGTCGTGTTCGTCTCGCACCACGGCGAGGTGCAGCCGAGCGGGTTTCTTCCGCTCGTCGCCGGCAACATCCGCGAGACCCCCCTCTCGAGGATCTACGCCGAGGCTCCGCTGTTACAGGCCCTGCGCGACCCTGACGCCCGGCGAGGCCGGTGCGGGTACTGCGGCTTCCGCCAGGTGTGCGGCGGCTCCCGCGCCCAGGCGTTCGCCCGGGCCGGCGACCCGCTCGGCGAGGACCCGACCTGCCCCTACGAGCCGGCCGCGGACCGCGTGCCGGTCGCCTGACCGCCCGTCGGGCGCTCTGCCCGGCGCTGCTCACGGAATACCTGATGGGGTATCGCGGTTGGAGCCCTTCGACAGGGCGCGAGAGCTGACGCCTCAACACCGAAGAAACGGGGCTTCACCATGACCGACACCATCAGCGTCCGACACATCGACGGCGACCGGTTCGAGGTGGCCGTCCGCCAGCACGTCCTTCTCGTCGACCAGCCCCTCGACGGCGGCGGAGGCGACACCGCCCCAACTCCCACAGAGCTGTTCGTCTCGAGCCTGGCGGCGTGCATCGCCTTTTACGCCCGGCGGTTCCTCGCCCGCCACGAGCTCCCGACCGACGGCCTCACGGTCGAGGCGGCCTACTCCTTCGGAGCGCGCCCGGCCCGGGTGAGCGAGATCGGGATCAGCCTGGGTGTGCCTGACGGGGTGCCGGAGGACCGGCTCGCTGCGCTGCTCGCCGTTGCCCGGCGCTGCACGGTGCACAACAGCCTCGAGTCCCCCCCGGGCGTACGCGTCGAGCTGTCCCGCCAGCCCAGCCCAGTGTCCTGGCCGCGGGTCGACTGACCGAGCGGTATGAGTCTTTCGCCCCTGTCGTGAGGGCACCATCGGTGCCAAGATCGCCCCATGCGCGGCTGGCGCCGTCGACGTGTTGTGGCTCCCCAGCCGCTCGCGGAGAGCAGCCGGCTCGTCGAACAGTGCTCGGCCTTCCTCTCCGGGTCGCTCGCCCGCGAGCGTGCACTCCACGGCGAGGCCCCGCACGCCTGGGAATGGGTCAACCTCCTCGCCCACGGCAGCGAGGAGCAGCTGCGCGACCTCGCCGGGCGCTCGGGCGGCGGGGCGGGCGACTTCGGCGATCCCGAGTGGCATATGGCCGTCGGCTTCCTCGCCGCCACCGTCCTCGACCAGACCAAGAATGGCAACCTGTCTCTCGCCTCGCTGCAGCGCTCTGCGCTCGTGCCCCTCGAGCTCGAGATGGCTGGCTCGCCTGACTTCGGGGAGAAGCCGGAAGTGGCCGTGCGGGCCGTGCTGGCAGCGATCCGGCGGGTGCTGCGCCTGCACCCGGACTCAGCCGACTGATCGCGGCTGCAGGAGCACCTCGCTCCAGCCGGCCGGCCGAGGCAAGGGGTCGCTAGCCGCGAAGCGCAGCCGAGAGAGCGGCGGCCTGGACCGAGCCGATGCCGGTGCAGTAGTCGTAGCCCGGCTTGGCCACGCAGCCGCCGTTCGTGCCGATGACGATGTCCCGGAAACCCGGTACCGGCTTCGGAGCAGGGTCCGGGACATACGTCGGGCCGAGCGGGGTGTTCTCGATGGTCGCGGGGTTGACCTTGTCGTAGAGCGCGTAGAAGTCGTACTGGGCAAGACCGAGCCTGTCGTGATGGGCGTTCTCGACCCGAGCCCACAAGCCCAAGGTCAACGGGCTCGCCACGCTCGTGCCTCCGACGCTGCTCGGAGTGCTGCCCTTCGTGTCGGAGGTGTAGATGAGCACCGGCGCGAGCGGATCGGCGACTGCCGCCACGTCAGGGACAGATCGTCCGCCCTGGTTCGTGTACTCCCAGGTCTGGCCGGCGCCATTCGCCTGCAAAGTCCACGGGGCGGCGGTCTCCCAGGGAGACACTCCCCCACCGCCGCCGATCCAGGCGGTCTCTTCGGTCACCCTTCCCTTGCTGTCGGCGAGGAGCGTGGTACCACCGACGCCTGTCGTGTACTCGCCGTCGGAGGGCCAGCTAACTCCGGGAGGTCCCTCCGGAACACCGGACGAGGCGACCTCGGGGCAGGCGTAACCGTTGTCACCGGTGGAGGCGAACATGCTCTGCCCCTGGAGCGCTCCCTCGGCCAGGGACTCGTCGGTCGTGAGCATTGCCCCGTCGAGGAAGGCGATGTAGTCGCACTCCCCGAGCGAAGCCGACAGCCCGGTGGCTCTGTCCTGCTCCACGAACATGTTGATGCCACGGGCGACCTCTGGGTCGGTGAAGGTGGCGACGTCGTAGATCTCGAGGCGGCGGACCGCGCCGGAGATCATCGTGGACAGCTGGGTGTCGAGGTCCCACTCGGCGTTGCCCGTGAGCGGGTTGCTGCCGACGATCCCGTTCCTCGGCCCGTCGTAGACGACCTGCACCAGCACCTGCGGGAAGCCCCAGGCCTTCTCGGCGTACCGCAGGTTGGCGATGATCGGCCTCATGTCACCGCTCGCGATGATCGCTACAACCGTCGAGGAGGCCGGCTTCATCGACGCGGCGTCATAGGCGTGCTGGAGCGCCCTCGGCGTGAAGCCGCTCGTGTCCGGGCTTGACTGCGAGACGACCGGCAGGTGCATCGGGACGTCGGACAGCCCGAGCACGGCGGCGGCGTCTCCGTGCAAGAACGCCGGTACCGAGGCGGCCGCGGTGTTGGCGTAGACGGTCCGGCCAGCGAGGCGGTAGTCG
>JAKATT010000078.1 GCA_021818615.1 Actinomycetes bacterium | reverse complement strand
TAGCTCCTCCTCCGACATCACGACCTCCTCGCTCGCTGACGAGGAAGCAGACAACCGGAACGATGTCTTGGCGGAAAATCAGCTCACGAGGCGGAACGATGTGTTGGCGGCTATGCCGGAACGATGTGTTGGCGGCTCTCAGTTACGCTCCACCCCCGAACCGGGGCACCCGCGATAACGTTGGCATCCGAGGTCCTCGGCGTCGAGGTCCAACGACTCGGGGTCGTCGCGAGATTGCTCGTCAGTCCTGACCATCGACGTCTCGGGGCGGCCCGGACCCTATTGGAGATGGCAGCCGGTGCCGGCGTTGAGCGGCAGCTGGTCCCAATCCTCGACGTGGCCACTCACTTCCGTGCTGCAATTGCGCTGTACGAGCATTGTGGCTGGATCCGGGCCGGAGAAGTGGAAGTCTGGCTCCCGTCCGGGTAAACGCTGCGGGAATACGTCTACCTCGCCCCAGCAACGCTGCGGCCGAGGGAAACGAGTTCCTAAAGGTTGGCATTCTCGGCTAGAAACCACGCGTGGTTCCTCTGTGCCGGCCGTACCGGGGCGATGACCGCGAGGCGCTGGTCTCCCTATGGCGGGTCTGCGATCTCACTCGCCCCCGGAACGATCCCTACCGGGACATTGAGCGCAAGCTTTCGGTGGATGCCGATAACCTTCTGGTGCTCGAGGACGACGACCGACTGATCGGGTCGGTGATGGTGGGCTACGACGGCCATCGCGGATGGGTCAACTACCTCGCGGTCCATCCGGACCATCAGCGGCGGGGGTTCGGCCATTTGCTCATGTCCGAGGCCGAGAAGCGATTACAGCTCCTCGGCTGTCCGAAGGTGAACCTGCAGGTCCGCGGCTCGAACCAGGCCGCGGTCGAGTTTTATCGACGGATTGGCTACACCCTCGATGACGTGGTGAGCCTCGGTCGGCGGCTCATCGATGACAGCTGATGGGTTTACGATTCCGCGAGGGCGGCACCGGTCTGGGGGCCGATCATGAGGCGGCTGTCCCCAGTGGCAGACCTGCACCCTTCTCGGCGGCGGTGACGGTCTGGTCGAGCAGGACGGAAATGGTCATGCGGCCGACACCGCCGGGGACGGGGGTGATCAGGCTGGCCCGTCCGAGTGCTTCGTTGAAGGCCACGTCGCCGACGTTGCCTTCGTTGCAGCCGGCGTCGAGCACGACCGCTCCAGGTTTGATCCAGTCTCCCCGCACGAGCTCGGGCTTGCCGACCGCGGCCACCACGACATCGGCGCTCGCCACGATCTCGGGCAGGCCGCGGGTGCGCGAGTGGCCGTAGGTGACTGTGGCGTCGCGGGCGAGAAGCAGCATCCCGACCGGTTTGCCGAGGATCGGGCTGCGTCCTACGACCACGGCGTGCTTGCCGACGAGTTCCACCTGGTAGGCGTCGAGAAGTCGGATGATCCCGCCGGGCGTGCACGACAGCAGTCCGGGCAGACCGAAGGCCATCGCGGCGAAGGAGTGCATGGTGACGCCGTCTACGTCCTTGGCCGGTGCGATGGCCTTGAACACCGCCCGTTCGTCTACCTGGGGAGGGACAGGATGCTGGACCAGGATGCCGTCCACGCCGAGGTCCTCTGACAGATGTCGGACCGCCGAGACGGCCTCGGAGGTGGACGTGGCGGCCGGAAGCTCGATGAAGCGGGAGTCGATGCCGGTCTTGTCGCAACAGTTGCGTTTCATCTTCACGTAGGTGACCGACGCTGGGTCGTCCCCGATCAGCACCGCCGCCAGACACGGTCGCCGGCCAGCGGTCTCCAGGTACCGCTGGGACGGTGGGTGACGTCGGCCAACAGGTGTCTCGAGACGGCGGTGCCGTCCATCAGTTGGGTGGTTACCTGCGACAATGAGCCTCCTCGGGGCGATGTGTGAGATCGCCCAGGCGCTCGGCCCGTCGCTTCCTGCTTGTCGCAGCGGCCGCTCCCCGGTGGTGCTCCACCTCGGAGCCAGTCACGGCCACGCCGATCATACCGAGCGGAGCAGGAGCAAGCCAGGAGCCAGAAAAAATCTTTGCCGAACCTCTTGACTTCTCGGCGTAAGAGGCGCAGCACGTTCGCCCCCGGCGCGCTTGTTCGGTCGTGGGCACACAGCCCATGCCCCGAAATACCTGGTCATCAGCGGATTCGCCGCGTCTTTGCACGCGGCCGGAACCTAACTCATCGGTCTCGCCTCGGCCCGTATCCGCGCCCAGCACGCCGACCGGACTGTCCTCGACCGACCGCCGGCTACTCGGCCTGCTCGACGAGCACGGCGTGCTCACCACCGGCCAGCTCATCCGTCTCACCGGACTGCCCGAGCGCACCGTCCAGCACCGACTCGGCCGGCTCCATCGGGTCGGCCTGGTCAACCGGCACAGGCCCGAAGCGCCGGTCGGCACTGCCCCCTACCACGCCTGGCTGACCACCTTCGGTGCCGCTGCCCTCGGCGCCGGACCGCCCGAGTCCTGGAGCGAGGACCCCGCCAGCCTACGGGCGATGGCGGCCCTCAGCGAGCTGTGGCTCAAGGTCCGCGACCGTGGCCCCGAGGTCGGCCTCCAGCTGGTCGGGTGGCGCCGACTGCGAGACGGCCTCACCTGGTGCGATCCGGACATCAGCGCGGCGAGGCAGTTGCCGGTCGAGGCGGAGCTGCGGATCGGGCTCAACGGCGAGGTGGTCACAGCCCTTGTGCTCGCACGCGTCGAGCGGGTCCCAGCCGCCCGGCTGACGGCGATCCTCGCCCGGTTCGCTGCGTACCTTGCCGCCGGCCCGGCCGCGACGCCGCGTCCGGTGCTCTTGGTGCTGGCCCGGACCGAGCGCGTGGCGGCGGCCGTGATCTCGGCCTGCGGGCAGATCGCGAACACGCCGGCGGGCCATCGTCTCGGTCGAGCGGCGCTTGATGCTGAGAGCGGACAGGTGGCGGTCGGGGTGGTCGAGCCGCGGCCCGCCGGACTCGTCTCCGAAGCCGTGTGGCGCACGCCCGTCGCTCCCGACGCCCCATGCCGACTCGCCGACATGCTCGGCGGCACGCAGGCAGGTGGCCGATGAGTAGCCGGCCCGTGAGCCGAGCGGAACGTCACCCCGCGGTGGCGTCATCGCCGGTCCCGGAACACCCCCGCCATCCGCAAGGTCGCGACCCGGCCGCCACGGCCGAAGGGAACTGTCCTGTCGCCGTCGAGCCCGGATCGGCCGAGTCGGCACCTGACGCGCAGCGACCGCGGTGCGCGACCTGCTGCTGTGCGCGGCGGCGGTCGCCTGTCCCGGTGCCCGAACCGGATGCGCTGCGTCCGTTGGCCCGAGCGCTGTTGGCGGTGGCCGCCGAGGTCCAGGCCCCTCGTCGGGACTTGCCCGGCACCCGCCGCCGTCCGGCCGATGGGGCTTTGCGGATGGGAAATCGAGGGCTCGTTCAGGGGCTCCATTCGGGGGTCCGTTCAGTAGTCCGTTCTCCCGCCACTCCTGAACGGACGGGGTGTGGCGACACGTCCTCGCACGTCGAGGCCGCCCCTACCCCGCCAGTGAAGAACTCCGACTGTATTGGTGATTGTGCATGACTGCTTCGACTTCTCGCCGGCGGCGCCGGATAACGGATCGGTTGGTCATGGACGTGGCGTCATCGCTGACCGATCGTGATCGCACCATCCTGCGCTTGCTTCGTTGGCATCGAGTGCTCACCACGAGCCAGATAAACGTGATGTTCTTCCGTGACCTGAACACCGCCCAGCACCGGATGACCCGCCTTCACGAACTGCGTCTCGTGGAGCGCTTCCGGCCACTTCGCTCCGGGCGGGACGGCGAGTACCATTACGTGCTCGACCGGCTCGGCGCCTACGTGGTGGCTGTGATGGCGAACCGGGACCCCGACCGGGAGATCAGGATGCGCTGGCGCACCGACCAGGCGCTCTCGATCGCCACCAGCCAGCGCCTCGCCCACACGGTCGGCGCCAACGACCTCTTCGTCCGCTTCGTCGCCGCCGCACGCCACCGGGCCGACGTCGAGCTGTCCACCTGGTGGGGCGAGCGCTACTGCAAGGAGCGCTTCGCCGGGATCGTCTACCCCGACGGCGTGGGCGTGTGGCGCGAGGGGGACGCCACGGTGGTCTTCTGCCTCGAGTACGACCGGGGCAGCGAACAGCTCGTCCGCCTGGCCGGCAAAGCCGGCCACTACGCCCGGCTGGAGGAAGCCTCTGGCTGCGCGTTTTGGGTGCTCGTCGTTGTCCCCGGTCCCCGGCGCGAGCGCGGCGTCCGGGCCGCACTCGCCGGGACCGGGCTGGCGGTGGCTACTGCTACGAGGGCCCATGCTCTGACGCCGGAGAGCGCCGTGTGGGCGCCCCTCGACGCCGAGGGGACCCGGCTGCGCTTGGCCGAGCTGGCTGGCTGGCCCCGACCGGCCGCCTCGGTGGCGCGGGTGGCTGAGGCGGCCCGTCTTCGGGCGGGCGAATCCGCTTTGAGGACCGGTGACGGCCAGCTTGCAATCGGTCGCAGCTGGAGACCTGATGGACAGATGGGAACCGAAGGAGCGTGAGGCGATGCGCTGTGTGCTCTACCTGCGGGTGTCCACCCGCGAGCAGGCCGAGAAGGGCGAGGGCGCCGAGGGCTTCTCCATCCCCGCCCAGCGCGAGGCCTGCACCCGCCACATCCGCGACGCCGGCTGAGACCTGGTCGACGAGTACGTGGACCGGGGTGAGTCGGCTCGCAGCGCGGACCGGCCGGCCCTGAAAGCGATGCTCGCCCGGATCGCCGAGGACCGTGACGTCGACGCGGTCGTGGTTCACAAGATCGACCGGCTGGCCCGCAACATGGAGGACCACGTCGCCATCCGCGCCCTGTTCCGCCGGCGCGGCGTGGCACTCGTCTCAGTGACCGAGAACGTGGAGGAGACCGCGTCGGGGCGCCTGGTCGAGGGCATCCACGCGCTCATGGCCGAGCTCTACTCGGCCGATCTGGCCAACGAGATCAAGAAGGGCCTCAATCAGAAGGTGAAGCAGGGCGGCTTCCCTCACGGCGGCCCACTCGGTTACGTGAAATTGCGCGAGGTCATCGGCGGCCGCCAGGTAGCCCGGATCGTCCCGGACCCCGAACGCGCCACTCTCATCACCGGCGCCCTCGACCATTACGTCACCGGCGACTGGATCCTGCAACGCCTGGCCGAGGAGTTGGCCCACCAGGGCCTGACCAACCGGGGCCAACGGGACAAGCCCGCCGCGCCGATCACCTGGCAGGGCCTGGCCAAGATCCTCGCCAACCCGGTCTACATCGGCGTCGTGGAATGGAACGGGGTCCAGTACCCCGGCACCCACGAACCGATCGTTGACCCCGAGGTCTTCCGCCGGGTCCAGGAACTGCTCGCCGCCCGGGCGGCCCGGGGGACGCGCGAGCGCAAGCATCCCCATTACCTGAAAGGTCTGCTGCACTGCGGGGTGTGCGGCCGGCGGTTGTCGATCCAGCACTCCAAGGGCCGCTACGTGTACTTCTTCTGCCTGGGCCAGAAGAACGATCCGGCCGGCACCTGCCGCGAGGCCTACCTCGCCGCCGACGACCTCGAATCCCAAGTCGAAGACCTCTACCGGCGCATCCAGCTCCCCGAGTCCTGGGCCGAGCGACTCCGGGAGGAGATGGCCGCCGAGATCGAAGAGCGCCAGACCGCCGACGCCGCCCAGCGCGAACTGTTCACCGACCGGTTGGCGAAGGCCGAGAACGAGCGCCGCAAGCTACTCGACGCGTACTACGGCGGGGCTATCGACGTGGCATGCTCAAGGCCGAACAGGCCAGGATCGGCTCGACCATCGATGCCGCCAAGGATCGACTGGCCGACCTCGACGCCAACCTCACCGAACAGCAAGAGATCCTGGAGTCGGCCGCCGCGCTCGCCACCCGCTGCGGCGACGCCTACCACAAGGCCAACGACCGGACCCGCAAGCTGTTCAACACCGCGGTGTTCGAACGCCTGGACGTGAAAGGCGGCCAGCTCTGCCATGAGCAGTACCGGCCGCCCTTCGACGGGGTCTTCAACGTGGCCGAGCTCGAATACGGAACACGAGTGGAGGTGACGCCTCGAAAAGCCAACCGAGAGCGACTGTCGCCGGTCGGCCCATCTACCTGGGCGAGCGCAAGCCGGCCATTCTCACCTGCCGGGACGAGGTGGTCGCAGCCGTCGAGGCGTTGGTCGCTCGTGGGGGAGCGCCGGTCTTCACTGTGGAGAACGTGCATGCCGCGATGGTCTCCTGCGGATCCTCCTGGTCTCGGGAGACGGTGGCCAAGACGATGTTGCGGATGACCCGCCCGGCTCGCCGTCCTCCCTACCTCGAACTCGAGCGGGCGGAGCCCGACTTGTACCGGGTCGTGCCCTCTCGTGAGCGACTCGGACGCTCGTAAGAGTTTCGCGGTACAATATGCTGGTGTCGGAACCCGACCTGTGGATCGAACCGACCGCTCGACGCCATGGGATCAGCGACGACGACATACGACACGCTCTGGCACACCCCGGCTACGTGGGAGACGACCCTGATGCACTGGACGAAGACACTCCCATGACCTTGATCCTCGGCCCGGACCGCGCCGGCAATCGACTGGAGCTGGCGGCCCTGGTGGCCGACGAGGGGACGGTGGTCGTCGTTCACGCCATGTCCATGCGAGCGAAGTACGCACATCTGTGGCCCGGAGAACGGAGGTCCCGACCATGACCACCAAGCGACCACCCCTCACGATCGGCGGCCGATCGATTACCGACCAGTTGGTCGAGAAGGCAGCGGAGCAGGCGGAGGTCGGCCTGGACACCGAACACCTTGTCCGCCGGCCTGGTGGCCGTCCCCTCCTCGGTTCGGCGCCGGCTGGGAACATCTCGGTCCGGTTCCCGCCCGATCTGCGGGACCAGCTCCGGGCCCGAGCCCAGGCGGAACAAGTTGCCGAGGCCGAGGTGATCCGCCGCGCCGTGCACGACTACCTGGAGCACCCCCGGGCCAGCTGAGCCGGTGCGATCGCAAGATGGCAATGGCATTATATGACCACGGTTAGCGGCGGCGTGTATCTCCGGCGGAAGGGTTCGTTCGGGGCCTGCGACGGAAATCTGCGGGTTCAGGTGTGGCACCTGGCGGTCGAGACGTCCGGCGTCATCGCGGACCTGGCGATGGGTCTGGCCGCCGCGCACGTGCCTTCGCGGGCACCTCTCGCGCACCCAAACGCCAGAATCGCCGACCGCCTGGCCCCCAAGGGCGCCACCCGGACGGGCGATTTCGGGGAGTTCCTGGCCGCGGCGCTCTACGCCGACCGCTTCGGCGAGATCGTTCCATTCCAGAAGCTGTCCACCAAGCCGGCCGCCGGTGCGACCCAACAGGGTGCCGACGTCCTGGCTCTGTCCCCGCTACCGGCCGATATGCCCCGAGCCGGTGCCATAGAGCTGACGTTCCGCACTTCTCGTGACCCAAATGCGCCCCCACTCGGACTGAGTCGACCGAGAACCGGCACCGTCAAGAGGTGCCGCTCGAGGTGTAGGCGGCGGCTGGTATGTGCAGAAGATCGAGGACTTTCTGCTGCAAGGGGTCGAGTCGGGGCTCGAAGACCTGAACGAGCGCTCCCTCGCTGACGAGGCGGTGACGCTGGACACCGGCGAAGATCTCGAGGATCCTCGGTGCAGCCGGGGAAGGGCAGTTGCGCAGCTCGGGGTAGAGCGGGATGCCGGCGAGCCCCTCCTCTTTCATCGTGGTGCGGATCTCGCGTTCGATGAGCGCCTCGGTGATCATGGCGAGGAAGTGGCAGAGCATGAGCGCCTCGATCCGATGCGCGTGCTCGAGGTAGACCGGTGCGACCTCCTGAGGTCCTTTCAACATGTGGTTGCGCCGTTCGAGGTTCGGCTGGTAGCGGTAGGCGGCGAGCACGTCGGCCGGGGTCATCTGGCGATCGTTGGTGACGAGGGGGAACATGCCATCGGTCACGGCGTCGTAGGCGACGTTGTCTGAACGGACCGCTGCGGTCACAAAGAAGCGGAGCTTCTCGCTCCTGCGGTAGCGGGTGGAGGTCCCAGGGCGCCCGCGCCTCTCCTGGTGGTAGGCGACCTCGGCCTGCTCGGTGACGGTGAAGCTCACCCAGCGGGTCGCTCCGGCCTCGGCGAGGCAGGCGGCGGCTGCCTCTTCGGCAGCGACCCTCGTCTTGATCCGTGACTTGGGGCTCGACAGGCGTGCTTGGAGCGCCTCGATCGCAGAGAGCCCGGCCTCGATGCGCGCCGAGCGCCCCGCCGCGTCCCGGGCTGCCTTGCCGGAGGAGTGGACCCAGATCACCCGGTAGCCGTCGGTGGAGGGGACCGGCGCCTCGAAGGTGCGCCACACCCGATCGGGACCTCCGAGCCGAGCACCGGGTTTGCGGTCCGCCTCCTCCCAGGCGGGCACGTGGGCCTGGACCCAGTCCTTTAAGAAGGTGTCTTCTTTCCGCCCGTGGGGGATGACGGTGACAAAGCGCCCGTGGTTGGCGTCGATGTGACGCATCGCGTCCGAAGAGCAGAGCTTGGAATCTGCGACATAGAGGTTATGTGCAGCTGCACATAATCTCTATTCGGCCCAGCCCTCGATTATGTGCAGTCGCGGGAAGACCCACCGTCGGGCGGGATCATTCGCGTTCCGCTGCTGCACATAATCACAGCTCTTCGAGGAAGGCGAGGAGCTTGTCTGGGGCGCAGTAGCGCGTCGGATGGTGCTCTGGACTCTCCAGCCGACCGAGCGCTGCCTCTTTCGTCGCGAGATCGGCCTCGAGGTAAAGATGCGTGGTCGTGGGACTGGCGTGTCCGAGCCAGAGTGCGATGACCGCAAGGTCGGTCCCCGACTGCAAGAGGTGCATTGCCGTCGAGTGCCTGATGGTGTGAGGAGTCACCCGGCGACCGACGAGCGAACCGCACGTTCTCGCTGCCTGCACGACAGCGCGATCGAGCCGGTCGCGCACTCCCGTGCGAGTGAGCGGTCTGCCGGCCCTGTTCGGGAACACCGGGGCGGTGAGTGCAGGGTCGATCTCCACCAGCCACGAGCGCAACTCGGCGGCCTTCGTCTTCCAAAGCGGGATGACCCGCTCCTTGCGCCCCTTGCCATGGAGGTGGACGGCGCATTGGCGTTCCAAGAGCACGTCGCCGATGCAGAGTCCGGTGATCTCCGAGACCCTCGCTCCGGTGTTGTACATGGTCGCCAGCAGGCACGCGTCGCGCCGGCCGCTCCACGTGCTGCGATCCGGAGCGGCGATCACGGCCGCCATCTCGTCACGGGTGAGGTAGCCGATGACCGGATGGTCGAAACGCTTGGAGGGGATGGCGAGGACCCGCTGGGCGACCGCCAGCGATGCCGGATCGCGCACCGAGGCGTAGGCCATGAACGAACGGATCGCCGCCAGCCGGGTGTTTCGGGTCCGGGCGCTGTTGCCTCGGTCCGACTCCAAGTGGTCCAAGAAATCGAGCACGAGCGGCGCATCCAGGTCGCCCAGGGCAAGGTCCGTCGGACGCTTGCCCGTGCGTTCTTGGGCGAAAGCCAAGAACAGCTCGAACGCGTCGCGGTAGCTCTCGATCGTTCGGGTGCTTGCCCCGCGCTGGGCGATCAGACGGTGGAGGAAGAAGTCCTGGAGCAGGGTCGGAAAGCCGATCGTCGGTTCCCTCATCGAGCACCGTCGAAGGACTGCTCGCCGGGCGTGCCCGAAGCGAAGCGCTCTGCCGCGATCCCCATGAGCTCGGGGGTTGCGCTGAAGTACCAGTAGAGGTCGGAGACGAGGGTGTGCCCGAGGTAGGTCGCCAACACCGGCAGCTTCGCGTCGACGTCGGCGGACTCGGCGTGCCACAGGAGCACCCGCTTCACAACCGCTCGGTGGCGCAGGTCGTGGACGCGAGGTGGCCTCGCCCCACCCTCCTTCTCCCAGCCGAGCTGTCGTCTCAGTCGTCGGAACGTCACCTCGACGGCATGGGTTGACAAGCGCTCGTTGCGCTCGGTGCGGAAGAAGCCGCCTGAGGTGCCGAGTCGTTCTCGCTGGGATGCATAGCTGGCGAGGAGCTCGACTGCGCTCGGATGCAGCGGGACGAGGCGAGGCTTTCCGCCCTTTCCTGCCCTCACGTCAAGGACACCAGCTGCGAGGTCGACGTCGTCCAACGACAGCGCGACGGCTTCGGATATCCGCAGCCCCGTGCAGGCAAGCAGCCCGAACAGGGTCACATAGCACTGCGGCCGCAGGCCATCGTGCGGCGGGAGCTCGGCTGCCGCTTGGAGGAGACGGTCGATCTCCTCGTCGGTGTAGATGTGCGGTGGCGTGCGGTGACAGGTCGGGCCGAGGAAGCCGCCCGGCGGCACCTCGCTCGCACCGTCGATCCCTGCGAGGTAGGAGAGGAACCCCCTCACGATCGCAAGCCGGCGCGCCGGGTGGTGAGGGTCAGTGGAGGTAGTCGCGCACGCCCACTCGGCGCTGCGTTCCAGTAGCACCGGTCCGGACCCCTGTGCGCGGTCCAGGTACGCGCCGAAGCCGCGGAGGTACGTGGCCTGGCGCTCCAGCCGATAGCCGAGACTGCGCCGCATCGTGAGGTAGCCCTCGACGAGCTCGCTGAAGCTACACTCCGCGCTCATCGCAGCGCCCCTGGCCAGGGCAGGGCGGCCTCGCGCAGCGCCGTGACGTCGACCTTGGCATAGATCTGGGTGCTTCCGAGCGACCGGTGGCCGAAGAGGTCGGCGATCTCCTTGAGGCTCGTGCCGTGTCTCAACAGATCGGTCGCAAGCGAATGACGCAGCAGGTTCGCCCCATGGGCCGGGGCGTCGATCCCGGCGTTACGCAGGGCCCGGCGCACCGCGTCGCCCACCGTTCGACGGTCAATCGGCGCGCCGGGGTGCTGGCGATGGATCACGAACACCTGTCGGACCTCGCTCCGGGGTCGCCCGTGCTCGAGGTAGGCGGCGATCGCCTCTCCCACTTCGAAGACGAGGGGGAGCTGTGCGCCGCGGCCGGTCTTGCGGGTCTGGACAGTGATGGTCCCTGAGCGCCAGTCGATGTCATCGAGGCAGAGCCGGGCGATCTCACCTGCTCGCATGCCCAGCCGGGCACCGAGGAGGATCATCGCCCGGTCACGCAGCTCCCGGGGCGACGACGAACCGAGTGACGCGACCAGATCGGCGAACTCAACCGAGTCGAGCCGACGCGGCAGTGACGGCAGCCGGCGAACCGCGGGGACAGCCTCGTCCAGTCGACCGGCGAGAAGCCCCTCGCTCCGAGCAAAGCGCAGGAGACAGCGGAGCACCGAGGTGACCAGTTGCACCGTCGGGGGCCGATAGCGGCTCGTCGCGTCGGTGACGAAGCTCACGACATCGCTGACACTGACCCTGGAGAAGTCCACAGGGCGTTTGTCGAACCTGGCTGACAAGAAGCTCTGCGCGTAACGCGCGTAGTTCCTCCGAGCCTCTGGGGAGACACCCCGCACACGACGCAGGTACTCATCGAACGCCGTCAAGACGGCATCGATGCTCAACGTGTCTTCAATGGTCATCTGCTGCTCCCTTCCGAGCGGTGGTCAAGAAGGGAGCCTCGCGATTATGTGCAGCTTCTGCGCTCGACGCCGAACCCTTGCCTGGAGTTTCCCGCCGTCACAGGAGCAGACGTGGAGCACTGGGGACGCGGACTGCACATAATCGAGGGCTGGGCCGAATGGAGGAAGCGCAGCAGCGAGCGCAGCGCCATGACCAGGGTCCTCGCCGTGCCTACGTTGCGCCCGGGACACTGCTCGACCACGAAGCGGCTCATCTCGGCGGTGGTGATCGCGCCCAGCTCGAGCTCGCCGTCGACCGAGACGGCGGACAGGAACAGACGTGCAAAGCGCAGGTAGTAGCGCACCGTGCCAGGTGCCAGGCTCCGCTCGGCGACGAGGTAGCTGGCATAATCCGCCACCAGCCGCTCGATCGGTGTCGCCGGGCTCGCCGGGGCCGGCACTGCGAGCGCGCCTGCCGCGCGCAGGTACTCCAGCAGCGGCTGAAGTCCTTGGGCTGACCGGTTGTGCCGGTAGTGCGCGGCACGCCGAGCTGCGACGTATCGCTCGACGTTGACCGGGACCAGCTCGGAGGCCGAGAGGCCATTGGCGCTCATCCAGCGGCTGAGGTGGGCCACCAGTTTCAGCTGGTTGACAGCGGACGAGACTGCGTAACCCTGCTGGGCAAGGACCGCCCGAAAGCCCTCTGCATATGGGCCGAGCGGTCCCGTAACCCGTACCTGCGACGGCTGTTTCATCGTCGCCTCCTCTCACCGGATCGTCCCTCGATCCGCCAGAGAAGGCTCTCTCATTCCTTCGCGATTATGCCGAATTGCAACAACCTGTTCCTACCCCGTGACCAGGCCAAACGCCTACCGTCACGAAGCGAGTCGGCATAATCGCGCGCTCGGCATAACGAGCGCGGGCTGCTCATCGACCGCATCACCAAGGGCTTCGAGCGCAAGGCGGCACGCGGCGAGTGGCTCGCCGGCCCCGGCCCCTTCGGCTACCGGCTCGACGCCACGACCAAGACCCTCGTCGCCGAGCCCGACGAGGCCGCCGTCGTGAGCGCCATCTTCGCCGCGTACGCCGACGAGCGCCTCGGCGCCACCGCGCTCGCCAACCGGCTCAACGACGCCGGCCAGCGCAACCGAGGCGGCCGGCTGTGGTCCAACCAGGCCGTGCTGCGAGTGATCCGCAACCCGGTCTACATCGCCAAGATCACCCACGGCACCGAGATCTACGACGCCAAGCACGAACCGATTGTCGACGAGGACCTCTTCGCCCGTGCACAAGCTCTCCTCGACGAGCGCTCCGCCGAGCCGGCTGTCGTTGCGCCGAGCACCTCCGAGTACCTCTTGAGCGGCCTCGTCCGCTGCCAGATCTGCCACGGCGCGTACGTGGGCGCGGGCGCACACGGCCGCAACGGCTTCTACCGCTACTACGTCTGCCGCACCCGCCAAGCCAAAGGAGCACGGGCCTGTTCGGGTCGACGCGTTCCGGCCGACGACCTGGAGTCAGCCGTCGGCTCCAGCCTGCTCGACACCTTCAGCCGGTTCGAGATCTTCGAACAAGGCATCCACGAGGTCTACGCCGAGATCGGCAACGAGCGGCCCCGCCTCGAAGCCGAGCACGCGAGCACCGAGACCCAGCTTCGCGAGACGGTCGCCGCCCTCAACCGCTACCTGCGCGCGTTCGAGGCTGGCACGATGCCCGCCGATCTCTGCGCCCCGCGCGTCGCCGAGCTGTCCGCCCGCCGAGACGAGCTCACCGCGCATCGCGATCAGCTGGTCGCCCAACTGCGTGCCGCCATCCCCGAGCTTCCGAGCCGCGAGCTCATCGGCGAGATCCGCGTCGAGATCGAGCGCGTGATCAACCACGCCAGCCCCGACGTCGTGAAGCAGCTCTTCGCCGAGCTGATCGACCGCGTCGAGATCTCGCCCGACAACCACGCCTACCCGTACTTCCGGGTCCCGGACGCGAAGAAGCCCGGGCCGATTGGGACCCGGGCCTCTTGCAGGACCCCGGTTCGTATGGGGTCACATCATGTGGAGGTGGCGGGAGTCGAACCCGCGTCCTCCGGCTTCTCAATGGGGCTTCTCCGAGCGCAGCCGGCGGGAGGGTCTCGGAGCCCATTCCGCCACCGGCCTCAAGACGGGCTCCCAGCTGACTTGGATGTTCCCGAGCTACGCGTCAGCGGCACCGTTCGGGTAAGCCTCACGAGATGATGCCTGCAGGCCGACCCGTGAGGCTGAGGCCGGGCAGACATTGCTGCTATTTAGGCAGCAAGCGCGAGCTTGGGCTCGGCGTTTGTGTTGGTTTCCGGCTCTTTAACGTGGCTCCGGAGACCACGGCTCGCTTCTCCCACTTCGACGACCGGAGTCGAAGCCTGTCACCCCCTTGTCGTGTCGCCCCGAACTTCGGGGTGACACGACAGTGTACAGGAGGCCAGCTCTTCAGCGTCTCTGGTACTCCTTGATCGCGCGCTGCGCCTCGCGGGTAGCGTCCCGCTCTGCGATGGCGCGGCGCTTGTCGTACTGGCGCCGGCCCCGTGCAAGCGCAAGCTCCAGCTTCGCCCTGCCGTCCCTGAAGTAGATCGACAGCGGGACGAGCGTGAGCGATCTCTGCGCCACCTTGCCCGAGAGCTCGTCGAGCTGCTCGCGGTGAAGGAGCAGCTTGCGCGGCCGGTCCGGCTCGAACCGGCCGTAACCGGAGGCGTACTCATAGGGGGCGACGTGCGCGCCGACCAGCCAGGCTTCCCGGCCGTCGACGCGGGCGTAGGCGTCCTGGAGAGCAATGTGGCCCGCCCGAAGAGACTTCACCTCCGCCCCCGTGAGCGCGAGCCCGCACTCGAAGGTCTCGAGGATCTCGTAGTCGTGCCGGGCGCGGCGGTTCTGCGCGACCCGCCTTATGCCCCGTTCAGCGTCGAGGCGCTGGCGCCTCGACGCTGCGAGCCGACCCTTGCCCGGCATTGCGTGAGACGCTACTGAAATGATCCGGGCACTCGGCACCGACGATTTCGACAGGTGGCTCGAGCTCTGGGCGGCCTACCTCGACTTCTATCGCGGCGAGGTCGACGCGACAACGACAGAGGCGACCTTCGCGAAGCTCTGCGAGCGCCGTGACGGCCTCTTCGGGCTCGCCGGGCTCGGCGCGGACGGCAGGCTCGTCGGCTTCGCCCACTGCATTCTTCATCCGAGCACCTGGTCGCGCCAGCCGTACTGCTACCTGGAGGATCTCTTCGTGGAACGCCACGCCAGGGGAACGGGTGTCGCCCGGGAGCTCCTCTGGGCGGTCTACGAGGAGGCTGACCGGAAAGGAGCAGCCCGCGTGTACTGGGAGACTCAGGAGCTCAACTCACCGGCTCGTTCGCTCTACGACCAGGTTGCACACCGAACGTCGTTCATCGTCTACGAGCGGTGAGCAGGCGAGGGTGCTCGGGCGAGGCGCGCTAGGTTGCGCGGCGATGCGGCCAGGACCAACCGCTCTGAGGCTGAGCGCCCACCAGCTCGACGAGATGGTGGCGCACTGCCTGCGCTGCTATCCCGAGGAGGGCTGCGGGCTCCTGTCGGGCGAGGCGTCCACAGGGACCGTACGCGCCGTCCACCCGATGGCGAACGCTGCCGCCTCGGCCGGGGTGTACGCGCTCGACCCACGCGAGCACCTACGCGTCGACCTCCTGGCAGAGACCGCAGGCAGCTCGATCATCGGTGTCTTCCACTCCCACACCCACACCGACCCCTACCCGTCGCCGACCGACGTCCGCCAGGCCCCGGACCCGGGCTGGCACTACGTGCTCGTCTCGCTCCGCCACGAGCTCGTCTCCACCCGCTCCTACCGCATCGTGGGCGGGAACATCTCCGAGGAGGCCATGGTTGTCCTTGGTCAGTAGAATCCGACCAAACAAGTCAACTTTCGGAGGCGCCTCCCGTGCCCGTCGCAGTCCGCCTACCCACTCTCCTTCGCCCGGCAGCCGGGGGTCGGTCCCTCGTGTCGGTCGAAGGCGCGACGATCGGTGAGATCCTGGACGAGCTCCAGCATGAGTTCCCCGCCATGGCCGGTCAGCTGCTCACCGACGCGGGCTCGCTCCACCGCTTCGTCAACGTCTACGTGAACGATGACGATGTCCGCTACCTCGACAAGCTCGACACCAAGGTGACCGCGGGCGACACCGTCTCGATCATCCCGGCCGTAGCCGGGGGCGCCTCCTGAGCCTCACGTGGCCCCTTACCGCAGCATCCTCGACCTCATTGGCAATACACCCCTCGTCGACGTCTCGGCGCTCAGCCCCAACCCGAACGTCGAGATCTACGTCAAGCTCGAGGGCCAGAACCCCGGCGGCTCGGTGAAGGACCGGCCGGCGCTCGCGATGATCGAGGACGCCGAGAAGAGCGGTCTCTTGCGAGCGGGGGCGACGCTGCTCGAGCCGTCCTCGGGCAACACCGGCATCGGGCTCGCGATGGTCTGCCGGGTGAAGGGTTACCGACTAAAGGTCGTGCTCCCCGCCAACGTCTCGGCCGAGCGTCGCCAGCTGCTCGAGGTGTGGGGGGCCGAGATCATCGAGTCCCCGGGCTCGGAGGGCTCGAACGGTGCGGTCCGCAGGGCCCGCCAGCTCGCCGGCGAGCACCCCGAGTGGGTCTTTCTCTACCAGTACGGGAACCTCGCCAACCCCAAGGCGCACTACGAGAGCACGGGCCCGGAGATCTGGCGCGACTGCCCCGAGGTGACGCACTTCGTCGCCGGCCTCGGTACGAGCGGAACTTTGCTCGGGGTCGGGCGGTTCCTGAAGGAGCGCAACCCAGAGGTCCAGGTGTGGGCGATCGAGCCTCCGGCTGGCGAGCTCGTCGACGGGCTTCGCAACCTCGATGACGGATACATCCCGCCGATCTTCATCGAGGAGGGCGGCGAGGAGCTCCTCGACCGCAAGACGGTGGTCGGTCCGCGCGACTCGATCATTTGGACTCGCCGCCTGGCCGATGTCGGGATCTTCGCCGGCATCTCATCGGGTGCCGTCATGGCCGGCGCCGCGAGGTGCGCGACTCAGATCGAGCGGGGAGTCGTCGTGTTCCTCGCGGCCGACGGCGGGTGGAAGTACCTTTCGACAGGTGCGTGGACCGGGGACATCGACGACGTCGTCGAGCGCGCCAAGCGCATCATCTACTTCTGAGCCCCCTCCGCAGGGAGCTCCAGCGGACGACCGGCCGATCGGGGTCTTTGACAGCGGCTTCGGCGGGCTGTCGATCATGCGGGCGCTGATCGACCTGCTGCCCGACGAGCATCTCGTCTACATCGGTGACACGGGCCGCTATCCCTACGGCCCGAGGCCCGCCGAGGAGATCCGCTCCTTCGCCCATCAGATCGGGCGCCATCTCGTGAAGGACGTCGGCTGCAAGTTGCTCGTCGTGGCTTGCAACACGGCGGCCTCTGTCGCCCTCGACGAGCTCGCCCTGGCGCACGACGTCCCCGTGGTCGGCGTCATCGAACCGGGGATGCGCGCTGCCGTCCAGGCGACCCGCGCGGGTCGGATTGGCGTGATCGGCACGGTGGGCACCGTCGCCTCAGGCGCCTACCAGCGGCTGGCGGCCGAAGTGGCTGGCGCGCGGGAGGTGTTCTGCGCTGCATGCCCGGGTTTCGTCGAGTTCGTCGAGCGTGGCGAGATCTCGAGCGACCAGGTGCACGTGCTCGCCGAGAGGCTCCTTGCCCCGCTGAAAGAGGCAGACGTCGACACCTTGTTGCTCGGCTGCACGCACTATCCCTTTCTCGCGAGGACCATCGCGGACGTCATGGGGGAGGAGGTCGTGCTCGTCTCGTCGGCGGAGGAGACTGCCTTCGACGTGCACGGCCTCATCTCGTCGGGGACGATCGGGCGCACCCCGGCGGGCAGGGGGCGCCACGAGTTCTTCTCGTCCGGCGACGTCGGGTGGTTCGCCGAGATGGGCGGTCGCCTGCTCGGCCCGGAGCTCTCGATGGCCGGACCGGTGAGCTTCGGAGAGGCCGGGTCGCCGTTCAGCCTTGCCGAGGTCGAATCACTGAGCCTCGACGATGACCTTCTCGCGTAGCCTTCGGGCCATGACGACCGAACGACTGGCCCGAGGAGACGGCCGTGCCCTGGATGACCTGCGCCCGACCGACATCCTGCGGGACTTCACCGAGTTCGCCGCAGGGTCCTGCCTCGTCACCATGGGCAGGACGCGCGTCCTGTGCACCGCGTCACTCGACGAGGACGTCCCTCGCTGGATGCGAGGCACCGGGCGCGGCTGGGTGACGGCCGAGTACTCGCTGCTGCCTGGCTCGTCGCGCGAACGCGTGGCCAGGGAGGCGGCCAAGGGGCGCCAGTCGGGCCGGACCCAGGAGATCCAGCGGCTGATCGGGCGGTCGCTTCGAGCCGTCTGCGACCTCGTTGCTCTCGGCGAGCGCCAGATCGTGCTCGACTGCGACGTCCTGCAGGCCGATGGCGGCACGCGGACCGCATCGGTCTCGGGCGCCTATGTGGCCCTTCATGACGCCTGCTCGCGCCTCCTAGCGGCGGGGGCGGTGACTACCCACCCCTTGCGCGAGGGGCTCGCCGCCGTCTCGGTCGGCATCGTCGATGCCGTCGCGATGCTCGACCTCGACTACTCCGAGGATTCGCGCGCCGAGGTCGACATGAACGTGGTCATGACCGAGAGCGGCCGTTTCGTGGAGATCCAGGGCACGGCCGAGGGCATGCCGTTCTCGAGGGGCGAGCTCGACGAGCTGCTCGGCCTCGCTGAGACGGGTATCGGTGCTCTGCTCGCCCTGCAGGCGGTGACGCTCCAGAGCGCCCCGGCGCCCCGCGCTCTGTGAGCGGTCACCCGCACCTCCGCCTCGTCCTCGCGACGGGCAACCCCGACAAGGTGGCCGAGGTTAGGACCATCCTGTCCGAGATGCTCGGCGACACTCTCGAGCTTGCCGCCCGGCCGAGCGATGTCCCCGAGGTGGAGGAGACCGGGACGACCCTCGAGGAGAATGCCCGCCTGAAGGCTGCCGCACTGGCGCGGGTCACCGGCGAAGCGGCGGTCGCCGACGACACCGGCCTCGAGGTGGCCGGTC
>JAKATT010000213.1 GCA_021818615.1 Actinomycetes bacterium | reverse complement strand
GAGCCTCGCGATTATGTGCAGCTTCTGCGCTCGACGCCGAACCCTTGCCTGGAGTTTCCCGCCGTCACAGGAGCAGACGTGGAGCACTGGGGACGCGGACTGCACATAATCGAGGGCTGGGCCGAATAACGCTTATGTGCAGCTGCACATAATCTCTACGTAGCGGACTGCAAGCTCGCCACCCGAGACAACATGGCCCACATCGTGAAGAACAAGGGCCGCTTCGTCTCGGTCCTGCCGGCCAGCCGCAAGGAGGACGCTCAGTTCCGCGCCTGGATCGTCGACCACGAGCCGCAGTGGAGCGAGGCGCTGCGACGCCCCCGGCGTCTTTCTGAGTCCGACGACGTCTACGAGACCACCGAGGCGCCGTGGCCGAGCGCCGAGTGCTACCGGGTCATCTGGGTACGTTCCTCGGCGAAGGTCGAGCGCGACGCCGAGTCACGCCGGGCACGTATCGCGGCGGGCATCGGCGCTATCGACGCGCTCAACCAGCGCCTCGCGTCGCCGAAGACCCGGATGAAGACCGTCGCCGTCATCGACAAAGCGGCCGCCGACGCGCTCGCCGAGGCGGCGGCGACGCGCTGGGTCACCTTCAGCGTCAAGAGACAACCGAGGTGCGCCACCGACAGGAGACCCGCGGCCGGCCCGGGGCCAACACCCGCTACCGGCGCATCGAGACCATCCGGCATCGCCTGCGCTTCGACGTCCGAGAGGATCTCGTGGCCAGCGACGCCTGCTCGGACGGCTGCTGGCCACTCATCACCTCCGAGCGCGACCTCACCTGCGCCCAGGTGCTCATCGCCTACAAGTGCCAACCGAACCTCGAGCGGCGCAACCACATGCTGAAGGGCCCACAAGAAGTCGCCCCGCTGTTCCTGCGCGATCCTGCCCGCATCGAGGGCCTCATGACGTGTCACTTCATCGCCCTCGTGGTCCAGGCCATCGTCGAGCGCGAGATCCGCCGCCAGATGGCGTCGCGCAAGCTCGACGAGATCCCCCTCTACCCCGAAGGTCGCGGCTGCTCGGCTCCGAGCGCTCCGCGGATCTTCGCCATCTTCAACGGCGTAGCGCGCCAGCATCTCATGGACGACCACGGCCACCTGGTCCAGACGTTCCCACCTGAGCTGACCACGCTCCAGCAGACCGTGCTGGAGCTCCTCCGCGTCCCGGCATCGAGCTACCAGTGACGGGGGACGCAACACCGGATCCGCAAGTGCGAAACGTCAGATCAAGTGAGCATGCACGACTCCATTGCACTCGTCAGTGACGTCAGTCATGCACTCTGTGACGGTCGTCACCGCCCGCCTCGCCGCTCGGGACCGCCGGCCGGGCTCATGTAAGGGCGAGCTCTTGCCGCAGTCGCTCGGGGTCCGGGACAACCACCACGCCGTGGTCTCCGGCGAGCAGACTCTCAGCTTTCAGCTCGCCGATGACTCTCGACACGGTCTCTCGGGCGGCGCCGACCGCATCGGCGAGCTGCTGATGGGTGATCTCACAGGAGGCCGGACCGCTCGGCCGCACCACGGCGAGGGCGAGGAGATGGCGGAGGACCCGCTGACGGACATGGCCGAACACGCCGAGCGCGGTCTCGTGCAAGACGTCATCGATGTGGTGGCTGAGCTGCTCAGCCACCGCCACGCCGATCTCCGGGTGGCGCTGACGCAGCTCGTTGAAGACACGAGGGTCGAGCCGCAGCTGGCGACAGTCGGTAACGGCGTCGAACTGCAGCGGGTAGCGCCTTCCGGTCAGACGGGCGAGGCCAGCCAGGTCCCCCTGACGCAGGTAGGTAACCGCAAAGCGCCGGCCGTCGCCGCTGACTAGAGACACCCGCACCAGCCCCGTGACCACCAACGACAGCGGCGGACCGTCGAGGAGCCGTCCCTTTGGCACCTCACTGCGGACGGCACCTCAAGCATGCTCTCGCGAAGCGGGGTCGACAGGCTGCCGAGCACGCTTCGCCTCACGGCCGCCTCAATGTCATCCGCGGGGAACGGGTCGACGCGGCTCACCGTAGCGACCAGCCGGTCGCGCCCCGCTCATCGCCAGGGGTCAACCGCGCGTCCAGCCGCTGCTCGCTGTCAAGTCGTTGTCCAAGAAGTACCGCTCGATGCACGTTTTTCTCCTTGGTCGGCACGGGAACGCCTGCTGCTTGACTCGGTTCCCGCCTCGACCACTTCGGCGGCATCGCTTGTCCATCCAATCACGAGAAGCCGTTCCGGCTGCGCTGTGTTGAGTCCGTGCCGCTCTCGGGCTCGGGAGCGGGCGACTGCGACCCACCCACCTTCCATCCTCCTCGCGATCAACGGGTCATGTCGCTCGGTCGATGCTGGGGGTCGTTGCCGGAGGATTCCCAAGCAGACCGGCGGTCGCTTTGACGCTGGATCCTGGCATCGAGCTGTTCGAGGAAGTCGGTCAGGAGCCGCACCCTAGTCTCGACCTGGCGGCGGAGATCCATCATCACCTGGCCGGCTTCCTCGAAGATGTGCTGCTGATCGTCGCTAGCGCTGTAGCGAAAGCGGTCCCGGAGCAATCGCAGGCGATCCTCGGCGGCAACAACACTGCGGACCTCTTCGAGGTTGAACCCCATGAGGATCTGGAGCTCCCGGATACGTTGGACGCGCTCCACGTCTGCGTCGCAGTAGCGACGGCTGCCGCCTAGTTCGTGGACGGCTGGGCGCAGGAGCCCAACCTCCTCGTAGTACCGCAAGGTACGCTCTGAGATCCCGAGCCGAGCAGCCACCGTCCCGATCTTGAGCAAACCGGTCGGCTGGTAGTCATCTTCGGGCTCGCCATACTCGGCGTTTGATAAGACAGCCGTGTCGCTCGTCGTGACCTGTGTCCGAGTTAACGATAGGGATCCCGGCTGATTCAAACCACATCATCGGGTCTCCGGCTTGTTTTCGGATAGCCGCTGAGGCCGTGTCCATCGCGGAAGGCGCGTTCGCCATTGTGCGGCCTTGGTCTCGTGCGGGTCGAGTGTCGAGTTCGCCCGCTCCGCTGCCCTCGAGTGTCGTCACTGGTCCCGCCGTTCTCGTAGCCTGCGACCGTTGCCCATTGCTCGAGAGGCGGGGGGCGCTGGCCGCCGGCCCTCCAGGATCTGCTCAGGTCCCTCGTCGGCTGGGGCTTCGATCTCCGGCTCGGGCCGCTCGACGAACACGCCGAGCACGGCGGTGACCAGGCAGACCCCGGCGGCGACTGCCAAGGCGAGATGCAGCCCGGACATGAAGGCTTGGTGGCTGGCGCCGGTGACTGCAGCCTGCAACGGTGCGGGTGCGCCAGGCACGTGTGGGGCGAGGCCTTGGGCGACGAGTTGCTTGGCGGCGAGGAACCGGCGGGCGAGGGGTGTCGGCACGCCGGCCGCTTGAAGGTTTCCGACCAGCGTCGAGCCGACCTGGCTGGTGAGGATGGAGCCGAGGACGCTGGTCCCGAGGACCCCGCCGAGTTGCAGGCCGGTCGCCTGTATACCGCCGGCGATGCCGGCTTCCGCGGGCGGGGCGCTGGCCACGATGGCGTCGGAGGCGGCCACGACGACCACCCCTACTCCGAGGCCGAGCAATACGAACGACGGCCACAGGTGGATGAAGCCCGATTCCGGGTGCAGCCCGAGGAGAAGGACCAGTGCGACGGTCATCGACACCATGCCGAACGGGATGGCGAAGCGTGGGCCGAGGCGGTCGTTCATCAGCGCGCCCGCTGGCGCGGCGACGGCGAAGATGGCAGTGAGCGGGAGCAGTCGCACCCCGGCGGCCACCGGGTCGTAGCCGTGGACGTTCTCCAGGTAGAGCGTCACGAAGAACAGCACCCCGTACATGGCAAAGAACGCCAAGGTGACCGCGGTGGTCCCAAGGGTGAGCGACCGCCTGGTGAACAGCGCCGGGGGAAGCAGCGGTGCATGGACGCGACGTTCCACGAAGCCGAGCACCACGAGCAGGCCGAGCCCTCCGACCAAGAGCCCGATCGTCTTGGCGTCGCCCCACCCCCACGTCTCGGCCTTGATCAGGGCCAGCACCACGCAGAACAACCCTCCCGCCAGCACCACCAGGCCCGCGGCGTCGAAGGCCCGGGGGTGGCGGTCGCGGCTCTCGGCGAGGGCCAGCAGCCCGATCACGACGCCGAGCGCACCGATGGGAACGTTGATGTAGAACACCGACTGCCACGACACGTGCTCGACGAGCAGGCCGCCGACGATCGGCCCCGCGGCGATCGAGACAGCCGAGGAGCCACCCCAGACACCGATGGCCCGATTGAGCTTTTCCGGCGGGAAGGTGTTGCGCAAGATGGCCAGGGTGTTGGGCAAGATGATGGCACCGAACACGCCTTGGACGGCTCGGAAGGCGATCACGCCGGCGACCGAGCCGATCTGGCCGACAGCGAGAGACGACAGGGCGAACCCGGCCACGCCGATCAGGAACAACCGGCGACGACCGAAGCGGTCGCCGAGCATCCCCATGGGGATGAGCGCCACCGCCAGCACCAGAAGATAGGCGTTGGTGATCCACTGCAGGTCGCTCAGCGACCCGTGCAGCGAGTGGGCGATGTAGGGGTTGGCGACAGCCACCACGGTGGCGTCGATGCCGACCATGACCACGCCGAAGGCGATCGCCACCAGCGTCCATCCCGGATGGCCCCGGGCGCTTGCGCCCCGGTGGGCCTGGTCCGGCTGCCAGGCGCCGAGCCTCGCCGTGGGAGTACCGCCGTCGCCTTGTCGATTGGGCTGGTCAGTCATTCTCGATCCTTTGATGCCTCACCTCCCGCCAGCTGTAGACGGGTGCACAGCGCAAGTCGTTGGCATACTATGTCTGTATGGCACGACCTGCCAGGTGCACACGATGGGTCAGACTTCTGGTTCTTGGTCTCGGGCGCGCCAAGCGCTCGATGGCACCGGCCTCTCCGGTCGCCGGTGAGCGCTGAGACCCAGTGCGTGCTTCTTCGGCCCTGCAAATGCCCTCGGCCACGGCGACCCAGGTGGGCGCCGCGGGGGGCGCGGCGCCCGAGCCGGTGTCGATCACCGTCCGGCGGATCACGCAGAGCCGGCGCGAGCTCACCGAAGCTGCCGCACGGCTCTTCGTCGAGCGGGGCTACGAAGCCACCACCGTCGAGGAGATCGCCCGTGCCGCGGGGATCTCAGTTCGCACGTTCTTTCGCTACCTGAGCGCCAAGGAGGAGGTCATCGACGACATCCTTGAGCAACGCATCGCCGGGTTCGCTGCCGCCCTAAGCGCCCGCCCGCCGGGCGAGACGCTCCTCGACAGCCTGCGAGCGGCCGGCCACGACAGCCTCACCAAGGCCCTGGACGACGGAACCGTCGACCTGTTCGCGGTGGTTCGGCGCACCCCGGTGCTGCGCGCCCGGTGGCTGGTCCGATGCAACACCTACACCGACATGGTCGCCGACAGCCTCCGCGGTCGCCTGGCCGCCCAGAGCGACCCGGTCGTTGCCGACCTCGCTGCCGGCGCGTTGATCGGGCTGATGACGACGGTCATCGACCGTTTCGCCGACACGACCCCCGACACGCTCGCCGATGTCCTCGACGCCGTCTTTGACCGCTTCGTCCACGGCTTCGGCGACCGGCCGTGACGACCATGATCCCGCCATCACGGCCTCATCCAGCCATGGCCCCCGCCACCGACGACAGCCGCCTCGGCTTTGCACCCGGGGGCGTGTCGGGCACCAGCCGGCCGGGCCGCCAGGCTCGCCGCCCTACGCCGATCGATGGGGCCCTTACGTGCTCGATGCGCTGGCGACCGGCGATGCCGCCCCCCGTGGATCCTCAGGGCAGCGGACGGTACCGGTAGATCCCCTCGTCGAGGATCCGGGCGACCCGCTCCTGGGCGACCAGCAACCGTAGGTGGGCGGCGGTCTCGGTGACCGCCAGCATCTGGTTGAACAGGTCGAGCTCGGCCAGCGTGCGCTCCCGACGGGTCCAGCGCAGCCGGCCTGCTACCTCGAACACGCTGGTGGCCCCGGCGGTGAGCGCGGCGAGGCTCTGATCGAGCCGCCTGCCGTGGTGGTCGACGAGCTGGTCGATCCGGGCGTGCACGCTCGGCGCCACAGGACCGTGGGCGGGGAGCAACACGGCGTCGGGGAGGCGCCGCACCCGGGCCAGCGACCCCAGAAAGTCGCCGAGCGGATTGTCCGATGCCACCGGCTCGAAGCCGATAGAGGGGGTGATGATCGGCAGCACGTGATCCCCGGCGAACAACAACCGGTTGCCAGGATCCCTGAACACCACATGGCCGCGGGTGTGGCCGGGCGTCTCGACCACCCCGAGGCGCCGGCCCGACCCCAGCACGATGTCGCCTTCGTCGAGCCAGCTGTCGGGAGGCTCCCACTCCGAACGCTGAGCGTCGTGGCTGGCGGCCATATCGGCACCGACCAGGTCGACGAGATGGCCTGCCCCGTAGCGGCGAAGAGCGGAAAGGCGCTCATCGAAGGGGCTGCGGTCCGGGTCGGCGATCGCCTCGATCGACGGACGCTCACCCACGCCGAGGCTGACCGCCATCCCCTCTGATCGGCGCAGCGAAACCGCCATCGTGTAGTGGTCACGATGGGCGTGGGTGACGAGGAACCGGTCGATGTCGGCCACGCTGCAGCCCAATGACGTCAACGCAGCGTCGAGGACCGCCCGGGCGTCGGACACGGCCCAACCCGAGTCGATGCACACCAGGCGGCCCGCGTCGACGATGACGTAGATGTTGACCGCCCGCAGCCCGTCGGAGGGAAGCGGCAACGGCACCCGGAAGACATCGGGGGCGACCTCGTAGACCCCCGGAGCCGTCCAGTCGTCCCCGCTCACCAGCCGCCGATCACCGAGCACGCCTCGGTATGACACCTGCGGCTACCAGTCACATGGTGTTGGTCCCGCGCCAGGTGCCGCTCGGAGCGATCAGGCGCGGTCATGGTCGTCGGCTCCGAGCTGGCGAAGCTCGTCTCGTCCCCGGACGGCGCTCACGACGATGTCGACGCAGGTGGCCAGGGGGACGGCGGTGGCGTCGATCCACAGGTGGTAACGGCGGTGGTCGGCGACGTCGGCGTGATAGAGGCGGTGCACATAGCGATGGCGCGCGGTGTCGCTTTGATGCTGGGCCCGCCGGGCGCTGCGCTCGTCCAAGCCCCCCAGGTCCATCACCTGGGCGATGCGAGCTTCGAGCGGGCCGTCGAGGCGGACGTGCAGCGCCCCGGGATGGCCCGCCAGCACGATCGCCGCGCCACGGCCAAGGATCACCGCGCCACGCTCCGCCTCGCGGTGGAGAACCGCGGCGACGTGCTCTTTGTAAGAGGCCTCGTCGTGGCGTCCTTCCACTTCTAGCGGGGGCATCCCCGTCCAGGCTGCCCCCATCGGGGCAAAGAATGAGATCCAGTGGCTGAACCCCCGACCCAGGTCGTCTTCGACGGCCAACACCTCTTCAGGAGGTTCGGCGAGCTCCGCCGCCACCGACGCCGGGATCGCCCGGTCCCAGAACGTGACCCCGAGGCGCTCGGCGACCCGGGGGCCGACGAAGCCCCCTCCTGCCCCGTAGGCGGCGGAGATGGTCACCACCGACTTGCCTGCTTCCACGCTCGACCTTCCGATCCTTCGACACATCTATATAGATCAGACTATAGTCTGTCGCCGTGAGCCAGCAGGTATCCGAGGACATCGCACGCCACAATGACGTCGCGGTCGCCTTGTACTCGCTCGCCGCAGCGGTGGTGCGGCGCATGCCGCGCGACATCAGCCTCACCGCAGCGGCCACCCTGTATGCGCTCGAACGCCACGGTCCCCAGCGCATCACCCACCTGGCTGCGCTCGAAGGGGTCACCCAGCCGTCGATGACTGCCCTGGTGAGCAAGCTCGAGCACGACGGTCTCGCCGAGCGCCGCTCGGATCCCAGCGACGGCCGCGCCGTGCTGGTCGCCCTCACCGCTGCCGGTGAGCACTACGTGCACGAGCAACGCCAGGCCGGTGCCGCCGGGCTCGTCCGGCTCATAGCCGATCTCCCCGCCGATCACGCGAGGTCTCTTCGGGACGCGCTGCCGGCGCTGCAAGCCGTGGCCGTTCTCGATCACCGCGACACCGACGCAGTCAGCCGGCTCGCTCCCACGCCGTGGAGCGGTCTACGGTGACCGACGGGCACGCCGGAGCAGCCAGCCCGTTCCGCCAGCCCAAGGCGGTATGGGCAGTGGCGTTCGCCTGCGTCGTGTCGTTCATGGGGATCGGGTTGGTCGACCCGATTCTGCCGGCGCTGGCCAAAGACCTGAGGGCCAGTCCCAGCAGTGTCGAGCTGCTGTTCACCAGTTACCTCGTGATCACCGCGGTGGCGATGCTCGTCACCGGCTGGGTATCGAGCCGCATCGGCGCGAAACACACCCTGGTCGTCGGACTCGTCCTCATCGTCGTCTTCAGCGCCTTGGCTGGATCTTCGAACAGCATCAACGGGATCGTCGAGATGCGGGCTGGGTGGGGAGTCGGCAACGCCTTGTTCATCGCCACCTCCCTGGCGGTGATTGTCGCCTCGGCCAGCGGCGGGTTCGCCGGGGCCATCGTCTTGTACGAGACCGCCCTCGGGGTCGGCATCGGTCTTGGGCCGCTCGTCGGCGGCGAGCTCGGAGACATCTCCTGGCGGGGGCCGTTCTTCGGGGTGACGGTGCTCATGTCGATCTCGTTGATCGCAACCCTGGTGCTGGTCGACCGCACGCCGCGGCCAACCAAACGGACGTCGATCAAAGAGCCGGTCACCGCGTTGCGCCACCGCGGGCTTGCCATCATGAGTGTGACCGCCCTCTGCTACAACTGGGGCTTCTTCACCCTGCTCGCCTACACCCCGTTCCCCATGCATCTCGGGATCCACCAGCTTGGCTACACCTTCACCGGCTGGGGGATGCTGGTCGGGATCTTCGCCGTCTTCGTCGCGCCCCGCCTCCAACGCCGCTTCGGCACGCCACGTACCCTGTACGTCAACCTGGCCCTGCTCGCCGCCGACCTGGTCGTCATCGCCGCCTTCACCACCTCCAAGACCACCCTGATCGTGGCGGTAATCGTCTCAGGCGCCTTCGTCGGGCTCAACAACACCCTCACCACCCAAGCCGTCATGCTGGTGGCACCGGTCGAGCGGCCGATTGCGTCGGCCTCCTACGGCTTCGTCCGCTTCATCGGCGGCGGACTCGCCCCCTACGTCGCCGCCAAGCTCGCCGCCCACTTCAACGTCCACGTCCCCTTCTACCTCGGCGCTGTCGCGGTCGTCCTCGGCATCGTCGTGCTCACCAGGGGCCACTCCCTCATCGCCGCCGCCGAACGAGCCGAAGGCGAGGAGCAGCTCGTCACTACCGCACTGGCGGGCGTCGCGGACGGTACCGCGCCGGCGGTCGCTCCGTCTCTCGCCATGCTCGCGCCGTCCCTCGACGGCCGTCCCCCGCCGATCGTGGTCGCCGTCGACGACCGACCCGGATCCGACCAGCTCTGCGTAACCGCTGCCGACCTCGCAGAGGCGCTCGCCTGTCCCATCGAGATCCTCCACATGGTCGAAACCGATCTCACGATGGAACAAGCCATAGAAACCGAAGACACCACACAGGCCGCCGCCACGCTCAAAGCGCTCGTCGACCAGGTCGTAGCCCGAGGGGTCCCAGCGACCGGCCACCTGCTCGAGGTCGTCGGCGACCACGGCGACGTCGGCCGTCGCATCGCCGCCTTCGCCGACCAGCAGCACGCTCGCATGATCATCGCCGGTGCACCCACCCACGGCCGCTTCGCCGGCCTCCTTGACGCCAGCACCACTGCCCAGCTCGCACGCCACGCCCACTGCGACCTTCACATCGTCCACTTCGCCCCACCGACCTGACTTAGGTCAACGGGCATCGGGACGGTCCTGGACCTCCTCGGCGCCGGGGCCGCGCTGTGGAGAGCTGCCCGGCTCCGCCTCGGAGCCGTCGGGTGCCGACGGTTGGCGCGGGTCGACGGCACTGGTCCCGCGCTCCGTGCGCAGCACTCGCTGGCGCCTGACGATGATGAGAGTGGCGGCGGTTCCGGCGGCGAGGAGCGGCACCGCCCGGCGCCGAGGCGGGCTGAGTCGCCGGCCGAGCAGACGATCGAGGGAGAACCTGCCGGGGCCCGTCAGGGAGAGGGCGAGCGCGGCGATGCCGAGCGACATCGGGAACTCGAGGCCCCGGTTCTGGTTGAAGAAGCCGTTCGGGGCGTGGGTGCTGGCGGCGACGGCCATGGTGGCCGCGGCCGCCACCCCACCCGGGCGCGTTGCGAGGCCGGTCGCGAGCAGAAGCCCACCGCCTGCCTCGCCCAACCCGGCGGCCAGCGCGTTCGGGTAGCCGGGCCGGAAACCCATCTGCTCGAACCCGGCACCGGTCGCCTCCAGACCGTGGCCGCCAAACCAGCCGAACAGCTTCTGGGCACCGTGAGCGAACAGCGTGGCGCCGACCCCGCCACGCAGGAGCAGCAGGCCGACATCCCTGGATCGAGCGACCGGTTCGTGACGACCCGAGCCCACGCGTCGGCGGGCTCGCCGACCCCCGCTTTGTGCCGAGCGGCCCATCACGCCACCTCTGCCGAGCTGACCGGCCCGAGCACCACGGCGAAGAACGCGAGGGTCCGCGCCCAGGCGTCGCGGGCGGGCTCGGGCCGGTAGCTCGGTCGGGTGTCGTTGAAGAAGGCGTGCGGTGTGTCGGGATAGACGCGTAGCTCGTGGTCGATGCCCGCCTCGCGCAGCGCCTCGCCGAAGGCGGGCAGCCCGGTGACAACGGCGGGGTCCTCCTGGCCGTAAAAGCCCCGTAGCGGACATCGCGTGCCCTTCACCTGCTCGGGCGTCGGGGAGGACCCGTAGTAGACGACGGCGGCAGAGAGCTCGGGCTCGCTGCAGGCAAGCTGGGCGGAGAGGCTCCCGCCCATGCAGAAGCCGACCGACCCGACCAGCCGCCCGGCACAGGCGGGGTGGGCGCGCAGGTACGAGACTGCAGCGCGCAAGACGGGCACGTGACGTCCGGGGTCCCGTGCGCCGCCGAAGAGCGTCCCAAGCGTCTCGCCGACTGCGGCGCCCCGGTGCTTTGGCAGCTTGCCGAGGGTTTCGGAGCGGCGCGTCTCGTCGCCGAGCACGGCCATCCACTGATCGGGCGGCAGGCTGTTCAAGAAGGCCTTCGCTTCCTCGACTCGTTCGGCACTGAGCGCCTCAGGCCGGCCGTCGCCCGTCGAGTACAGGGCAGGGGCGAGCGCGACGTAGCCAGCGGCTGCGAAGCGCTCGGCGACGTCGCGGATGTGGACGTCGGCTCCCCACACCTCTCGTATGGAACAACTTGTCAAGCCCCCCGAATTGCCTGCGTACAACCGATTTGGGACGCGACGGGCCAGAGGCCCGTCGCACGAACAGAACCGAGCAGTCGGGAGGGTCCCCCGGGTTGGGCGGCTGCTACGTCGGCGGCCCGGGCCCCACACGGAACGGTGGCGACCGAGCTCCGAGGTCTTCGTGACGCGCCGGGGCTGATTGGTTCGACCGATCGCCGCCAATCTCGTATTCGCGGGCAGTTGCCACGCATGTCTGCAATTCGCAGGAGGGAGCCCCAGACTTGGAACGCGGCGACCCAGTGATAGGCCGACGCAAAGAGACGACGGGGTGCGTTCCTGCCACGGCGGCGCCCCGGCGCGTCACGGAGAGCTCGGTCACCGGCGGTCGAGACCGGGGGCCGACCCGACGATCTTCGAACCTGCGCTCACGCGGCGACCATCTCGTGGTGGAGGTGGCCCACCAGGCGCCGGGCGATGGCCGTCACGACCACGCCGCGGGCCGACTTTCTCGCCGAAAGGGAACGGAAGCGCCGGCACAGCTCGACCTGGGTGGCCCACGCCCGGGCAAGGGTCTCGGCCGGGACGCCCTCTTGGCGCCGGCGCAGGGTCAGCCCCATGCTCGGGCCGGATCGATACGCCCAGGCGGACTCGACGAGCTGGTGGCGCAGGTGCACGTTGCCGGCCCGGGTGATCGACCCCCGCTTCAGGCTCGACCCAGAGGAGTACTCCGAAGCCACGAGACCGCAGAACGCCCCGGCGTCTCCGCGCCCAGAGAAGCGCCGCCAGTCGCAGACCTCGGCCTGGAGCACGAGTGCCCCCAGGCGGTCCACGCCCCGGTAGGCGCTGAGCCGGCGCACCGGGGCGGCGAACGGCCCGGCGTCGATGAAGGTTGCGAGGTCGGCCTCGATCCCCTCGAGCTCGGCCTCCCGGCACTCGATGGTCGCCTTGTAGCGAGAGAAGGTGGCCCGGGTCGCCGGCTCGTCGAAGGAGCGGGCCGACAGCCAGGCGCGGTGCTTCATCGTCCAGGTCGACCCGTCGCGCCAGATCTGGCCGTGGCGGACCAAGAAGTGCCCGAGGCGGTTCTTTGACCGGGTCAGGTCGCCAACGGCGTCGCCGCGGGCCCGGCACAGGTCCCGGACTGCCTCTTCTTCTGGGCTCGGGACCCGGATGGCGATGAGCTCGCCCGCTCGGAACTGGCGGACCAAGCGACGCGCGTCGCGCTTGTCCGTCTTCACCCGATCGCCGGGGGCGAGGGGATGAGGGAGGGGGCGACCACCTGGCAGGGGACCTTCATGGAGGCGAGCAAGCGGTGGAGCTCGTAGCCGCCAGGCCCGGCTTCGTACCAGGTGCGCAGCACCCCTTTCTCGAGGAACCCCCGGACGAAGCGCCGGATCGAGGGCTCGTCGTTGAAGACCCGCTCGATGGTCGGCGTCTCCTCGCCACCGTGCAGGACGCCGGCGACCAGGAGGTCCCTGGACGTGTCGAAGGCGATGTGGACAAGGTTGTCTCGGTGCTCCAGGCTGGACATGGGTCGGCTCCTCTCGACTCTCGACGCAGCGTGTGGCTCCCGAAGCGGGACGACCACGTCGAAATCGTGCTGCAGAAGGAGCCGGCCCGCTCGTTCGGCGAGCGGCACCATGGGTGGTGACGACGGGGTCCCTCTTGGTCCTGCGCCGAACGGCGACCTCCTTCTCCCCCTCTGTCTTGGAGGGACCCCGTCGTTGTCGCCCGCTCGTGCGAGCCGACGCAGCCGGAGCCTTCGCCGAGGTGTCAAGCCCCGAAGAGCGAGAAGCGGAGACCGGTGGGCGAGGCGAGCGGCGCGAGCCGACGGCTCTGCCGGCGCCCACCGTGGCGGCGCCTCGCAGCGTGGGCTTGACACCGCTGCCCGGCGGGCGACGACCGAGGTCTGCCGATCGGGACACGCCCTTGCTCTTCGCACCTGCCTGCATGGAACAAGCCCCTATCTCTCCTCGGGCGAGCACCCGAGAGGATCACTTCGGACGGGCGCACCCGTTGTTCCATGCTGACTTGCCGGCCTCGCCGTTCGCGCCGAAGGACCAGCGCTTGGCCGACCAGCGGGCTCACCACTCGTCTTCGGTCATGGCGGCGGCATCGAGGTGGAGGCGGTTCGCAGGAGCTTCTGTGCTAGGGAGGCGAGGGAGCCAGAAGCGGCACGCGCCTACGCTGGACCAGCGGAGCCCCCGTAGCTCAGTTGGAGAGAGCAGCTGCCTTCTAAGCAGACGGTCGCAGGTTCGAGTCCTGCCGGGGGCGCCGACCAGTCCTCCGCGCGAACCTGCGCGGAGCCGTCGGCCGCATTCTCGCCGCCGTCGTAGACGGTGACTGCGACATCGACAGCGCTCTCCGTCGGCTGGTAGACGACGTCGAGCTGCAGCGCGTCTAAGAGCGCTCGTAGTTCGGCCTGGGGCGCCGTGTCGAGCGAGGTGGCGAGGATCGGCAGCCGGTCGAGCAACGGGGCGACGTGGGCCAACGTGGGCGCCGCTGTTGCCGACTCTTGGGCGAGCGCCACGAGACGCTCGCGCCGTTCGGCGATGGCCGTCTCGAGCTCATCGACGCGCTGGGCCACGCGTCGCCGAAGGGCCGGCGTGACGTCGTCGGCTTCGAGGTTCACCAGTTGCCGATTGAGACGGCGTTCGAGGTCGGCGATCTCGGTCTCGATCTCCTGGGCGCGTGCATGGGTCGGCGCGGCGGCTTCTGGCTCGGCGACGACTTCGAGGCAGGTCCGCCAGTAGTCAGTCCGCTCGGTTCCGAAGAGCGCCGTGGCGAGGAACGGGAACAGCGCGTCGTTGAGGCGCTGTTCGTTCAAGTACACGTGCGGTGGGTGGTCGGCCGGGATGTCCTTCGACCGTTGGTGTGAAGGTTGGCACGAGTAGTAGGTGGTGCGGCGCCGGTGGTTGCCCCACATGCGCAGCCCGCAGATGCCGCAGCGAAGGAGCCCGCGGTAGAGGTAGTCGCGCTTGGCGGTCGGTCGAGCTACGGTGGCTAGGACGGCTTGGCGGGATCGTTCGTTGGCTCTCGCGCGCGCCTGCACCGCGTCGTACTCCTCGCGGCTGACGATGGCCGGATGCGCCGGCTCATTCGACCAGACCCACAGGTCGGGCGGGTTGGTCCGGTTGTGGCCCTTCTTGCGCGCTCTGCGGTTCCACACCTGGTAGCCCGTGTACTTCGGATTCCGCAGCACCTCCCAGACGCTCGATCGGCTCCACGCGCCGCGGGCGGCCGTCGGGTCGACGGGGACCGGCGGCGGGTAGCGATTGGGATCGGCGTTCAGGCGGTCGCGGATCTGGAGGAGCCCCACGCCGCCGCCCAGGTACCAGTCGTAGATGGCGCGCACGACCGGCGCCCGAACGGGGTCGAGCTCCAGGGTCCGTTTGTTGATGCCGCGACTGGCCTTGTGCGGGTTGGGGTGGTCATGAGTAACAAAGCGGTATCCGTAGAGTGCAACGCCGCCCGTGTGCCAGCCCTGCCGGGTCGAGGTCTCCTGGCCCTGGCGCGACTTCACCATTAGCTCGTGGTGATAGCCCCGGGCGATACCGATGTTCACGTGGCGAAGCACGATCGTGCCGAAGGACTCTTCGAGCGGCTCGTCGGCCGCGCAGAGCCGCACGTCGGCTTGGCGCAGCTCGTCTTCGACGCGGAAGGCGACCGACGAGTTCCGAGACAGCCTGCTGATCGACTCCACGATCACGCGGTCGAAGCGACCCGGGCGGCGGCTTGCGTCGGCGAGGAGGTCTTGGAGCCCGCCGGCTCGGGGGATCGCGATGTCGAAGCCGGCCAGGCCGCCCGAGCCGCGCGCCGTGTACGCCCGGGTGCCCGACTCGATGTCGTAGTAGTGGGCGACGATCCGCCCGCCAGCTTCTTCCACCTGCCGCTCGGCATTGGCAAGCTGGCGAGGGAAGCTGAGCGTCGGGTCCTGCTCGTCCTCGGTCGAGACCCTCCCGTACCAGGCATAACGAGGTGCTGGGCTGGTGGGCGTGGTCATGGCGAGACCTCCTCGCCCTGTCCTACCTCCACCATGCCGAGGCATGCGAGCAGGGCCGCCAGCGCCCGCCCCTGGGCGGCCGCCAGCGCCCGGCCGGCCTCGCCACCGCCGAGGCGAAGCTGTCCACGCACCGTGACAGTGTGCTCGCCCCGGCCTGGTTCGGAGCCGGGCTCTGGCCCTGGAGGCGAGGGGCGTGCGAGACGGTGTCGATGTTCAATCTCGGCGGCCTGCCCGGCGGCCGAGGAGCGGTTGTTGGTCATCGGCTCGGCACCGTGGTCCGCTTGGCCAGCTCGATGAACCGACGCCGGGGTGCCGCCTCGCGCAGTGCGAGCTGCACCGCATCGGCGGGACTGCCGGTGCAGGCGGCGGCCGTCGCGACCGGGACCCTCCCGCCATTGAGTGCCCGGCGCAGCCGGTGGTGGCGACTCGTTCGCCGCCACGTACGCCCAGGAGCCCTTGGCAGACAGGGGACGCGCGCAATGACTGTCGTTTGGTACTCGCCGACCGTGCTCCAAGGCGCTGGCGCGCCAGATAAAGCTGTTCTGCGTCCACCTGCGCCTTCTACGGTTCCGCGTGCCGGGTTCGCGACCGGCTCACCGGGCCCCGGGTCCACGGTCGGCTCGATGGCCTCGACTGAGTTTAGGTAGGATAGATACCCAGAGCCGCTGCCGGATCATGTCGGCTCATAGCGCACGCCGCAGGGGTCCGCTCTTTGTGGTGGTCATAGTCAGCGAACGCCCAGATCTGCCAGATCGGGGCTCCGGCGCCCTACTCGGAGACCTTGATGTTCCACGATATCCCGACCGACATGCTCAAGTGTATGCATGAGCTCGAGCGGCGTGACGAGGCGGATCGCGCCGACGGTACCTCCCGTCTTGATCGGCTTCGCCAGATCCCGGAGGAGACCGGGCGCTTCCTCGCGCTGTGGGCAGCATCGGCCCCCGAGGGCGCAGTGATAGAAATCGGGACCAGTGCCGGCTATTCGGCGCTCTGGCTGTCGCTTGCCTGCCGAGCGAGAGAGAGCACGCTCACGACCTTCGAGGTGCTGCCCCAGAAAGTGGTCCTCGCCCGTGAGACGTTCGCGCGAGCTGGCGTCAACGACTTGGTCAGGCTCGTCGAGGGCGACTTCCTCGATCATGCAGACGAGTTCGATCGGGTGGGCTTTTGTTTCCTCGACGCCGAGAAAGAAGTGTACGAGGCCTGTTACAACGTTGTCGTACCGCGCCTTGTCCCCGGCGGCATGTTGATCGCGGACAACGCGATCAATCACAGGAAGACGCTGCAGCCGATGCTAGACGCCGCTCTTGTCGATGAGCGCGTCGACGCCCTCGTAGTTCCCATCGGCAAGGGTGAGCTCGTTTGCCGCAGGAAGACTTGACCGGTAACGGACAGCAGTACCGGGGGCAGTGGTTTGCGCCTGACTTAGCGATAGGGATCGGGCTCGGAATCAAGCAGCATCCGTGGGTCTCCACGAGCAGTGGAGGAGCATTCAGCCATGACCGATCCAGATCGTGGGACCGAGCACGCGGGTCGTCGCTCGAAGAGGTACCTCACGCCGTTGCAGAAGTACGAGGTCTTCTTGCAGCTCGTCCGCCAGGAGATGACGGTGATCGAGGCTGCAGAGCACTGGCAGGTGGATCGGGGCGTCATCATGCGCATCCGCACGGTGGCCAAGGAAGGAGCGCTCGAGGTCCTCGCCAACTCTCGGCCGGGACGTCGTGCCAAAGAGCGCGACATCGAGCTCGACATGGCGCGGGCCGACGCAGCCCGGCTCGACGAGGCATTGAAGGAGATGGCGGTCAAGTTGATGCTGGTCGAGGGAAAAGGGCGCTTGGGCTAAGTGGTCGGGTCCCACGCCGGGTGGACGCGGCCACCAAGGAGGCTCTGCTCGATTTGTTGGTCGTCGCCACGAACTCGGGCTGGAACTTTGCCGGTGCCTGTCGGGAGCTCGAGCTCGCCGAGCAACGGGCCTATAAGTGGACGGACCGCAAAGGGACCGGCAGGCTCGCCGACCGCTCTCCCGGTGGTCGTCCCATGCACGGCCTGCTCGACGACGAGGTCGCCGAGATCGTGAAGCTCTACCACGAGTGGGGAGAGATCGATGGCTCCCATCGAAAGCTTGCCCACCGGGGCTCCTACCTGGGTCGTGTCTGGGTGTCGCCCTCCTCGGTTCGCCGCGTCCTTGCTGGTAAAGGCCTGCATCTCAACCCGCCGCACCGCCCCGGGTCCTCGACAAGAAAGCCCTTCCCGGAGTGGGTGGAGTACCGCCCGATCCAGATCTGGATCTACGACACGACCCATTTCACGCGGGCGAAGTCCGCCCTCACCGTCGTCGAGGACCTCGTCAGCCGCAAGTGGATCGCCGACATCTTGTCCTCAGAGAAGACCTCGACGGAGGTCGAGATCGTCTTCACCGACGCGCTTGAGGCTGAAGGCCTGCTCGGAGCAGTCGAGGCTCGGGCCGATGGCCTCGTGGACCCGAGGCTCGACGACTGCACCCGGCCGATTCTGTTGGCGGTGTCTGACAACGGACCTCAGATGACCTCAGGCTCGACTCGGGAGTTCATGGCGCTGTGCGCCATCGCTCAGCACTTCGGCCGGCCGGGAACGCCCACGGACCAGGCCTGGATCGAGAGCTTCGATGGCCACCTGAAGGCCGAGTACCCCCATCTCGATGCCATAACCGAACCAGCTGTCCTGCGGGCCGAGCTCACCGTCATCCGCCGGCACTGGAATTCTGTTCGCCTCCATGCCGGCATCGGCTACGTCACCCCCGACGATGAGCACGAAGGACGCGGGCATGCCATCCGAAAAGCTCGGGAGGCGGGCCTCGAAGCGGCGTGTCTGCGACGCCTGGCCTACCATCGCAGTGAAGACCGGCAGCACCCCGACCGGGGACCCCAAGATGTCGCTTGATTCTTCGGGGATCTCTGTCGCGAAGTCAGAAACAGGCCACCGCTCGATAGCGGCAAGGGGTGCTTGAGCAGCGCCCATCTCGCCCCCTTGAAGCGCTTGGCTGCTGCCTCGTCGAGGCGGCGCATGTCCTGCCACACCTCGCGACGTAGCTTGTGGAGGGCCTTGGTGGCGAGCTGTACGACGTGAACGGGTCGTAGCAGATGACCGCCTTGGGGGCGTGACCCTCCTTCTTGACGGGCTTCGCGTAGCCAGCGGACATGTCCATCGAGACCGCGGTGATGTTCGCTGAGCGCGTCGTGCCGAGCTCGTCGAAGAACCGGTCCAAGGTGGCGGTGTCGCGGCCCTCGGAGCCCCAGACGACCTTGTTCTTCCGGTGGTTCGCGACCAAGGTGATGTAGTTGTGGTACTTGCGCCATGAGACCTCGTCTGCTCCGATCTCGAAGAGGTCGTCGAGGCGGGAGGGATCGAGCCCGTCGTCCATCACCCGGGTGATGATGCGCCCGACGGTG
>JAKATT010000223.1 GCA_021818615.1 Actinomycetes bacterium | reverse complement strand
GACCTGGATCGGTGAGTAAGCCTCGCGAACACCCGTTCGATACGCGACAAGGTGCCTTTCACCTGGGAGAATGGTGGTTGTAGGCCAACCGTATCCCCGAGCGAAAGGCACCTGTCTGGTGGCAAGAGTAACCAATCGCAAGCGCAAGGTGGTGCTGGGTGGCCACGACGGTCGGATCACCCCCCGGGCCGGCCTGCACCTCGTGTCCAAGCTCAACGAGCTCCTGTCGATCTCGAAGACGATCGACTCTGCGGGACGCTCGATCAAGAAACGCCGACGTGGGCTTCTGCTCGGCGGGCTGATGATGGCGATGGCCGAGACGATGCTCGCAGGCGGCGACTTCATGTGCGACCTCGACAACCAGCGCAAGGACTCCGCAGGAGCGCAGCTGCGCGCCGTCCCGGGCGTGCCTGCGGCCACGACGTTCATCGCGATCGGCAAGCGCTTTGATGCCGAGGCACGCACCCGTCTCGAGAGTGCGAACGCTCTCCTCGTGAAGAAGGCATATGCACTGCTCCCCGCTGGCCGCCGCACAGAGCTTTCGAAGATCCGTCCGACGGTAGACCTCGACCCCACTGACACCGAGGTCTACGGGCGCAACAAGCGCGGCTCGGACTACAACTACCAGGGTCAGCGCGTCTACCGCTCGCACCCCGCGGTGTGGGCAGAAGCTGGCTGGGCACTCGCCGCGGACTTGGGGTCGGGCAGGTCCGACCCGCGCCCCCAAGCAGCAGACCTCCTCGCCCGGGCGCTTCGTGCACTGCCCGAGGGTCTCCTGCGTCCCATCGTGCGCGCCGACTCGGGCTTCTTCGACCACAACCTTGCCGAGGCGGCCCTCTCGCAGAACTGTGACTACGCGATCGCGGTCAAGCGCACCGACGCAGTGTGGCGCTCGGAGCGAAAGATCCCCGATGAGAACTGGCGTTGCGCGAAGGGAATGGACGCAGAGGTCGCCGAGTGCGACTACTCGCCCAAGGGCTGGCCGAGCGGTGCTCGCGTGATCTGCCGGCGGGTGAAGGTCTTTGCCAACGAGCTGTCGAGCGACCCGCGCAGCCGCAGGCGGCGCACCATCGACCCCAACCAGCTCTCCCTCCTTCTCGCGGGCGACGTGGCCTTCGCCTACGCGTACTCGTTCATCATCACCAACCTCGACGGCGACATCTGCGACATCGAGGCATGGTTCCGACTGCGAGCCCATGTCGAAGAGACGATCAAGGACTCCAAGCTCGGCATGGCGATGCGTCACATGCCCTCGGGCTACGAATCGGTGAACGCCATGTGGATGTGGTGCGCACTGCTCGCGATGAACATCTCGTCGTGGCTCCAGGCGTTCACCGAGCACGACAAGGCAAACGGACGCGCACACGGCAAGCGGCTGCGCAGAGAACTCGTCTGCATCGCAGCGCGCGTCACCCACCATGCGCGACGAATCGAGGTTCACACGTCACTCGAAGACCACACCGGTGCGTTCGGCGATGCATGGCGCGCGCTCGACGCACTGCTCGTCGGTGCCTCGCCATAGTCAGACCAACAGTGACCGGCAGCGCGTGAGTGCCATTCGCCCCCCAGCCGGCAGTTCGAATGACAAGAACACCCACCCTTGGGAGGGCGCGTCCTCGCCGCCCGAACGCGCTCGGCGGGTGGCTCGAGAACCCTCACGATCGGTCCCCGGACCGGTCGCTGCGGCCCCGAGACGCTTACTCACCGATCCAGGTCTGAACGCCTTCGGCGAGTAGCGGACCACCTCGAACAACAGCGTGCCGGCCTCGTCGTGGTAGGGGTAGGTAGCGACGATCCTCGGCCGCTCGTCGCGTTGATCGGGCTCGGGAAAGAGATCGCCCATGGCGAGCCCGAGCTCTGCGACCACCTTCTCGACGTCGCAGCCTGCGTGGCAATGGACGAGCGCCTGCCCATCGGAACCCTCCCCGACGCTGAGGGAGGGCGTCCGGTCGTTGTGCGCCGGGCAGTGTGCCTCCCATCCCGTGCCCTGCCGGACCGGTCGCCAACCGCCCCGGGTGAGCGCGTCGACGACACGGTCGACCGGCGTGCCGTCGGTCTGGGGCGCGGGCGGGTTGGCGCAAGGCGAAGCCAGCGGCAGGAGCGCCCCGGCCGGCGTGCGGGGGGCCATCACGCCTCGTCCTGCTCTTCGAGTAGGACCTCGAGGAGCCGGTCGAGCTCGGCGGCCGGGATCAGCCGACGCCTCCCGACGCGGACAGACCTCAGGTCCCCGGTCTGCAAGAGCCGGTAGATGCCGGCGCGGCTGATGCCGAGCGATTCCCCAGCTTCCTCTGGGGAGTAGGCCCGCTTCTCGACGCCTGGCGTCGGCCCGGAGCGCCTCGGACCGACCAGCGCAGCGGCCTCCTCGGCGGTGTACCTGCGGCCGATCAGCTCGTGCGGTTGCTGAGAACTCGGCCGCCCCCTGGGACGTGTGGACACGGCGACCCCTCCTCCTCCCGCCTTGCGGCGGGGGTTGGGGCGGTCGCCCGAATCGGGACTACTGGGCGCCAGTATACACGGCGGTAGGCTCGGATCGGTGGATCGCGACGAGGGGGAGCTCCGGCGGGCGGTCTCGGTACTCCTCCGATGCGACCTGTGCGCGAGCGCCCACCCTTTCTCGGCCGACCAGCTGTCCGGGCCCGGGGACGGCCTCGGACCCACGACCGGCGGGACGCCCCTTGCGCACATCGCACCCTCGCAGCGCCGCCCCGGCGAGTGGCGGTTCATCTGGCTCTGGAGGCCTGGCCCGAAGACGATGGACGCGTGGTGGACCAGCGGGCTGCGGCCCAAGGGGCAGTACGCGGAAACAGAGGACGTGCGAGTGCAGGCGGACGGGACGCTCCTCGACATGCGACCTCGACCCCCGACCACGCCGCCTGCCTACATGGAGGCATCACCAGCGGGGCCTCCATGGCTCTCGTCCCCGTGGGGCCACCCGGGCGAGTACCTCTCGGTCGAGGCCCGGCCGGACCTATCGCACGTCGAGGTGCGATGTCATCGCTGCACGACTCGGTGGCGGGGTCTCCCGATGGCGACCCTCGCGCCCGCGGCGAAGGCGATGCAGGACGCCGGCCCGTGGTGGGTGTCCTTCGGCCTACAGGAGCAACGGCGCCGGACTGGACCGGACAGCGTGACCGTCACGGGCGTCAGCATGACGGCGAGGGCGGTTCTCACTCTGTGGCTCGGACGCGAGGGCGGTGCGGACAGGCTTCTCCGGGAGCCGAAGGACTCCTCGACGCGGGATCTCCTTCGTTGGCCGTCCGTGGCGCCCGTGGGCCAGCTGAGCCCCCGGGAGCTCGCCCAGGCGATTGCCCGAGACCCGCCAGCCGCGTCACTCGCGCGTCGGTTGTTAGGCGCCACTTGCACTGAGCACCCCGGCCGCCGCTGACGACACTCGCGGTGATGACGGCGTTGAGCGCCGGTATGCCGATCCGGACCAGGCTGGGCGCGACCTGAACGCGCAAGAGCCCCCCGCCAATCTTTTGCGAGACACGGGAGGCTCTTCAGCAGATGCCTGGAGGCACCCGTGCTCATCGTAGGGACTGACGAGGCCGCCGTCGAACACGATCTCCTCTCAGGCGGGT
>JAKATT010000191.1 GCA_021818615.1 Actinomycetes bacterium | reverse complement strand
CGCGTCCCTCTCCGCAGGACCGGCGATCGAGGAGGACGACATCGGATCCCGGTCTCGACGCGACACAGCCCCGGCCGGTGCGTCCAGGCGACCGGCCGGGGCTGTTCGTCCCCCGCTGTTCGCGGGAGGGCAGTCGTTGGACTACGGCCCGGAGATCAGGCTGAAGGTCCAGGTCGAGGTGTAGGTCCCCGCCGCGGTGTCCGCCGGGATGGCAAGGGTGTAGTCCGGCGTGACCGTCTGGTCGCCCATGCCGGTGTTGGCCTGCGCGTCGAAGATCTTCGTCGCGGTCGGCGCGGTCGCACCGGCAGGCAGGGTGTAGGGGTAGACGATCGAGGACGCCTCGGTCGCGAGCGTGCAGGTCGCCCCGCTGTCGGAGGCATCGCTCGGCGCGGCCTGGACCGTCACAGCGCTCGTCGGCAAGGTGTTGCCGGCAGAGCCGTCGCTGAACTGGGTCGAGGTCGCCGTGACGTTCCAGCCGGCGAGCGAGCCAGTGTTGTCACCGATGTCGAGCGGCAGGCTCGCCGAGGTCGTCTGGTCGGTGCCGTTCAGCGTGACGGAGGGGAATGTGATGTTCCCCGGCGCCGAGACGAAGCTGAGCGTGCCGGCGACGATGTCCGCGGTCGCGGTCGAGTTGCCATTGGTGATGGGTGCGGCTACTTTTCGTCGACTCGCCATGGCGTCGTCTGGTAGAGCCGTTTCTGGTCCTGGGTGATGTGCCACTCCCAGTACTCGTCCCAGTCCCCGGAAAGGTAGATCGCTCGCAGACGCAGCATTGCCTCGGCCATCGCCGGTGACCAGCGCATCCCGGATCGCTCGAAGCGATCGCGAACAAGGCACTTGCAGGCGCCCTCCACCGAGCCGCTTGCGATCGGCCATCCCTTGGCCATGTAGTCGTCGTAGGCCATGCGGGTTCGGTTCGCGTAGAGGTAGTCGGCGACGCTCTTGAGCGTCTTCGCTTTCTCGCCAGTGAGGCGGCGCTTGGTCGCGATGAGCCGGAGGCCCTTTACGACCTGGCTGACCTCGCCGTCAAGGACGCGCCTCGTGCGCTCGCGGACGAAGACGACGGCCTCGGAGCTGCCTTCGCCGTAGAGTGCGTGGCCGACCTTCCAGAGCTTCTCGAGGACATGCAGGAGGTCGAGGACCAACGTGACGCCGCTGAATGTGGCACCGACCCGGCGCTGGAGGGCGCGCTCGCCGTCGGTGACCATCACCCAGGTGTGGGAGCGGTCAGGGTCGCGCCGGATCATCTCGGCCTTCACCTCGGCGATGAAGGTGTCCTTGGTCGAGAGCAGCGAGGCCCACACCCGCTTGTCCTTGGGGCGCTGGCGCGCCTCGCGGCGTTCGGTGGACGGACCCTCGGCGAAGAGGCTCTCGAGCACCGTCTCGGTCGTGCGGGGCCGGGGTGCGCACGCGTGCACCGCGGCGACCGTCGCCATCTTCTTCTTGTTCGGCTTCTCGCCCTTCTTCCTCCTCACCACCTTTACGACGCGCTCGGGTTTCACCATCGGGATGCCCTTGCCGTCGACGGCTCCGACGAGCAGGTCGGCGTCTTCGAGGCTCGCTCCCGTGCGCCCGGCGTAGAAGGTCTCGAAGTCACAGGCCGCGTCGAGGACGATCTGCTCGGCGCTGCGTTTTGGGACCGCGACCCCGGTCAGGGTGCCCATGGTGCGCACCGCTTCCTCGAAGGGCCCGCAGACCGCGGCGCGCGCGAGGTGGCGCTGGACCTCGTAGCTGAACGAGCGGGAGGGCAGGCACAGCTCCGCGTCGAGCGGGTGGATGCTTTTGTGGCCGGGAGCTGCGTAGCCGAGCCGGCTCAAGGAGAGCTCGCCGACGATCGTCACGATCCTTCTGTGCTGGAGCCGCTTCTCGCTGTGGCGGACCGTGCCGTCTGGATGATCGACGAGGAGCGCAGCACCGACGTCGCCCGGGGAGCGGGCGTCGAGATGGGTCTGGAGGGCCAGGCGCACGATCTCTCTGCCGCGCCGGACCGACTCGCGCTCGAGCTCGGGAAGACCAGCACCGGTGCCCTGCGCATCGGCGAGGTAGCGCTCGAGCTCGAAGAGCGCATCGAGCCCGGTTGACGGCGCAGCGGCCATGGACGTCCAGTATGATCCTGGACGATGCCCGAGCCGCGTCTTTCCGAGAAGCGAGCAGCAGCGCTCGAGCGTTGCCGCGAGGCCTATGCGGCTGCGAAGTCCCGGCTCGCAGACATCGGCTTCACCTGCGAGGGCAGCCTCGTCGAGCGCTATACGTGCTGCCACAACCCCAACTGCCGCTGCGCGGACCCCACACGCCGGCACGGACCGTACTTCCAGCTCTCCTGGAAGGAGGGCGGCCGGACGATCTCTCGGATCCTCTCGACCGAGCAGGCCGCGCTCTATCGGGAGTGGGTCGACAACCGCCGAGCGCTCGAGGCGGTGCTCGAAGAGATGCGCGACCTCTCACGGGAGGCCGCCGAGCACCTCGCTTCCGAGGCTGGCGTCGGCTTCGTCGGCCCCTCGCGCCCACGGCGCAGCCGCCGGCGGACGCGCTGAGCGCCGCGACGATCCCGAAAACCCCGGGACATCGGGCCGCGTCGGCGATATCCCCGGGTTAACGGCTCCTTCGAGGCCACCTCAGATACTCAAAGACGCCCTACGACCAGGTACTTTCGACTCGACGAAAAGTAGCCACGCCCCCTCGATTTCGTCGAGCAGCGCGGCGAGCGCTTGGTGGAGGCACCCAGCCCGGCCCGTCGCCGTCGTCGCCTACGACGTGGAAGGAGACGTCGCGAAGGCGAAACGCAGGGGACGCTTGACCTGGCGGGTGCGCCAGACGAGCTGTTCCCGACCATTGACCTTGACGCGCACGCGGACCCGCTCGGTGCTGATGAGCTGCCCGACCGCCACCGCGTGGACCGTCTTGCCTATGAGGCGCACGTCGGTGAAGTGCCGGAACACCAACGCACCCTGATGCTCCGGCTCGACGAGGACGAGCACACCGGCGTAGAAGGCGACACGCCGTTCGACGGTGCGCTCATGACCGTGGATGACCTGTTGGACCCGCACCGTGCGCAGGTCACGCTGGAGGACGAGGTGGACACTGCCGAGGCCACCTCGGCCGTCGAAGCCGAAGTCCGAGGTGAGGCTCAGGAGCACCTTGCCGCTCGTAGCCATGCGGGTGCCATTCAGGCTCGCGGGGCTCGCGACCTTGTAGTGCAGGGCGCCAGAGAGCACGCTGGAGAAGTGGTAGTCAGGACCAGAGGGCGGGACCACGACCACCTTCGGAGGCTGCACGCTCAAGGTGAGCGTCTCGGTCGTGAAGCCACTGGCATTCGACGCCTCCACCGTGAAGGTGTACGTGCCCCCCTTGGTCGGCGAGCCGGAGATCAGGCAGCTCGAGGAGAGGCTGAGACCCGGCGGCAGTGAGCCGCTAGCGAGGGCGCAGGTTGGCGATGGGCTGCCCGAGGCCGGGATCTGGAAGCTGCCGCTCGTGCCCTCGGTGAACGTCATCGTACCTGGCCCAGCGCCCTGGCCACTGCCGAGCAGCGGCGGGCTCGGAGCTGGCCCGGGGCTCGGCGCGCCACCGCCGCCACCACTCGATG
>JAKATT010000079.1:7257-18995 GCA_021818615.1 Actinomycetes bacterium | reverse complement strand
GGCAAACAGGCCCACCAGGTCGCCCGGGCGGGAGCCCTCGACCCTTCCGCCGAGGCCGACCTCTTGAAGACCGCTCGGAGCACCACCCTTGGCGGCCTTCGCGACAAGGCGGAGCAAGTGTCAGCAGCAGCGCGCTCGAAGGAAGACGACGAGCAGCGCTACCGGCGTATACACAAAGGGCGCTTCCTGCGCACCGGCTCGGCGAGGGACGGCGCCTTCACCGGGTCGTTCTCCCTCACTCCTCATGCCGGAGCACAGCTCATGGGGCCGCTCGAAGCACTTGCTGAGCTCATCTTCGAGCAGGCCTGGCAACAGGGCCGCCGAGAGCCGCGGGAAGCCTACCTCGCAGATGCCCTCGTAGCACTTGCGAACGGAGACGGCCCTGGTGAAGACGGTGAGGACGGACCCGACGCCAAGCCCGCCGCCTCCGACGCGCCCGACAGCGCCACCCCCTCTGAGGACGATCTCGACGACGACTACGACGATGCCGAGCTCGCCGAGCTCGCGGACGGCTCAGCAGCTCCCCCACCGCCGGCTCCGCCACTGACGACGAGAGAGCGGAGGAGGCGCCGTGGAGCTGACTACAGCATCATCACGCTCATTGACCTCGAGGCAGTCGTCCGGGGCCATCTCGACAGAGGCGAGGAGTGCTCGATAGACGGGGTGGGTCACGTGCCCGTCTCTGTCGTGCAGTCCTGCCTCGACGAGGCAAAGGTGTGTCCAGTCGTCACGAACGGCGTCGAGATCAGCTCCATCTTCTCCTTCGAACGCAACATCCGCGTCGCCCTCAACACTGCCCTTCGTCACCGGGACCGCACCTGTGTAGTACCGGGTTGCTCGAGCACCTTTCACCTCGAGCGCGACCACCTCAGGCAGTTCGCCAAGAACGGACCTACGAGCCTTTCCAACATGTGTCTTCTCTGCCCTCGTCACCATGCCCTGAAGAGAGCGAAAGGCTTTCGCATCGAGGGAGAGCCGGGCAACTGGCGATGGATGCGGCCAGACGGCACGGTGGCCTCAGCCGACAAGCCGGTCAGTGCGGGCCGCTCTGCGACGCGGCGGTGACAGTCGATGCTGCGACATGGCCACCGCCGTCAGAGTGGGGCGAGACTCCCAAACAACGGGCGGCGCGTCGAAGGCGAGACCCCGCAGCTCGAGAAGTGGCCGCCGCGCAGCAACGGGGCGCCGCCGCGGCCCCGGTGGGCGAGCACACCCTTCATACAGCTGACCATCTCACTGACTCGCGCAAGTGGCGAGCCCGGTTCCCCGGTACCCAGGCCTCTCTGGGATCGGCCCACAGCGACTGCTCCGCCCCGCCACTAGCCTGGTCCGGTGCCCGAAGAACAAGGCCGCGATCTCGAGAACGACGACGAGATGACTTTCCCGGAAGACGAGCCCCCCCAGCCAGCTGACGCCCCGCAGGAGACGAGCACCACCCCGCCGCCGGGCGAGGACTTTAAGCCGCTCTCACTCACGGACACCTTGAAACAGTCATTCGGTGGCTTCTCGAGGCGCTTCGGCGCAGCGGCGAGCGGGAGGCGCGGCCGAGCAGCGACGGTCCAGCGGCCCCGCGCCCAGCCGGCCACCGGTACGGAGGAGGATCGGGTACGCGTCACCTACATCGACCGGCGCGAGAGGCTCATTGGTCTCTTCCTCGGTGGGATGCTCGGCGTGCTGGCGATCGTCCTCTTCCTCGAGTTCCGCCGCTACATCGACAAGGGCCATCCGACCCTGACGGCCCGGGCGCACAATGCCGCTCCCGAGGTGCTCGTCATCGGCCTCGTGCTGGCTGCGCTCATCATCGGCGCCACGCTCTCGAAGCGCCGGGCGATGCTCGGCTTCGCTCTCATGCTCGGCGGACTCGCCCTGCTGCAACTGGCAGGGATCTTCGGGCTCGTCTACCTCGGCGTCGGCCTCTGGATGGTGTTCCGGGCGATGCGCAGGCCCCGCTCGACGACGGCGGCGGCAGGCGGGTCCGCCGCCGGCCGCCGAAGGTCAGCAACTGGTCAGGCGACAGCCACCGCCCCTCGAAGCACCCGCAGCGACAGCCCCAGCAGCCCACGGAGCCCACGCAGCCCACGGAGCCCACGCAGCCCGAGCAGCCTGCCAGCAGGCCCTCGCGTCGCCCCCGGTGCGTCAAAGCGTTACACGCCCCCGAAGCCCCAGAAGCGGCCAGCGGCTGCAGCGCAGAAGTGCCCTGCCGACGAGCCGAGTGGCAACCGGCTCACCGCTTGGCTCCGCCGTTGACCGTGCTGACTGTCACCGCCTTGGCACGGCAGACGTTGAGCACACGATGCCCGGGCGGGTAGAAACAACACCCGTGATCGCCGATCGACTCGCCGGCCGGCGCATCGCCGTCACAGGAGCAACGGGTTTCCTCGGCACTGCGCTCGTCGAGCGACTGCTCCGCTGCGTGCCCGGCTGCGAGGTCGTAGTACTCGTCCGGTCGGGACAGCGCCAGTCTGCCGCCGAGCGCACGCGGCGCGAGATCGTGCGCAACGACTGTTTCGACAGGCTGCGGAGAGAGTTGAAGGACCGCTTCGACGACGAGGTCTCCCGCCGGCTCAGCACTATTGCCGGCGACGTCGGCAAGGAAGGGCTCGGCCTCGACGCCGAGGGCCGCGCCGTCCTGCAAGGCTGCGACACCGTCATCCATTCGGCCGCGACGGTCAGCTTCGATGCGCCTCTCGACGGGGCAGTAGAGGTGAACCTGCTCGGGCCGAGCCGTGTCGCCGAGACTCTGCTCGAGCTGAGCGACCCGAAGCACCGACCCCACCTCGTCGCCGTTTCGACCGCCTACGTCAACAGCGGGCACAAGGGAGACGCGAGCGAAGAGCTGATCACCGCGAGCAGGTGGATCACCGCGACGGACTGGCGCCAGGAGGTCGCCGCGGCACGGCGGGCGCGAACGGACGCCGACTCCTCCAGCCGGGACCCGCAACGACTCGCCGGCTTCCACAAGAAGGCCCGCGGTGAGCTCGGCGCTGCCGGGACGGCGCTGCTCGCCGAACGTACCGAGCGGCTGAGGGACGAGTGGGTGAGCGACCGGATGGTCGCTCTCGGCCGTAGCCGGGCCCAGGCGCTCGGCTGGCCCGACGCCTACGCCTTCACGAAGTCCCTCGGCGAGCGCGCCCTCCTCGAGACCCGCGGCGACCTGCCGGTCACCTTCGTGCGGCCCTCCATCGTGGAGTCGGCACTCGAGGAACCCCGCCCTGGCTGGATCCGCGGCTTTCGCATGGCCGAGCCGGTCATCATCTCCTATGCCCGGGGCGTGCTGCGACAGTTCCCGGGCCTCCCCGAGGGCATCATCGACGTCGTCCCGGTCGATCTGGTCGTGGCGGCCATCATCGCAGTGGCCGCGACGGGCCCGGAGGACGACCCCACGGTGTACCAGGTAGCTTCCGGGACCCGACACCCCCTCCGTTACGGACACCTCGTCAGCCGAGCCGAATCTTGGTTCACCGAGCGTCCCCTCTACGACAACCGCGGTCAGCCGATCGTCGTCCCCACCTGGTCCTTCCCGGGCCGCGGCAAGGTGCAGGGCGAGCTACGCCGGGCGGTCAGGGTGCTCGGCGCAGCAGAGCAGGCGCTCAACATGCTGCCGCTGCGCGGAGAGCGGGCGGAATGGGCGTCGAAGCTCGAGGAGCGCCGTTCTCAGGCCGAGCGGGCGCTCGACTACGTGGAGCTCTACGGCGCCTATGCAGAGACCGAGGCGCGCTTTCGCATCGACCGCACCCTCGCCCTCTACGAGAGCCTGGACGAGATCGACCGCAAGCTGTTCTGCTTCGACCCGGCCGTGATCGACTGGGGGCATTACATCGAGGACGTCCACCTGCCATCGGTCGTCGAGCATGCCCGCGTGAAGACATCGCCGAAGAGGACGCGGACGCTCGCCTCGCGAGAGGAGCGGGCGAGGTCATCGATCCTCTCGGCCGAGCCGCGCCTCGCCGTCTTCGACCTCGAGAACACGCTCATGGCCTCGAATGTCGTCGAGTCCTACTCATGGCTTGCCACCCGGCACGTGGACCGGGCGGACAGGGCGCGCATCGTGGCCCACCTGCTCCTCGAGGGCCCACAGCTCCTGGCACTCGACCGCCGGGACCGCAGCGACTTCCTCCGCAGCTTCTACCGCCGCTACGAGGGCGCGCCCGCCGCGCAGCTGCGACTCGATGCTATCGAGCTGTGGAGCGACCTGCTGTCGCTGCGGGCCTTCCCCGACGGCCTGGCCAGACTGCGCCAGCACCGGGCGCTCGGCCACACCACGGTCTTGATCACCGGCGCCCTCGACTTCATCGTCGAGCCGATCAGGCCGCTCTTCGACGAGATCGTCTGCGCAAGTCTCGGCGAGCGCGACGGCGCGTTCACCGGAGAGCTGGTGGCGGCACCACCCACCGGCGAGGCGAGGGCAATCCTCATCGAGGAGCACGCCGGGCGCCTCGGCCTCACGCAGGGCGGGATCGTGGCGTACGCCGACTCGACGAGCGACCTACCGATGCTCGAGGCAGCCGGGCTGCCGGTCGCCGTCAACCCCGAGGCCAAGCTGGCGGCGATCGCCCGTCGCCGCGGCTGGCCGGTCGAGCACTGGGACCGCACGCCCGGCTGCCCGCGAAAGCCGCTCGCCGTGGCGGGGCTACGGCCTGGTACCCGCTCGATCGGATCGAGCCCGGCGGGAGCGGCACGATGAAGGCCCTCGTCTTCGAGCACAACCTCGCCCGCTTCGCGGCTTCACGACTCGCTTCCGCCGTCGCCGGCTCCGGGCACGGCGTGGGCATCGGCCCTCTCGAGCTCCTCGAGATCGATCCGCCTGAGCTGCCCGGCCAAGGCTGGGTACGCCTCGAGCCTCGCCTCGCCGGCATCTGCGGATCCGACCTGGCGACGCTCGACGGCCGCAGCTCCCGTTACTTCGAACATCTGGTCAGCTTCCCCTTCATCCCCGGCCACGAGATCGTTGCGGACGCGACCGGCGGCCGCTTCGATGGGGCGCGCGTAGTCGTCGAGCCCGTCCTCGGCTGTGAGGCAAGGGGCATCGTGCCGCCGTGCAACGCGTGTGCCGGTGGGCACAAGGGCAGCTGTGACCGGATTGCCTTCGGCGAGCTCGCCCCAGGGCTTCAGACCGGCTACTGCTCCGATACCGGCGGCGGCTGGTCGGCGGGGCTCGTCGCCCACGAGAGCCAGCTCTGGGAGGTCCCGGCCGGTCTCGCCGACGAGGAGGCCGTCATGGTCGAACCGACAGCCTGTGCCGTGCACGCCGCGTGCTCGATCGGTTCGTCCTCGAGCGTCGTCGTTCTCGGGGCCGGGACGCTCGGGCTCTGCACCATCGCCGCACTGCGCGCCTTCAGCCTCCCGGGCCGGCTGCTCGCCATCGCCAAGCACCCCCAGCAGCGGCGGCTGGCGGCAGAGCTCGGCGCTGACGAGGTGGCGGCGCCCGACGAGGTGACAAGGGCCGCCCGGCGCATCACGGGTACGTTCGGGCTCGGACACGTCGAGGGTCGTATCGAGCGGCTCGCCGGTGGCGTCGACGTCGTCCTCGACTGTGTCGGCAGCGCCCAGTCCATCGAGGAGTCCCTGGCAATCGTCCGCCCTGGAGGCGAGATCGTGCTCGTCGGCATGCCGGGTTCGGTCCGCGTCGACCTCGCCCCCCTCTGGCAGCGCGAGGTATGCCTGCGCGGTGCCTACGCGTACGGCAGCGAGAGGCGACCAGAAGGCACGAGACCGACCTTCGAGCTCGCCTTCGAGCTCGTCGAGGCGGCGCGTCTCGGGCGCCTCGTCTCAGCTTCCTACCCGCTCGAGCGTTACGAGGAGGCCATCGGGCACGCGGCGGCCGCCGGCCATCGAGGAGCCGTCAAGATCGTCTTCGACCTCCGCCGGCAGTCCCGCCTGCCGAGGATGACGAGCCCGAAGGAGGCAGAGTGAGCCCGAGGCCCGGCTTCGTACTGGAGGTCGATCGTTCGACGCCCTCGACGTTGTTCTGGCACGGGGAGGGGTACCGCCTCGAGAAGCTGCCCATCGGCAGCCGGGTGATCTACGCACCTGAGCCCTTCCACGCCTTGAGGGACCCCGACGCCGCCGTCCGTCAAGCCCTCGACCACCCGCTCGGCGACTCGCAGCCGCTCCGCTCGCTGCTGCGGCCGGGGATGAGGCTCACCATCGCCTTCGACGACGTCTCCCTCCCACTGCCACCCATGCGATCACCCGATGTGCGCCAGCGGGTGATCGAAGCGGTGCTCGAGGTCGCGGCGGCGGCGGGCGTCGACGACGTCGTGCTGATAGCGGCACTCGCCCTCCACCGGAGGATGACCGACGACGAGCTACGCCACGCTCTCGGCTCCCGCGTCTTCGACGCCTTCGCCCCGAACGGCCTCTTGTGGCAGCACGACGCCGAGGACCCGTCCAACCTCCTCCATCTCGGCCAGACCGAGGAGGGAGAGGACGTCGAGATCAACAAGCGGGCAGCCGAGAGCGACCTGCTCGTCTACGTCAACATCAACCTCGTCGCGATGGACGGCGGCCACAAGTCGGTCGCGACCGGGCTCGCTTCCTACAAGAGCCTGAGGCACCACCACAACGTCCGCACCATGCGGGCGAGCAAGTCCTTCATGGACCGCCACCACTCGCAGCTCCACACCTCGAACTGGCGCATGGGCCGGCTGATCGCCGCGGCCGGGGTGAAGGTCTTCCAGATCGAGACGACGCTCAACACCGACACTTTCCCGGCCGAGTTCCGCTTTCTCCAGCGCAGGGAGTGGGAGTGGTCGCTGAGGGACCGTGCCGGTTTCCTCGCGACGTCCAAGGCGCTCGAGCGCACCCCAGCGGAGATCGCCCGGCGGCTCTTCCACTCGATCAAGTCGCCGCACGACCTGACCTCGGTCCAGGCGGGCGAGGTCGAAGCCGTGCACGACCGAACGCTTCAGATGGTTCACGCCCAGCAACTCGTCCCGGTCGAGGGCCAGACCGATGTGCTCACAATGGGGCTCCCGTACATCTGTCCCTACAACGTCAACTCGATCATGAACCCGATCCTCGTCGCCTGCCTGGGCCTTGGCTACTTCTTCAACCTCTACAGGAACAAGCCGCTCGTGCGCGAGGGCGGCGTGCTGATCCTGTCGCATCCGACCCCGTGGGCGTTCAACCCGGTGCACCACCCGAGCTACATCGACTTCTTCGAGCAGGTGCTCGCCGAGACCACGGACCTCGTTGAGATCGAGTCCAAGTACGAGCACGCCTTCGCGACCGACCCGTGGTACCGCCACCTCTACCGGACGAGCTACGCCTATCACGGGGTGCACCCCTTCTACATGTGGTATTGGTGCGCGCACGCCCTCGAGCACCTCGGCAGGGTCGTCGTGGTCGGCGGCGACAGGGCGGCTGTGCGCCGGCTCGGCTTCTTCCCGGCCTCCACGCTGGCCGATGCACTCGAGATCGCCTCCGACGTCGTAGGCCGCGACCCGTCGATCACCCATCTGCACGCACCGCCGCTCCTCATAGCGGACGTCAGCTAAGTGGACAAGGGCTTCCTCCTCCGCCGCCCGACGCGTCCAGGCGGTGCTGAGCCACGACCCATCGAGCGGCGGATCGGGATCGACTACGACACCGCATGGGCCAGGCGCTACCCGGTGCGCCTCGCCCGGGCCATGCTGCTCGACGACGTCACACGTCCGATCGTGCGCCTCGGCGCCTCTCCGGCCGTCCACGGCCTCGAGCACCTCGAGCCGCTGCAAGGGCCGCTCATCGTCGCCGCCAACCACGCGAGCCACCTCGACACGATGCTGCTCCTCACATGCCTGCCCGCTCGCATCCGCCACCATGCCGTGGTCGGCGCGGCGGCCGACTACTTCTTCGACCGTCGCTGGAAGGCCGCCCTCTGGGCCTTCAGCCTCGGAGCCATTCCGATGGAGCGAGTGAAGGTCAACCGGCGCTCTGCTGAGCTGGCGGCATCGCTCATCGGGGACGGCTGGTCGCTCGTGATCTTCCCGGAGGGAGGGCGCTCGCCGGACGGTTGGGGTCAGGAGTTCAAGGGCGGCGCGGCGTATCTCGCCAAGCGCTGCGGTGTGCCTGTGGTGCCCGTCCACATGAAAGGCACGCGGGCGGTCGCCCCGAAGGGGTCCCACCGGATCCGCCCGGGCGAGACCGAGGTGCGCTTCGGCGACCCGCTATGGCCGTCGAGCTCCGAGGATGCACGGCGTTTTGCCCAGCGGATCGAGGGCGCCGTCGCGCTCCTGGCGGACGAGGCCGAGACGAACTGGTGGTCCGCCCGAAGGAGGGCAGCCGCCGGGACGACCCCCTCGTTTCGTGGGCCCGAGGCGTCGCCGTGGCGCCGCGCCTGGATGCTGCCCGCCTCGGCCGATCCCTCCGCCCGCCACCCGAAGGAGCACGAGGAGCTACCTTGGCCGCCCGAGGCCCGGCCAAGGTAGCCTGCGCGACCTCCTCCGGCCTCAGGGCGCCGCTCGGCGCGGCGCTAGCTCGACCAGGAACATCGCGGCGAGCACCAGTGCTCCGCCTGCGAGAACGCCCCAGCCGAGCTGCTCGCCTGCGACAGCCGCTGAGATCCCGGCAAAGACCGGCTCCATCGTCATCACGATCGCCGCCCGTGTCGGCGGCATGAGCGCTTGTGCCCAGGTCTGGATGAGAAAGGCGACAGCCGTTGCCAGCACTGCGGTGACGGCGACAGCGGCCCATACCCCTGCGTCGGGCGGTGGGCGTAGCGTCGACGGCGCGGCCGCGAGGACGCAGCAGGCGGCTGCGGTGAGCAGTTGGACGATCGCGAGCGCGAAGGGATCGTGCTCAGAGGACCACTCCCCGAGCCCCACGATCTGGACGGCGTAGAAGAAGGCGCAGCCGAGAGTCAGCCAGACACCGAGGCCAAGGCCGCTCCCGCCGAGGCCCCCGCCCGAGGCACCCGATCCGCCGCCTCCGGCCAAGGCGATGATCGCCAGCCCGGTTGCGGCGACCAGCGTCGCGGCCCGTGCAGGCGTCGAGATGCGACGGCGGAGGAGGAGCCCTGAGATGAGCGGCGTGAACACCACGAACATTCCTGTGACGAAGCCGGACACGGCTGCCGAAGTGTGCTCGAGCCCGAACGTCTGGGTGACGTAACCACCACCGAGGGCAAGACCCAGCAGCCCGCCCTGCCACCACCCGCGGCGCGAGAGCGACAGGATCGCCCGCGGTCTGATGGCGACCATGACAAGAGTCGCCAGCACGAAGCGCCACGCGAGGAAGTCCATGACCGCCATGCGCGCCAGCGCGGCCTTGACGATGACGAACGTGGACCCCCAGACTGCCGTCACCGCGACGAGGAGCGCGACCGGGGTCGCCGGGCGCGGCCTCAAAGGCTGCCGGGGAGCCGGGGAGGGCACATGCCCCATCCTGCCCTAGGCGTTGAGGCCGACATGGCCGGCGGTGCACCGGGGTGGGTCCCGACGAGCAGCCGTGCCCCGCCTCCGGCGCCGTCCGCCGCACCTCACGAGGGCTCGGCGCTCGATGCAGGCCCAGCTGCTAGAACCCTCGCCATGACAGAGCTCTTTTCCATCGCCGGCAAGACCGCCCTCGTCACGGGCGGCTCCCGTGGCATAGGAAAGATGATCGCCGGCGGCTTCGTGCGCGCCGGGGCGACCGTTTACATCTCCTCGCGCAAAGCCGACGTCCTCGAGAAGGCGGCAGCCGAGCTGTCAGGCCATGGCCCCTGCAGGGCGCTTCCGGCCGATCTGTCGAGCGAGGAGGAGTGCCGGCGCCTTGCCGACGAGATCGCCGCGCGCCACGACGGCCTCGACATCCTCGTGAACAACGCAGGAGCCACCTGGGGAGCACCGCTCGCCGAGCACGACGACCAGGCCTTCGAGCGGGTGCTCGCTCTCAACGTGAAGGGCGTCTTTCACCTCACCAAGTTCCTCGCCCCGCTGCTACAAGCAGCGGGTTCGGCTGAGGAGCCTTCCCGCGTGATCAACATCGGCTCGATAGACGGGATCCATGTGCCCGCGATGGAGACCTACTCGTACTCGGCTTCCAAGGCAGCCGTGCACCAGCTCACGCGTCACCTCGCCAAGGCGCTGGCACCTACTGTCACGGTGAATGCCATCGCGCCCGGTCCTTTCGAGTCGAAGATGATGGCGGCCACCCTCGCTGCCTACGGCGAGCAGATCGTCGAAGGCGCCCCGCTCAAACGGATCGGGCGCCCGGACGACATGGCCGGTGCGGCCATCTTCCTCGCCAGCCGAGCTGGCTCGTACGTGACCGGCGCGGTGCTGCCTGTGGACGGAGGGATCGCCACCCTCGCCTGAGGCGCTGCTTCAGAGGGTCGGCGCCCTCGACCGCTAGCGTCGAGTCGATGCCGGAGCTTCCGGAGGTGGAGATGCTCTGCCGCCGTCTCGACGAGCGTACGCGTGGATGCACGGTGTCGCGCATCGAGCTGGCCTCGATCACCGCCCTCAAGACCTACGACCCGCCCATCGCCGCCTTGAAAGGGGAGCGCTTGGATCGGGTCGAGCGCCGCGGCAAGTACGTCTGCATGAAACTCGCAACGCACTGGCTCGTGATCCACCTGGCTCGCGGCGGATGGATCTCCTGGCGGCCAAGGCTCGCCGCCAGCCCAGGGCGGCCGGGCAGGGGGCCGCTCGCGCTGCGAGTGGGCCTCGAAGACGGCGCCGGCTTCGATGTGACAGAGATGGGTACCGAGAAGCGTCTCGCGATCTGGGTCGTAGCTTCCCCCGACGACATCGAGGCGGTCGCCACGCTCGGTCCCGACCCACTCGACCCTGCGCTCACGACCGAGAGGCTCGGTGAAGTACTCGCTCGGGAGAAGGGAGATCTCAAGCACGCCATCTCGAGGCAGTCGGTCATCGCCGGCATCGGGAACGCCTACTCAGACGAGATACTGCACGCTGCCAAGCTGTCGCCGTTCAAGCCGGCGGCCAAGCTCAGCCCCGCTGAGCTCGCCCGCCTGCACGATGCGCTCTTTGGGATCACGACCGACGCGCTCGGGCGGGCGGCTGGCCTCGCGCTCGAGGACTTGAAGGACGCCAAGCGCCGGAACATGTCAGTTCACGGCCGGGCCGGTCTTCCCTGCCCGGTCTGCGGCGATACCGTCCAGGAGGTGTCCTTCGCGACGCGCACGCTCCAGTACTGCCCGCGGTGCCAGACCGGCGGCCAGCCTCTCGCCGATCGGCGCATGTCGCGCCTCCTCAGGTGACCTTGCGCCAGTAGATGAGGGCCTGCTCGCCGTCGACGGCCTCAGGGATGCGGCCTATCTCTCGCCAGCCGAGGCGCTCGTAGAGCGAGCGCGCGGGGTTCGACTCGAACACGAGGTTGAACTGCAGCGCGTCGAAGCCCGCTGCTGCCGCCCGCCACAAAGAATCCTCCACGAGCGCCGTCCCGACGCCGCGCCCCCTCGAGGCCGGCGCCACGACGTAGCCGGCGTTGGCGATGTGGGCCGCCCGACCGGCGAAGTTCGGCTTCAGGTAGTAGGCGCCGAGCAGTGGACCGCTCGCAGCGCCGCTCAGCGCGCGAGCGCCGATCACGGCGCTGACTGTGTGAACCCAGACCGTCTCGAACACGTCCCGAGTGAGCGGAGGGCGGTGCGGAAAGCCGTCGCCCTTAGCTACCACCGCAGCAAAGAGGCCGAACAGCTGCTCGCTCTCGCCGATCAACAGAGGGCCGAGCGCGAGCTCCTCCCCGTTGGCGGTTGTCACGAGCTGCTGGTCCGTGACGCTCCGTGGGATCCCCGCGTCCTCACTCATTGGCAA
>JAKATT010000079.1:0-6809 GCA_021818615.1 Actinomycetes bacterium | reverse complement strand
GCGACCGGCGTCTGCTCGCAACCCTGGCCGAGGGGGTTGTCCCCGAAGAGCCAAGCCACAAGTTGCCTGTCCACGCTCTTCGATGCTCCGAGCACGACGACTCCACGGTCGTTCGCATCGACCACGGCGACGTGTACCGCGCCGCCTGCATCCGCCGACAGCCGCTCGGAGAGGCGCTCGGCCACCCTGTCGGGCTCGAGCGGCGGCAGCTTGGCGTGAGTGTCGGACGGCGGTAGGGTGCCGGCAGTCGGGCCGTCGATCGCCGCAACACGGGCGCCCGCCAGCCGGTAGAAGGTCCCCCGACGACCGAGGGCCCGTCCAAGGGCCCCTCCCGCTGCTGCGAAGAGGATCCGGCCTCGCCCTGCCTCGTCGATGGCGAGCTGCATCGTCGCCGGAATCCCAAGACCGATTCCTCCCGGCGACTTCGAGACGAAGCGGGAAAGTACCTTCGCGAGCAAGCCGGTCCGCATCCCGTCCACCGGGAACGACCGCCCCTGGCAGACGGCGACCGCCTTCTCCGAGACGGCGACGATGTCCCCCTCCTGCAAGCCGAGGCTCCCGCCCTCGACCGCCAACACGGAGTCCTGAACTATCCGGTCGAGGTCGTCGCCCGGCTCGATACGCGGCGTGCGGACGGGAGCCCTGCCGAAGACGCTGTGACCGTCTGGCCCGCAGCAGAAGACGTGCCGCCCCTCGTTCACCACGAGGCGCGCCCAGCGGGACGTCTCGCCGCCAAGGAGCTCGACGGTCTCGGCATCACCGGCAGCCTCGATCGAGCGCGTCGGGCGCCTGCCGAGTGGGGCGAGGGGCTTCGGTCCGTGGAACACCCGCAGCCACGCCTCGATGTTCAGCACCCGCCAGAAGAACGGGGACTCCTCGAGCTCGCCGTCGCATACTGCCTTGAACGCCCGTGCGATCGAGGGGGCGTCCCAGTAGCGGCGCGAGCAGAACGAGGGTGACCTCAAGATGCCCTGGACGCGGGCTCGCTCGGCTCGCAGCCAGCGGATCTCCGGAGTCGTGAAACCGATCTTCTTCCTACGTAGCCTTACCTCGTCCGGGAGCACACCCCGGAGCGACTCGCGCAGGATCCAGCGACTCCACCCGTCGCGCACGATCGCATCGGGCGGCAGGGAGAGGACCAGCTCTACGAGCTCCTGATCGAGAAAGGGTGGTCTCGACTCGATCGAGTGCGCCATCGAGTTGCGATCCTCGTAGCGAAGGAGCGACGGCAGAGAGTACAAGGTGAGGTCCTGAGCAAGACGCGTCTTCAGGTCGTCTTGGACGCGACGGTCCGCCTCGCGCACCTCGGCCGCCCGCTTCCGGTCGCCGAGCAGCGGAGCGCAGTAGCGGGCTGGGTCGACAGCCCTCCTGCGATCCGTCACCCGGTGCCAGACGAGGGGGAGAAGGATGTCGCCAGAGGAGAGGGTCTCGTGACGGAACTGTCCGAGGCGTCTCGTTCGAGCGAGCTCACGCAAGTACACATACTGGTAGGGCACGTAACCGGCGAGCAGCTCGTCGCCGCCCTGGCCGTCGAGCAGCACCTTGGCCTTGCCATGGGCAAGCTGCATGACGCGGTACTGGGCATAGGGCCCCGACGACACCATCGGCTCGTCCTGGTGCCACACGACGAGCGGGAGGTCGCAGAACAGCTCCGCCGATCGCGGGCGCACATAGTCGCTGTCGGCGCCGGACGCCGCCAGGACGGGCTCGATGTACTCCTGCTCATCGATGGGGTCGTTGTCGAACACGGCCGAGAACGTTCGGATGCTGTCGCCCATCGACGCCGAGTCCGGTGCCCCGCTCGCGAGCAGCTCGCTCATGACACAGACGATCGTCGAAGAGTCGAGGCCGCCCGACAAGCAGGTGCCGACGGTGACGTCGGCAACCAGCCGGCGCTCGACCGCTCTCCTGAAAGCTGCGCGGAAGACCTCCGGGTCCGCTGGGGCGCTTGCCGAGAGCTCGGGATGCCAGTAGCGGTGCTCGTCGCGTGAGCCGGCCGCCTCGCCGGCCGGCCCGCCGACAGGGATGGTGAGCACAGTCGCAGGGAGCACCTGACGTACGCCGGAGAAGAACGTGCGCTCGTCGTGGTCGTGCAGCCCGCGGGCGAGGTACTCGGCCAGCCGTTGCTCGTCGACCTCAGGCACGAGGGCCTCGCAGGCGAGGAGCGCCTTGATCTCGGAGGCGAACAGGAGCCGGCCGTCCGCCTCGGCGTAGTACATCGGCTTGATGCCGAGATGGTCCCGAGTGAGCACGAGCTCGGCCGAGCCGCCGCTCGCCATCCTGCGCTCGTCCAGCAGAGCGGCCGCCCACATCCCGTTGAAGCGCTCGAAGCAGGCCCTCCCCCACCGTTCGTAAGCAGCGAGCACGACCTCGGTGTCGCACGCGGTGACGAAGGTCGCGCCTTCGCCTTCGAGCTCACGACGCAGCTCGCGGAAGTTGTAGACCTCCCCGTTGTAGGCGAGGTGCAACGTGCCATTCCGGTTCGACAGGGGTTGATGGCCGTGCTCGAGGTCGATGATCGAGAGGCGCCGGTGCCCGAGGCTCGCCTGCGGCCGCTCGAGATAACCCTCCTCGTCGGGCCCGCGGTGCACGATCCGCTCGCACATCGCGCTGAGCAGGTCGTGATCGGGCGGGCCGGTGAAGCCGGCGATGCCACACACGGTCGTGTCGTCTCTCTCGGTATCGGTCCCGGCCGGCCTCAGCCGGTTGCCTTGGTCACCGCAGGGCGTTTCGCCTTGCTCGGCGGCGGATCGCTGCCGGATGCCTTGCTCGGGAGCGCGACGCTGGGCGACACACCGACCGCCCGCTCCTCGCCCACCTTGCCCTTCGGGTACGTCGCCTTCAGCTCCTCCTCGGTCGGAGTCGTCGCCTCCCCGGCCTCGTCCGGCAGCAGGCCTGCGATGGCCGCCATGATCAGCTCGGTGTCGGCAACGGCGTCGTTCAGACCGAGCCCGAGACCACCGACGGGTCTTCCCACCCGCACTCGTACCGTCGGCGCGCCGAGCAGCCTCGTAACCTTGGGCAGGACGGAAGAGCGCGGCCAGACGGCCTCGGTGTTCCAGAGCCCGACAGGGATGACGGGTGCTCCCGTCGCTGCTGCCAGCCGGGCGGCGCCGGTCTTGCCGCGCAGCACCGGGTCGAAGAACGCCTTGCCACGAGGGATCGTCCCCTGCGGCAGCAGCGCGAGCCCCTCACCCGCTCGCAATACCCGCTCGGCGGGTACGAGCGCATCGGAAGCAGCACCCCCCCGCTCCACCGGGATGCCTCCGAGCGCCCGGGCGATCTGGCCGACCACGGGGGCCTCGAAAATCTCCTTCTTGCCGATGAAACGGGTAGGCCGTCCCTTTTTCTGCACGACGAGGGCTATCGCCGCGACGTCGAAGTAGCTCCGGTGGTTCGAAGCGAGGATGAACGGGCCCCCGTCGGGGATGTTGTCCACGCCGTCGATATCGAACCGGGCGTAGGGGAACAGCTCCGGCCGGACGACGAGACGGCCGAGGTCGAACAGCTCGAAGCCGACGAGCGTCGGCACGCCGGGCGGCACGTCGAGGTGCATGACCGGCCAGCGACGCAGCTTGGCAAGCACATGCAGGGCCACGTCCGGGTTGACGGCTCTCGGCTGGCCGACGGCGGACAGCAGCGGAAGGTCGTTGATGCTGTCGGAGTAGGCAAAGCTCTCATCCAGGTCGACGTCTTTGCGCCCGGCCCACCTCCGGACCGCCCGCAGCTTGCCGACACCCCAGACGAAGCCTCCTTCGAGCCGGCCCGTGTAGACGCCGTCACTCGAGGCGTACCTCGTGGCGAGTACCTCCTTTATGCCGAGGCGGTCCGCAAGCGGCCGGACGAGGTCCTCTGGCGTAGTCGTCGCGAGCACGATGAGGTGGCCTGCTCGGGCGTGCTCCTCGAGCAGCGCCGGGGCATAGGAGGCAACGCTGTCGATCAAGAGGTCCGCTGCGGCTCTTCCCGCCGCACTCAGGCGGTCGACCGGCCAGCCGCGCACGGCGAAAGCTGCGGCACGGGCGAGGGCCATGCCGAGCGGGTTCTCGCCGAACAGTTCGTAGGCCCGGTACACCAGCACTTCCCCGGGCAGCTTGGTCGAGCGCAGCCCGAGCTCGCTGAGTGCCTGGTTGACGAGCGGTCCACTCGCTCCGCGAAGCAAGGTGCGGTCGAGATCGAAGATTGCTGCGGCGCGGCCCACATCCTTCAAGTTAGGCGCGAGGGGCAGCGCCGGGGCGCTCGGAGATAGCCGGGGCGCTCGGAGATAGCCGGGGCGCCCGGGTGGCGCTCGAGCCACCAAGGCCCACCGACCAGATGAAGCCACCTGGGCCCAGACGCGAAGAAGGGACCGGGGGGGGGAACCGGCCCCTTCCTCAGAGACTCAACAGGGCCGGAGGGGGGGTTCCGGCGAGAACCTGTGGTCTTCGTGAAAACATCTTGCGCCTCCCTGTTGGATCAGTCAAACGAATATTACTGATATGTAGTATCGTTTTGAGCGATGGATCTCAGGCAGCTCAGCGCCCTCGTCGCCATTGCCGACCACGGGAGCTTCTCGGCGGCAGCCGATGCACTTGCCACGGTCCAGTCGAACATCTCGGCACACATAAAGAAGCTGGAGCGCGAGCTCAACACCCCTCTCATCGACCGGTCGACCGGCCGGCTCACCGAAGCGGGCCAGCTCGTGGTCTCCCGCACCCGTCGCGTTCGATCCGAGCTCGACGCCCTGCTCTCTGATGTGATGGCGCTCCAGCACGACATCGCCGGCACGGTGCGCATCGGCATCATCGGCACGACCGCCCGATGGCTCGTGCCGAGGCTCCTCGACGCCGTGCCGGCTCGCTTCCCTGCGCTGCACTTGATATTCGTCGAGTCGACGACGAACGCCCTCGAGGCACAGCTCGCCTCCGGCCAGGTCGACCTCGCAGTCCTCAACCTGCCGCACGCCTCCGGGGACATCTCCCTCACCCCGCTTTTCGAGGAGGAGCTCGTGCTCGTCACGAGCCTCGACCACCCTCTGGCGGGTCGGGGCGAGATCTCGGTGCGGGAGCTCGACGGGGTGCCGATCCTGCTCCCCTATGAGGGGACGGCATTTCGAGCCGAGCTCGACGATGCCATCGCGCCGCTCGGCGTCACGCTCTTGCCCCGTGCCGAGGTGGACGGCACCCGGCTCATCGCCTCCCTCACCTTTGAGGGCTACGGACCCGCTATCCTACCGGCGACGGCGCTGCCGGCCTTCCTCGCCGACCGCTGGGCGGTGGTGAGGGTTCGCGAGGTGCCTGCCCGCCTGGTCGGCGTGGCGCAGCGGCCGCGCTCTCTCCCCTCTGCGCCGACGAGGGCCGTGCTCGAAATGCTCACCGACATCGTCTTCGGCGCTCAGCCGCTGCCGTCCGGCCTGACCGCGGTGCCACCGGACAAGGCGCGCCTCATCGGGCGGCCGGCTATCGAGGCGCGAGCACAGGCCCGGCCGCCGAGCGAGCTCAGCGCGCCGGCTCCTCGCTGATGCCGGCGGCGCGAACCTCCTCGCAGGCCGAGCACCTCGAGGCTTCGGGCGTCCCCGACACAAAGCGCCTCATCTCTTCTGCAGCCGGCGCTCGACGACGTCGCGCAGCCCGTCCCCGAGCACGGCGACTGCCAGCACCGTGACGACGATCATGAAGGCGGCAGGCCAGAGCTGCCACCAGTACCCGTCGAAGAGGTTGTTGATCCCGGCCGTAAGGAGCGCCCCCCAGGACGTAGCGGGTGGTGGCAGGCCGAGCCCGAGGTAGCTGATCGAGGCGAAGATCAAGATGGCGTCGGCGACCTTGAGTGTTCCATTGACGATGACGACGCCGAGAAGGTTGGGCGCGATATGGCGAAAGGCAAGCCGCGTCGGGCGCGCGCCGAAGCCTTCCGCAGCCCGGACATAGTCGCGGGTACGCAACGAGAGGGCCTCGCCCCGTACGAGCCTCGCAGTCGAGAGCCAGCTGACGGCGGTGATGACGAGGATGATGAGCCAGAGGGTCGGAACGATGAGCGAGGCGAGGAGCACAACGAAGAAGAGAAAGGGGATCGAGAGCATCGCATCGACCACTCTCATGAGGACACTGTCGAGCCACCCGCCGGCGTAGCCGGCGATGAGTCCCCATACGAGCCCAAAGGCCGTCGCCAGCAGGGCCGCGGTTATGCCGACCTCGAGGGTGCTCTGTCCGCCCAGCATGAGCCGGCCGAGCTCGTCGCGACCCTCCGGAGTGGTCCCGAGCGGGTGTGCCGCTCCTGGCGCCAGGTTCGCGATGAGCAGGTTCGTCGAGATCTGGTCGGTGTGATACAGGAGCGGCCCGACAAAGGAGAAGGCGGCCACGAGAACAAGTACGATCGTGCTCGCGAGGGCGAGGCGGTTCTCTGCGAAGGTGACAAGAGCGAGCCGGAGGGGAGGGACGGCGGTGAGAGTCTCGCCGGCATCGAGGACCCAGCCCGCGTCGGGTACCACCGTGGCACCGGCGCCTCCGCCATCGCCTTGAGCGGCGCTTGCAACGGCGATCGCAACGGCTGATGCCGGTTCACCGCTGAAGGGAGGCGGGCTCGTGCTGCTCATGAGTAACGGACTCGCGGGTCCAGCGCCGCGTAGGCGACGTCCGCGGCGAAGTTGCCGACGATGGTGGCGATCGTGACGACGAGCACCACGCCGAGAAGGATGGGGTAGTCCCGTGTCTGAGCCGCGTTCCAGAAGAGGAGGCCGACGCCAGGGAAGTCGAAGAGGGCCTCGATCACGAGCGATCCGGACAGGACGTAAGGCAGGCTCAGCCCGAGCAGGGTGACCGTCGACGTGAGCGAGT
>JAKATT010000074.1 GCA_021818615.1 Actinomycetes bacterium | reverse complement strand
AAGCTATCGGGTACCCGATAGCTTACACCCGTTGGCGCTCCTCACGGTTGGACCCTCCCGCCGCACCCCTGCGGGTTGTGGTCGTGCCTCCACCTGGCGTGTCTGCTTCGCGGGTTCGGTCACCGATCCTGCGATAGCACCGACCGGGGTGGCGTCACTTCACTGCGACGCGAGGCGACATCGGTTCGTCGCCGAGCACATCGGTTAGAGGTACGTCGTAAGACGTACACCGCGCCCGGGCGCCCGCGAGGCCGGGAGCCGAAAGGTGCAGGCTCGGCGCAGGCGGCACGCGCTCCTAGGCCCGTGACCTTCGGCGGCAAGCCTTGGTCAGAGGGGCATGTCCCGATCACCGCTGCGCCTGCGGGCCCGCTCGGCCTCTGGGGGCAGTGGACTACCTGACCCGGACCCCCTCACTTTGGAACAGGGGGCGACCCGGCTCAGGCCGGCGTCGGGGTCTACACGTGTAGTCGACTCGGGGTCTGCGACGCAGGCTCCGAGGAGACGGTCGAGGAAGCCTCGGCCTCCTCCTCGTGGTCTGCGAGGATCGCCCGGACGCGCTCGAGGCCCGAGCGCGGGTCGTCGAACAGGGACGGTGGTGCGGGGTCGTCGTCGGCAGGGACAACCTGGGGACGCACGGGGATGAGCTCGGCCAGCGAGGACACCTTGCGATAGCCGGGCTTCACGAACGGCGAGCGTCCCATTCCGCCCGCAAGTTAGTCGGTGCTGGATACCCCGGCGCGGATGGGGTGCCCTAGGCGATCTTGAAGGCCCACAGGCCGAGGTTTCCTGCGATCGACCATGTAACCGAGACGGAGTGGGATGTGGCGCTGGCAGCCTGGACCGAGTCGGCTATCGCAGTGTGGACGATTGTGACGTTGCCCTTCGGTCCCGGTGTCCAGCGGGTAGTGATCCGTCGCGTGAATGTCGCTGTGACGGTCGGTGTCGGCGTTGTCGGACTGCCCCATGCCCACCCGGCGATAAGGACGTAGCCGGTCGTCGATGCCGTGACGGCGAGTGAAATCTTCCTTGTCCCAGAGCCGAAACCTGTGGTGAGGAAGTTTGTGAATGTCCCGATGCCGTAGTAGACGGCAGCGATGACGGTCACCGCTGAATAGACCGTTAGCGCCTGTGTGAAGGTGACGGTGATGTGGTCGCCGATGAGGAGCGGCGTCGCGAGCTTGGCGATTGCGAGTCCCTGCGGGTTGGAGAGGCCGGCCTGGTGCAACATGTAGACGGACCCGAGCGCGTCGGCGACTCCGGTGATGAGGGGGGCCGTCGTGGTCCCTGTGTTCGCAGTGTCCTTACACCACACGACGACGTTTCGCCCTGAGCGCACGTTGCCGCCGACCGGGATGGAGACCGTGGTGTTCGAATTCGAATTGGCAGTGCCGAGGATGCGGACGAACCCGGCAGTCCCGCCGCTCGCCGGGGGTGTCGGTGTTGTTGGGAATGTCGGTGTCGGCCCGGCGTGTCCTCCCTGCCACGCGGTCATAGCGGGACCGAGCTGGGGGATCATGCTCATAGGAGTACGTTCATGAGGGGATCACGAGCGAGGCGTGCGTCCCACCGACCGGCACATAGATGATTGTGGCGCTGCTGCTACCGGCTCCCTGGAGGTCCAGATAGAGCACGTGAACACCTGTGAACGTCACACTCGGCAGTGAACCTGACGCAGTGAAGGTGTGAAGTCCTGTTGGTATTGTGAGAAATGTTGAAAGAACGATATCTGTGCCGACCTGGGTATACGTCGTTCCTGCCTTCTTGAAGATCCTGGCGCGCAAGTGTTGATACGTGATAGGACCCGAACACTTCAGCCCGACAGATACCGTCCACGTACCGGCCGCGATCGTCTTGCCGGTGACGCCCGAGTAGATCGCCCCATGCCCGTTAGGCGGGGGTTCCGTTGAACTGCCACCGCCTGTTGTCACTGGCACACCTAGAGCACATCCTCCCACCCACCATGTTCCGCCGCCTGCGGGCAACGTCGTTCGGCCTTCATGTGTCAATGTTGTCGGCGTGGTGGACGATGTAGACAGGACCGCGGCACTCCCTGTCAGTGTCTTCGTGACGTAGAGGGTGACGGGACCGCGGCCACCCCCGCCTGCGGCGTGCGGGTGCCACCCGGGCCACGGCGGGCTCCACGTGCTCATAGCCACGTCACCCCCACGTAGTCGCCTGTCTTCCCGAGCACTTCAAAGGTGGTCAAGCCTCCGAACGGAAAGAACTTGAAACTCGTCGTGGCGCTGATCCAGTCCGAGTTGGTCGAGACGCCCTGTGTTGTCCCGCCCGCGGCGTAGTAGACGACCTTGCCCGTGTTTGTGGGCCACCAGGTGAGCGCGATCCCGACCTTCAGCGTCTCGGACGTGAGTGTCCCGAGAACCTTCACGCGATCTGTCGGGACGGTCAGGCCCTTCAGCGCGACCTTCCGGGCGAACATATGGCGCGGTGTCGCCGGCAGTGTCGGGTAGAGGATGTTGATGGCTGTGACCTTGGTGAAGGCGGCCGGTCCTTGGGGCGGCACGCCCTCGGGTGTCCCGAGTGACCACGATCCTGTGAGCAGCGCCGTATAGGTGGTTGTCTTGGTGAGCCCGGTCGCCTTGATCGACACGGTCGAGCCGCGCGCGACGACGACGGCCGCGCCGGGTTGCGGACCGAGCCACTTGAAGCGCGGCTGGCCGTTCACGAGAAGCTGCAGCACCGCCCCTGTGGGCGCTGTCGGCACGATGCCCGCCACGTGCCACCACTGGCCCTGTGTGACCGGCGGAAACGTGAAAGTGGCCGTCCCTGTGGCGTCCGTCTTCGCCTGGGCAGGGATGGACTGGACGCTCACGCCCTGCTCCTGGCCTGATGCTGGCGAGAGTGCGGCCGGCGCTCGGCGGTCCGCTGGCGGAGCCTCGATGTCGTGTCGGCTTCCGTGAACGGCGCATAGTCACGGCCCGACCGGCGCGGCTCCTCCTGCGCTCTCAGGCGCTCGCCGGCAGGTGTCGGGGTCCCCGCCCGCTGCGCAGGCGTGGCGTGGCGCTCCTGGGCGTCTGCCTCGGCCTGGGCGCGGCGCTGCGCTCCCGTCTGCGCCCCGGGGCCACCGATGCCCGCGGCGCGCGCCGCCCGGGTCACCTGACCGAGCGGACCTTTCTTCTCGAACCCGTAGGCCGCGAGGATCGCGAGGCCGACGAACGCGACGACCCCTCCCGCGGTCACGAGCAGGCCGCCCTTCAGCGCCCGAGCCTGGGACGCGTTCAGGACACAGAGGCCCGGGCCGAGCTTCCAGACGCAGCGGTCTGTTGTGCCTCCACCTGCGAGAAGTGTGTCAGGGTACGTGCCGCCAGCTGTCGTCCCAGCCTGACCCTTGTACAGAGCGACGGGATACTTGCCTGTCTGGCAGCCCTTGCACCAAGGGGACTTATTGATTGCTGTCCAGATCATCGCCAGGCTCGGCTTACTGACGAGCAGATTGGGACTTGTCGGTGTTGGCGTGTCCTTGGCGTGTGCGAGCGTCTTGGTGATGTTGGCGTACATCGGCGACTTGAGCGTCGACACGAGAGTCGCCACTCCTTGTGTGAAGGAGACGTAATTCTTGACGCCGGTCGTGTTGAATGTCGTCGCCCCCGGAGCCGGCGTCGTCATATTGAGCCAGTTGTATCCGCGGCCCCGTGTGTTACCCTCCGACTTCGCCCAGAGCAGGAGCGCGAGCGTGTTGGTGTTATTGGGCTGGATTCCGAGGCCCCGGAGGGTCGCGACCTCCCACGAGGGATGCGTGGGGGCCACCGGCCTTACGCCTTTGCCTTGGCGCCGCCGCCGTCACGTGTCGCGATGTAATACATCCACCACATGGACGCACCCGCCGCGCCGCCGCCGAAGACGGGCCAGAGGCTCTTTGTGCGCCAGGCCATGACGCCCATGAAGGCGAGAGAGGTCCACAGGCCGCGCCGGACCCACTTCATAAGCGTCGCCGAGCGGTCCTTGGCGAAGATCTCCGTCGTCTGCGGGCTTGAGTTCGTCGCCGAGAAGATCTGGAAGACGAGCGCGGCCGAGACTCCGAACAGGACCGAGTCGGACCCCTGGTTGCGCACGAGGACGGTCACGCCGTCGCTGAGGTGCGCCAGGCCGGGCGCCGCCATCAGACGCCCCTGCGGTACAGGACGACCGTGGACCCCGCTGGCGGGGCCTTCTCAGCCTTGCGCACCATCGTCAGCCAGCGGTCACGGAGCCGCGGGTGCTGCACGAACGCCGGCGCGGGCGGATGGGGCGCCACCGGAAGAGACTGGACCGGGCGACCGATCATGCCCGAGCCGTACCACGTGGTCGTGATCGGGGCAGCTGGACGCATCGTTCGGCGCATCAGGAACCTCCCAGGAACGCGAGGTAGCAGTCGGCGCACAGGAACAGGGCGCCGGCGACAAAGCCGTGACGGTGGAGCACCCCACACTCCGTGCAGCCGCGCCCTGCGGGCGTGTAGACGCCGCGAGCGTCGATGAGCTCGGCGTGGGTGGGCACGGGCGCGAGCATCAGACCCTCCCGGCGGGCACGACACGCCCCCAGTTCCCCGTCGCTGCCCGGAGGACCCCTGTCCCGTCTGTGTGCAGCCGCTGGACCTTCGAGACGGCCCCTGTGTGCCTGATCGCGTACACGGCCGGCCGGGCCATCGCCTCGGCGGGGAAGCGTCCGAGCGCGGCCTCCTCGAGTGTCTGTCTGCCGGCGACGTGGCCTGGGCCGACGAGGCCGCCGAGAGAGTCGGCGCGGTTCATGGCGTCTTCCCCAGCGCGGTCCGGGTGGCCGCTGTGTTGGGGTACGCCGTGCCGTAGGAGGTCGGCACTGCCGCGATTCTGCCGGAGCGCGTCTGGACGACCGTGGCTGTCCCGAGCGTGGTCGGGATCGTGGTCGGCGAGCTCTTGGGCGTGGTGACGGCAGAGGAGGAGACGGCGCCGGTGGTGCCTGTCGTCTGGGTGTAGACGACATACTGCGGGAACTTGTGTGTACCTGTGTGCTCGATCTGCTTGAGCTGGGCGAGCGTCACCGGGTACGCCTGGCCGGTCTGGGTTGTCCGCAGGAACACCTGGATGCCCTTCGCAGCCTCTGCCAGCGTCTGCTTCCACGTCGAGATCGGCGAGTAGACGTGTCCTGTCGCCGCGAAGACGGAACCTGTCGGCGCCGCCTGGAATGTCCCGGCGACCGGTGTCTTGGCCGGAGCCGCCGGCGCTGTGCCGAGCGGGGCGCCCGATCCTGCCCCCGCTGTGTAGCCTCCCCCACCCCCGCCCCCGCCCGTGGGCCCTCCGGTGGTCACCGCACCGCCGGCCCCCGCTGTCGCCGTTGTGGCGGCGGCAGCGCTCGCAGCCGGTGCCGCCGCTGTCGCCGAGGACTTGTGCAGCACCTTGGTCCACACGAGGTACCCGACGACGGTGCCGCCGAGCACCCACGCCCACACGGGCAGGCCGTGCCAGTTGCGCGTCAGGGAAGACCCGGACGCGCGCCGGCCCGAGGGCGGGGCCGGCGCAGCGCCCTGGACTGTGGCGGCGCGCGTGCTCATGCGTACCGCCCGGGACGACCACGGACGGGCCAGAGAACCATCGGCCGCGGGTTGTTCGTGACTGTCGAGCCGCCGATCCGAGCTGGCCGGCGCATGAGGCTGGCTGGGACGTTCGTCGGCGTTACGGCGGGCACCGGCGAGATACGGTCACGCGACCTACTCACCGGGGCACGCATCGGGTACGGCGGCGTCAGGAGGTAGACGTCAGGCCTGACGTACCCCGCGGCGTCCGACGGGTAGTAGCCCTTCGCCGCGAGCTTGCCGACGTGCAGGACGTTCGGCCCCGGCTGGCGCACGATCAGGTTGCCAGGGAAGCCCGCGACGTGGCAGGCCCCGCCGGTTGCCGCCTCGGGGGACACCGCGGGGACGGGCAGGGCCGCGGCGCAGCGCCCCACCGACGCGCGGTACCTGATCGTCGGCATGGTCAGCCTGCAGTCGGGGTGGTTACCGCCGGCGCGACGACTTGGACAGGGACCGGCGTCACCGCGACCGGCGCCACCGGTGCCGCAGGCTTCGACGCAGCGACGAGTGCCTGCTTCGTCTTGTGCGCCTGGTAGGTGTCGACGAGCACGATGAGACCGGCCACACCGTCGACGACGGACTTCACGACGACCGAGTTGTGACCCACGACGGTCGTGAGGACGCCCAGGACGATGGCAGCGACGGAGCGCACGTCGGTCGCTGTGCCGAGGAAGCTGAGGAACTGGCTGAGCATCATGGAGCCTTTCCGAGCAGGCCGCCGATGGCGGGAGACGTGACCTTCGAGATACCTGTCGCCGCGGCCGCCGTTGTCTTGCCGTGCGTGATGATGTCGGCCACGATGATGCCGCCCACCACCAGGGCTGCGAGGCTGAAGAACTTGCTCATGCCTTGACCTTCTTCTTCGATGTCGCCTTCGTTGTCGACTTCTTGAGCTGCCCTGGCTCCTTAGGTGTCCACAGGTTGAGGAGCGTGGCGACCACGAACCCCCACCCGAGCGCCGTGGCGACCGGGGCCGCCTTGGTCTTGGCTGCCAGTCCGAGCGTCCCGTAGACCAGGACGGCGCCCGTGTAGTTGGCCGGCAGCGGCAGGTGCCCGAGGGGGCCTGTGACGTCGGCAAACCCGCGGTACGTGATGAGCGCCACTTCCGCGATGAACGCCCCGAGCAGGCCCACCGCTCATCCCTTCTTGGCCGCTGGCTTGAGGCGTCCGGGCCACGCGACTGTGAGGAACCCGAGTGTCTTCCCCGAGAGGAAGCACGCGCCCCAGTAGAGCGTCGTGTACCCGAGCCACAAGACCGCGACCCCGGCGCCGACCACTTAGCCCTTCGAGCTCGCGGGGAGATGCGGCCCGAAGAAGTTGTGGTACACCCACACCCCGCCGACGCCGACGACGAGGCCGACCCAAAATGCGTGACGACCGTGCACGGTTTCCTCCTTTCAGCGAGGCAGTGAGTGACGGATGAGGACGAGAAGCGTCATCGCGCCGACTCCGGTCCAGAACGCCAGACCGAAGGGCTTGGACGGATGCGCCCAGTGCGGCCCCGCTGTCATGGCGACGGTGGCGTTCGGACTGAACGCCGCGACGGCCGCTGTCGCAGGCGCCGACTGAGAGGGTCCGACAGACCCGCCGCCCCGTGCGGCTGCGTAGAGGTCGAGGCCCGGCATCGGCCTACAGCCCCGTCTCGGCAGCGCCTTGGATGAGCGTGCCCGCCGGCACGATCTGGCCGAGGCATAGGCTGAGCTGCGCCGGCGCTGTGGCGAAGGTCCCCCAGGGGAAGCCCGCCAGCTCGAACAGCGTGCCCGGCGAGGTCGCGAGCCACTGCTCACCTGATGTCAGGAGACCGACGACGGTCTGGTTCATGGCGGTGCGCCGGGAGAGAGCGATGACGCCCGTCGGCCGGGTGATTGTCGGCCACGTGATCGCCATGTCGTCGAGGAGCTGGCCGATGGTCGTTGTCCACACGACCACGCCGTCGAGGATCACCTGGAACAGCGCTGTCGCTGTCGTGAGCGAGCCTGTCGCGTACCCGGGAAACCCGTCGATGCGAGCACCGGCCGAGTTGCGCATGACGACGATGATCGTGTCCAGCCAGCCGCCGAGTCGCGGCCCCTGCACGCGCCCCGAGTAGCCGCTGCCGACGGTCGGGTTCATCGGCGCCGTGATCCACTGGCGCGTCGTGCCGAGCATCGCCGGCTCTACTGTCGCCCCTTCGGGCAGCCAGTAGAATGTGCTCGTCACGTTCACGCTGATCTTCGGCAGCGTGCCGGGCGCGGTCCCGTAGAACGAGGACGACGGGTTCAACTGGATGTTGAGCGACGGCGGCAATGAGGCGTTCGCTCCGGCGATGACGCCGACGCCCCGAGCGAACTCGAGCGGCAGGCACGTCGCGAAGGTGAAGTCGCCCGTTCCCGCTGTGCCGGTCGAGACCGCCGAGTAGCTCGGCAGGTTCGCGACGCTCGCGTTCTTCAGCGTCCCGAAGCTTCCCGAGAACAGCGGGACGAGGTACAGGATCGCGTACCCTGTCCCGGCGAAGATGACGTTCCCGAAAGCGTCCTTGAACTGCAGGAGGCCGACGAGCGAGTACGGAGCATCCGCCTTGGCGGTGACGTCGTGGGTGCCGTTCACTCCGCCGGTGCCGGCGAAGCGGAGCCGGAACCGGGAGTAATACCCGGGCTTGGCGACGAGCGGTGTGGTCAGCTGCGCGCCGAATGTCAATCCGGTCTTCTTGTATTGCGGCTGGCGCCCCTGCTCGGAGTAGCGGATGAACGGTCCGCCGGGTGCCTCAAGGCCGACCGTCGTCTGCGGCTGCGGGTTCCCGGCCTGGGTACCGGCGGGTGCTGTCGCCATCTGAACCTCGCTCGTCTACTTGCCGATGACGAGCTCGACGGCCTCGCCGACCTCGCCCTTGATCCCTGTCGACTCGCGCTTCCACCGCTTGGCGGCGACGCGGAGGAGCCCGAAGCTGGGGAGAAGCAGGATCCCGGTGACGACGATCAGGTCGAACGTCCGCTTCGTGGGCACGGGAACCAGCGTGCAGGTCGTCACCCGCACCCGCGAAGTCGCCCGCGGCGCAGCCCCGGGAAGCGTGCAACCCGTCCGCGACTTACGCGCGGAAAGCGCGTATGCTGCACTGTCAGGCGGATGGCCTTCAACACGACGAGCCGGGCCGTGCGGTTCCATCGGTGGCAGGCGCACGCCCTCGACCTCGTCATCGCCGAGACGGGCGACACACGGTCGAGCCACGTGCGACGCGCCGTCACGGACTACCTCGAGCGGTACTTCCCAGCAGCCATGAAGGCAGGCAAGGTCGAGGCCGACCGCCGGGCGCACCGCGAGGTCGCATGACCTGGCGGGCCTTAGCCGCATGCCGAGGAACCGAGAACCCGCGCCAGTTCTTCGACGCCCCGTTCACAGCCGCCCTTGCGATCTGCGCGCGCTGCCCAGTGCGGCCCGTGTGCGGGGACGTCGGCGCCAATGAGCCTTACGGCGTATGGGGCGGCACGCTCCCCGAGGAGCGTGGGTTCGTGAACGGCACGCGCGACCGGCGGCGCGCTGCCCGGAGGCTAGCGAAGGCTGGCGCCGCGTGACCCAGCGCGGCCGCGACCTCCTCGTGGCGCTCCTGCGGCAGCTCGTGGACGTCGGCCACTTCGCCTCAGAGGCCGACCGCGCTGTCGTCCTGACTGCCCTCGGCCTCCTTGCCGACGAGTGCAATGCCGCGCCGGGCGACCTCCGCACGCTCCTGGACCGAACGCCCGATGAGCCAGCGCCGGACCCCAACTTCGATCCGGTCCCCTTCGCCATCGTCGAGCCGTGAAGCTCACAGTCGGAACGGCTGCGCCCGGCTCGGACGGCTGGACGACCCTCGACCTCGTGGGCGCCGATATCTGCAACCCGATGTGGGCGACGGGCGTCCCATACGGCACCGCTGAGGAGGTCCGCTGCATCCATGCGCTCGAGCACATCCCGCGCGATCGCGTCGAGCCTGCGCTGCGGGAGTTCTACCGCGTGCTGCGCCCGGGCGGCGTCCTCACTCTCGAGGTCCCGACACTGGCCTACGTCTGTTCCCAATGGCTTGAGTACCGAGACCACTGGGGACTCCAGCTCCTCTTCGGCCTGCAGGACCGTCCGGGCCAGTTCCACCTGACCGGCTTCGATGCGCACTCGCTGCGCAAGGCGGTCGAGCTCGCCGAGTTCGTAGTGGACGCCGAGCAGCGCGAATGGTCCTTCGAGCAATGGTCTATTCGCCTTGCGGGTCATCGTCCCCTTCGTTGATCGGCGGCTGCACAAGCGCGTCGTGCCGGCGATCACCGCCCAGGGCCATGTCGCCTGGCTGTACCGGTGCGAGCCGCCGCCGGACCCGGGGTCCTACCCGGGCGTCCTGCGGTACTGGCTGCGTTCGGGGCAGGACTTCTGCGTCGTCGAACAGGACGTCGAGTCCCTGCCTGGCGCCCTCGACGAGCTGGCCGACTGTCCCGAGCCGTGGTGCTGGAACGCCTACCCGCTGCAGGTGCCCTTCGACGAGACGGGACTGCACCGCCGCCACTTCGCGATGCTCGGGCATACCCGCTTCCGCTCGTCGCTCCTCCCGGAGCTCCCGGGCCTGGACACGCAGCGATGGTGGGCGGACTGGGACGGACGCGACCGGCTCCTCGTCCTGTGGCTGAACAGCCTTGGCATCGCCCCGCACCGGCACTATCCCGACGTGCGGCACCACCACCGCTACTGGGTTAACTCCGTTTCGGAGGAATCGTGACGCGGACCGGCGCAGTCGAGTCGCGCCCGACGCACAGCCACGAATACCGCTCGGTGCGCTCGAGTAGCCCACGAACCTCCGCCTTTGGGCGCCCGAGCACTTCGGCCGTCCGGTCGATGACTGTCGCGTCGCGGGTCTGACTGGCGAAGATCCACATAGGCTCGTCGAGCGCGGTGCGGATCACGCGCCGGGGGAACTGGAACGCCGAGACGAACGTGAGGCCCCGGGAGCGAGCGGAGATGAGCCACGCTGTCGCATCGGGCCCGAGGCCCATGTCGCACAAGAGCTTGAGATCGTCCATGTACGCCGTCCAGCCCTGCATGCGGAACATGCCCTGCAGCGCCCGGCGATAGACCGGCAGGAGCTTGGGCCAGTCGGCCTCATATGTCTCGACTGTCTGGCCGAACAAGTAGCGCGACACGCGCCCCTGGCGCTCGTCTTCGTCAAGGATGCTGTCCATCTTGCGATCGCCCGGCCAGTCCATGAGCCGGCGGAGCCTCAGGGCTCGGAGGGTCGAGTCGAGGCCCTTCGGGCTGAGGACCCCGACGTAGCGGCGCAGCTCGAGGAGCCCCACCGCAAGCGTGGTCTTGCCGCCGCCCGTCGGCGTGACGATCGAGACGTGTTCGCCAGGCTGCCAGGTCGGGCCGAACCACTCTGCGAAGTCGCCCCAGTCCAGCGCCTCAACCCGGGTTGGCGCCGCCACCTGTCGCGGGGAACGGGTTGTCGGCCGTCGGCGCCGGAGCCGCCGCTGGGGCCGGTGCCGGCGTGAGCGGTGTGGGGGGGCTGACCGGGCCACCGGTGGGTGTGGTCACCGGGGCGGGCGGCGCAGGCGCAGGCTCGGGCGCAGGCGCAGGCTCGGGCGCAGGCGCAGGCTCGGGCGCAGGCGCAGGCTCGGGCGCTGTGCCTGGCGTCGCGGCGTCGACGGCGTCGTGCATGGCCGTGGCGACGGCCTCGCTCTCGAACTGCAGCCGGTCAACGATCATGTGGAGCACGTCACGCAGGGACATCCGCAGGCTCTCTTTCTGTCTGGGCGGCGCGTGCCGCCGCCATCAGTGGTGCGAACACTTCGGTGAGCAGGCTGTCGATCATCTCGTCGGCCGTGGCGCCCTCGGGTGCTGTCGGATACGCCTGGTGGAACGCTTCTTCGATCTCGGCGTCCTCGGCCTTCTTCTTGGCGATGGCCTTCAGCATGAACGGCGCGGCCCCGCGGATCGCCCGACGCATCTCGGGCATGAGCGCAGGGATGAGCTGCGGGCGAGACTCCATGGCGAAGGCGAGCGCGACCGGCCCGACGACTGACTCGACCATCGCCACGCGTTGGTAGTTGCGAGCGAGAGGCTGGACGATGAGCCGGTCAGGGAGCGTCCCGGCCAGCGCCTCGTCGAGCACGTAGGCGCCCCACGCGCTCTCCCACTGCAGAATGTTGGCCGTGCAGGGCCGCGAGGCCGCGAGCATCCGGCCGCCGTGCTCGAACGGGAGCGCGAGGATGTCGGCCCCTGACACGCGCCGCCCGCGGCGCTTCGGCGCCGGCTTGGGACGCCCAGCGGTCGTCTGCGGCTTCGGGTCGCGCTTGAAGCCAAGGCGCGCCAGGAGTCCCGGCTTCGGCCCCTGCTCCTCCTCGGTGTCGGGGGGCACGTCGATGATGTCCGCGTGGCGATTGCGGACGTGCGAGGCAAGCCCCGCCGCTGACTGCGCTTCCGCTCCGCAGTGCACGCACGTGAGAGGCACGGGAGGCGAGTCGAGAAGGTCGGTCATGCGGTCCTCCACTCGATCGCGTGCCCTTTCGAGTCCACAATGATCCGGCAGGGGCGGCACACCACCCACGAGCACTGCGGGTGCGCGCAGTGCGCGCCTGCGAGTCGGCCGCACATCGGGCAGTCCCTCACAGCCAGCGCACCGCCCGGCGCAGGGCCGAGCGCGACAGCTCGAGCGTGAGGATGGACACGCCGATGAGGACGATGAGCCCGCGGACGGCGCGCTTGGCGAGCCAGAACCTCATCAGTCCTTCTCGCCCCAGATGCCGTGCTGCAGCTTCTCCCACCATCCGCGGACGTGCGGCGCCGGAGCTGCCGCGGTCGGGGCGGCCGCGGCGCCGCCCTGCGGCGACGGCTTGGCCGCCGCTTGACTCTTGGCGGCTCGCTTCGCCCGGAGAGCGTCCTGGGCCTTCCCCATCTCCTCGGCTGCGATGCGCTGGACGTCGGCCGCGGTCAGGGGCTTGTCGGCCTTCTCGGCCTTCGCGCCGCCCTCGGCGACGTCGGCCTTCCCCGAGTCGAACAGTTCGCCCAGCGCCTCGCCGACGACGGAGCGGATCGTCTCGACCAGCCCCTCGCCCTCCGGCTCGGTCGCGGGCGGCTGCGCCCCGGTGTCGGTCACTCTTCACCTCGCACGATGTGCCAGTCCTCCGGCAGCTTCACGTCGGAGCAGCCGAGTTCGGCCTTCCTGCGCACGATGAACCGCCGCAGCTCGGCCCGCCTCTCGACCGGCGCCCGCCCGTACGCCTGCACGGCGTTGTGCAGGTCCGCGCAGTTGCGGATGGGGTAGGAGGTGCCGTAGGCGGTCTCGCCCTCGGCCTCGAGGTGCTCCCGCTCGGCTTCGGAGAAATCTGCCATGCGCGGGCCAGACTGCCCGCACGCGTACCGCACGCGTAAGTCGCGCATAGTCGCGACTTCGCGTCAGGCGACGCAGAAGCGACCATCTGACCCGTGCGTCACCGCCTTATCACGCTCGGTCTGTACGGGTTCGCGCTGTCCATCGCCGGCGTCTACCTGTGGTCCCAGCACCGCGAGGAGGTCGCGGCCGTCCTCGACCGGCTTGCCCACTGCTCGGGCTGCCAGCGCCGCAAGGACGCCCTCGCCCGGATGATGCGCCAGGCCCAGGAGGCCGTCGGCGTCCACGGGGCGCCGGATGCCTGACGCAGTCGAGATCGCCCGACCGTCGCACTCGGCCGCCATCCGCGAGGCGACGGCGCTGTTCCACGACCGGCGCTACCTGACCTTGCTCGGCAAGGCGACGGGCACTGGCGTCGCCGCCGGCATCCTCGCCCGCAAGCTGCCAGCGTTCGGGCTCCCCATCGCCCTCCTGGCTGGCATCTACGTCGGCCTCGAGCTCGCCGCCTACATGGCCGACGAGACCGACCGCCGGGGCGCCATCGACGCTCCGTCGATCCGGATAGTCCCCGACCAAGCGCCAGCACTTCGAAAGGACCACGATGCCGACCCCGCCTGATGAGTCCGCCCTGCAGGAGTTGATGGAGGACAACACGCGCCGGATCGACGCGCTCTGCAAGCGGGGCCTGAACCCGATGGAAGTGTCCGCGGTCATCCGCCAGGTGAACGAGGACACGGTGTATGCCCACCTCCTGCACCATGTGGGACGCGTCATCGGCTTGCTCGACCCCGAGCACGCCGACGATGACCTGCTCGTCCTGGCCCGGCTGACAGCGGCCGGCAAGCTGAGCCGCTGGCTGGACGGCGCAGAGCGGGCCGTCGAGAAGTCAAAGCTCCTCGTCGCAAACGGCCCGGTCGGACCAGTGCCCCGCTGATGGTTGACCTCGACGTCAGCTTCGGGGCCGAGCTGAAGGCGACGCTCGACGGCGTCCGCTCGAGCCTGGACCGCTTCAACAGGAACCTGTCGCGGGCCCAGCAAGCGTTCGACCATGCTCCCGCGGCAACCCCGATCAACGGCCAGGGCGCCACCGGATCAACCGGCGCCGTCATCATCAACTGCGGAGGACCGCCCCTAGGGCGCGTGTGGCAGGTGCGCCAGCTCGCCATCGGCGGCACAGGGCTCGCCGCCGGCACGGCCTACATCTACGCCCTCGGCTCCCAACCGATCACGAGCCCGCTGCAGATCGTCGGCATGAAGGATACGACCACATTCAAGACATTCGCCGCCCGGACGAACCTCTACTCGACCCGCCAGTTCCTCGTGCTCCCGCTCGAGCAGCTATGGGTCGTGATCAAGACAGCCACGCACACAAAGACGGTGCAGGTGTCGGGCCAGGCCGAGGATTACGACTTCGCCGCCTACCACGGCGTGACGAGCCTGTGAGGCAGGCGTCGTGTGTGGTGGGTCGAGCTGCTGGTCACCTGCGGAGGGGCGGTAGTGGGAGCCGTGGCGACGCACCTCATCCACGAGCGCACGGAGCGCAGAGACGCCGCGCGCACTGAGCTCGTGCAGATCCGCACCGAGGTCACGACGGCCAAGGAGCAGGCGACGCTCACCGCGGCGCAGCTCATGGCCCTCAACGAGCGGGTGTCAGACGTCCTCAACCGGCTGAACGCCGAGGACTAGCGTCGGCCCATGAGCCGCGCCGTCCCGGGCTGCAGCGGCAAGCGTCCGTTCACCTCAGGCGCCGTCGCCCGCCGCCAGGTGAAGGCCGCACGCGCCCACGGCACGCGCCTGCAGGCGTACCGCTGCCACGTTCTGCACACTCTGGCACCTGACCCACAGGGACGGCGCGCGCTCCCGTGCAGACAAGTCGGACGCCATGCTCACGCTCGCCGCACGCTCGCCGCAGACCCCCATGTAGACCATCCGCACGCGCCCTGCAGACCCTGCTGCACGGCCGCGCTAGACCATCCGCAGACCTGTCGCACGGCTTGCGTAGGCTTGCAACGATGACCCTACGTGTCGCCTTCGACGCCGCCACGCCTCCGTCTACGGTGCCTGCGGGCGCCACAACGGCCTGCATCTACATGGGCGGAGACACGCCGAATCCCATCGCAGACCCCCGCACGGTCCCCGTGTACGCCCAGGTCACCTACTGGCTGCCCGGCTGGGTACGGTCGAACCCGACGCCCACAAAGGCCACAGCAGACGGACAGGGCGCCGTCGCATGGCTGCTGCGCAACGGTGCGCCCCAGGGCATAGCCACGTTCCTCGACCTCGAGACCGCCGTCACACCCGCCTATGTCGATGCCTACGGTGCCGTCCTGCACGCCGCTGGCTTCCGCGTGCTGCCCTATACGTCCCGGGTCAACATGGGGAAGAACCCGCCCCTCGACGGGTACTTCGTCGCAGACCCGACAGACCCGCCGAAGACCCTCTACCAAGGCTCGGTCGCCACGCAGTACGCCTACATGGGGGCCTACGACCTGTCCGTGATCACAGCCTCAGTGCCCCTGTGGCTGCGTCCGGCGCCCGCGCCCACGCCCGCCCCTGCGCCGGTCCAGGCGCCCTCCACGCCCTCCGTGGCGGGCAACGGGCTGATCCTGCGGACACGGACACATGGGGCGGCCTACCTCTGTGTTGGGACGAAGCTCGTCGGCCTGACGGCCGAGAGCCAGGTGCAGGCCCTGCAGGCTGCCGGCGTTGGCGTGGCCGAGCTCGCCGCGGCCGACTTCGCGCATCTCGTCGCGGGAATCGGTTGACTTCGTCACACCCTGGGCGCATACTGGCAGTGGCGAACAGTTCGCCGAGCTTGGACGAAAAGGAGCTGGACATGAAAGCGCACATGACCACTTCGTTGCACACCTGGCAGAAAGACGTCGACAAGGTGTCGCCTACCGTGCGATCTCTGGACTCAGAGATACTCGAGATCGGCGGCTTCACGTGGTACGCCACCGAGGCCGAGCTGATCGACCTCCGGGACAAGCTGCTCGAGCAGTACCCAGTGGAGGCGTCCGAGCCTGAGCCCGAGCATGAGCACCGGCCGATGGGCTCCATCGTCTCCGACGCCGTGGGTCGCCGGTTCGCCGACTGCGCCTGCGGGCAGCGGATCAGGGCAGCGACAGCCTCCGCCTACGCCGACTGGAAGCCTGTCCGAGAGTTCCTGGGTGTGCCGTTTCCCTGATGGGAACCGCGGGCCAGTCCCGCGGGAGGGGTCGGGGTGGTGTCCAGCTCCCCCGGCTCCTCCCGGGGGACTGGAACAGGAGGGAGCACGCGCCACGACCGAGATCGCACGGGCACTGTTCAGCGACTGCGTGGGCTGGGCTGCGAGCGCGGCTACCACCTTGTCGAGCTGGACGCCCTGCCCGAGTGGCTCCGGGCCGACTGCACGATCTGGGAGGCCGAAGGAAAGGGCGCATCGCACACCGACGGCACCAAGACGGCGTTCGCGCAGGCCCGGCTCTTGAAGCGCCTGTACCTCTCCGAGCGCGACCTGCGCCTGTGTGCCGCCGACTTCTCCGAGCACGTCCTGCACATCTTCGAGCGCACACGGCCGGGCGACGACCGTCCCCGCAAGGCCATCGAGGCGGCAAGGGCCTTCGCGGCGAGATCGACGCCACTCAACTGGCTGCGGCGTGGACTGCGGCGGATGCGGTGTGGGCTGCGGCGGATGCGGTGTGGGCTGCGAGGGCTGCGAGGGCTGCGGCGTGGACTGCGAGGGCTGCGGCGTGGACTGCGGCGGGGGCTGCGGCGGGGGCTGCGGCGGATGCGGTGTGGGCTGCTGCGGGGGCTGCGGGGGCTGCGAGGGCTGCGGCGTGGACTGCGAATGCTGCGGGGGCTGCGGAGCGCCAGTGGCAGGGCGAGCGGTTGGCGACCTACCTGCGGGAGACACCCGATGACTGACGACGACGCCGAGCGTGAGCGCGCCTTCTGGCGCGGCTATCCCGCGCCGCCTTTCGACTGGACGGAACCCGACACAGGGGACCCGCTGTCGCGAGGGTGCCCCTGGGAGAGAGAGGAGCAGGGATGACGCTTCAGGCATGGATGTTCGTCGGAGCGTGCGCCGCGTGGGCCGCCGCGTATCTGGCTGCCCTGCGCTCCCGAGCGCTCTACCGCAGGCTATGGCGTTACGCTCAGAGGTCGGCCACCTACTGGCGCGAACGGGCGACCGGCGTGCAGATCGTGGAGAACGGCCGGACGCAGACGTGGGAGTGGTCGGACAAGACGCCCATCGGCGCCCGCCTCGCCGACATCGTCGAGCTGCCAGACAGGCAAGGCGCAGACGATGGATGACGAACTTGAGCCCGTCGCCGCCATGCCTGCTCCGCGCATGTCCCCGACCGCCTACGTCTGCCGGTGCGGTCGGGTCATCGACCCGGTGCGGTCAAGAAGGGACCTCTGGCACGCGGTGAGATGCCTGGGGACCGAGGGGCGCCTCGTGCCCGACGAGAAGGGAGTGGCGATTGACCCGAAGGTTGATTTGAGCCCCGTTTCGCCGCGTGACTGCGAGGCGAAAGCGCCCGGCTGGCCGCTCTACGGCAAGTGCCGCCGCAGAGCCTGCGACCATCCTTGCAAGGCGAGGGGTGGCTACTGCCCCTGCTGCTTCGAGCGCCAGATGGCGCGGTGGGGAACACTGCCCGAAGTGGTCGTGCTCTGCTCGACGCGGTTCCCCGAAGCCTGGGCGAAGGCCCGCTACGACCTGACGCTCGCCGGCAAGATCGTGCTCACCATCGGGTGCGACACGAAGTCCGACGATGGGCTCGGCATCACCGCGGAGCAGAAGGCAGCCCTAGACGAGCTGCACAAGCGCAAGATCGACATGGCGGACGTTGAGGTCGAGGACTCGACACTCGACGGGACATGCGACCCCGAGGCCGCGTCGTGAGCGACCTGGCCGATACCCTCGCGTGGCAGGTGAGGGCCGCGGGCCTGCCCGAGCCGGTTCGCGAGCTCCGCTTCAGCGACCGCCGGTTCCGCTTCGACCTCGCGTGGCCCGAGCAGCGCCTCGCGGCCGAGGTCGACGGCGGCACGTACGTCGCCGGCAGGCACAGCCGCGGGCAGGGCATCCACAACGACTGCGTGAAGGTCAGCCTGGCCGCGTCGATGGGCTGGCGGTGCATGCGCTTCGACCGCGAGATGGTGGAGGACGGCCAGGCCCTGGCGCTCGTGGAGGAGGCCCTTTCGTGGCAGCCGTGAGGCGGCGCACATACGCGGCCGAGTACGCCCGCCGCCAGGAGATCGCCCGGGAGAAGGGCTGGGCCTCGCTCGCCCAGCGCCGGTGGTGGGAAAAGCGCCTCGCCACACCTGATGTCGTGGCCGCCCTCGCTGCCCGGTGCTGCGCCGGCAGGGGCCACGAGAAGGCCCGGGCGGGGAGCCTGTTCTGCGGGCACTGCAACGACGCCGTCAACCCGCGCACAGCGCCCCGAGGCTCGGTCTGGCAGATCCGCCTGGTGCGCCACGTCCTCACACAAGAGCGCCGGGACCGCCAGGGCCGCTACGTGAAGGGAAGCGTCCGAAAGGCCCGCAGGACCCGCCTGGAGCGCGCTGGCGTGCCGGTGGGCAAGCTCGAGGAGCGGGTGTAGCGAGGTGGCTCGGGATCTCGACGCCGGAGCCGTCCCCGCCTACTCGAGGCGGACACCGAATGGATCCGCTCTCGACAGGAGGCGCCGGTGAGCGCCCACTACGTCGTCGCCACAGTGTTCGACGGCCTCGCGTCTCTCCGTCGACCTCGCGCTTTCGTCGCAGCACCGAGCCCTACTACAAGGGCCACTACGCGACGTGGCCCCGCGCCCTGCTCGTGAAGCCGATCGAGGCCATGTGCCCGCGGCGCGTGTGCCGGACGTGTGGCGAGCCGAGTCGGCGTATTACCGACCAAGTACGTCACGCCAAGAGTGGGGACCGGGCGCCCTCCCTCGCTCGGAGACGGGCAGAGGCCCGACCGGCCTTCGTCGAATCCGACGATGCTCGGCTGGACCGACTGCGGCCACGACGACTGGCGCCCGGGCCTCGTGCTTGACCCGTTCGCCGGAAGCGGGACGACGTTGCGGGTGGCGACCGGCCACGGTCGGGACGCGGTGGGCATCGACCTGGACGAGCGCAACGCGGACCTCGCACGCGAACGCGTCGGGATGTTCCTCGAGCTGGTCGTGCCAGAGCCG
>JAKATT010000122.1 GCA_021818615.1 Actinomycetes bacterium | reverse complement strand
ACGCGTACCCACTCGCGCTCGCTCAGACCGAGTGCCCTGATGTCCTCCGGAGACAGTCCGAGCGACTCGGGGCGTCGCAGCGGGGAACGCAGGTGGCCCGTCTGGACGCCGGTGTTGAACGAGTCGAGACGGCGGCCGGTTGTGAGGCGGATCGGGTAGACTTCGCTCAGCTCGTCGAGAGGTGGCTCGAAAGCGACGGTGCTGAAGGGTGCGGGGCGCCCCTCTAGCGGATCGGCCCACAGGCGGGCATGCAGGAACTTCGTGCCGGGATGGCCCTCGTCGGGGCACGGCCACTGGATCCCGCCGAGGGCGTCGAGGCGCTCATAGCTCATCCCAGCGTGCATCGGCGACAGGCTGCGCAGCTCGTTCCAGACGCCCTCGGCAGTGAGCACCCCCCAGTCATGGCCCAGGCGACCGGCGAGCGCGCAGAGGATCTCGATGTCGTCGCGAGCGCCGTCGGGCGCTTCGAGTGCCCGGCGCACGCGCTGGACACGTCGCTCGCTCGAGGTCACGGTACCCTCGGCCTCGAAGACGCTCACAGATGCCGGCAGCACGACCGTGGCGAGCTCCGCCGTCCGGGTCAGGAAAATGTCCTGCACCACAAGGTGCTCGAGCCTTCGGAGCAGAGCCACCGCTCGGGCAGAATCTGCTTCCGACTGGGCGGGGTTCTCGCCGAGCACATAGAGGCTTGTGAGCTCGCCCGTCTCCATCGCCTCGAACATCTGGGATAGGTGCCAGCCGTGAACGCGGGGGAGCAGAACGCCCCAGTGTGACTCGAAACGGGTCCGGACGTTGTCGTCCTCGACGTCCTGGAAGCCCGGGAGCTTGTTCGGGATCGCACCCATGTCACCGCCTCCCTGAACGTTGTTCTGCCCCCGCAACGGCACGAGGCCGGATCCGTAGCGGCCGACGTGGCCTGTGAGGAGCGCGAGGTTGCAGAGGGCGAGGACGTTGTCTGTCGCCGTGTGGTGCTCAGTTATGCCCAGCGTCCAGCACAGCTGGGCGCGGTCGGCACGGGCGTAGTCGTGGGCGAGAGCGGCGATGACGCTGCCCGGTACGCCGGTGAGACGCTCAGCTTCCTGCAGCGTGTAAGGCTCGACAGACGCCGCGTAGTCATCGAAACCCGTCGTGGCCCTATCGATGAATTCGTCGTTCGTAAGCCCGGCGTTGATGATCTCGCGCCCGACGGCGCTCGCAAGCGCAATGTCAGAGCCGACGTCGATGCCGAGCCAGACATCCGCCCACCTGGCAGACGCGGTGTAGCGCGGGTCGACGGCGTACATCTTGGCGCCGCGGCGTACGCCCTTTAGTAGGTGATGGAAGAAGATGGGGTGAGCGTCGCGAGCGTTCGAGCCCCACAGGACGATCAGGTCCGCGTGCTCGATCTCCTCATATGAACTTGTGCCGCCACCGGCACCGAACACTGTCGCCAGACCGGCGACGCTTGGCGCGTGTCAGGTGCGGTTGCAGCTGTCGATGTTGTTGCTGCTCATCACCGCCCGAGTGAACTTCTGAGCGAGGAAATTGACCTCGTTGCTCGCCTTTGAGCAGCTGAACATCCCGAAGGCCCGCTCGCTACCTCGGCGTACGGTGAAGCCGGCAGCCGCCCGGTCGAGCGCCTCGTCCCAACTGGCGGGCCGAAGGACACCGTTGTCCCTGACAAGTGGCTCGGTCAGGCGCGTTGCGTGTCGCGACATTCTTCGCTCACCTCCCTTTCCCCCCTGAGGGGCCCGTTGCAGGTGCGGGCATTCCTTGCCGGTACCTGCCGCTCATTTGGCTCGATGCTAGTTCCCGTTGGGAAAAGCAGGTCGCCGGTGCGTCGACTTCAGCACGTCGGCGGCGATGCCCCGCCTCAGGCCGGGCCAAGAACCGGGTCGATGGTTGTCAGGGCGCGGCAGTCCACCAGGCCGAGGTCGGTGATGGCGTAGTCCGGGATCGACGTGATCTCGAGGAACATGAGGTAGCCGAACGCCGAAGGGAGCTGGCAGCCGAGCTTGGTTGCGGCAGCATCGAGCCGTTCCTCCGCAGCGGCCATTGTCTCAGCGTCGAGATCGGCCACGATGCCGCCCAGGGGCAACGCAAGCTCCTCCACCACCGTGCCCTCGTTGACGACGACAAGACCTCCACCGAGGGTGAGCACGCGGTTGACAGCGACAGCCATGTCGGCCGGCTTCGTACCGACACAGACGATGTTGTTGTCGTCCGGCGCCGCGCTCGTCGCGAGGGCCCCCGACGACAGGCCGAACCCGCGGATCACCGCGACCGGCACGGCCCTGTTCTTGCCATACCGTTCGACAACGGCCACATAGAGGGCGTCCTGTGCTGGGTCGGGCTGCACGACGCCGTCGACCACGGGCAACACGACGTCGTGCCGGCGACGTATGAACGGGACCGCGGGGTCCATCTCCATCGCGAGCACTTGGACCGGTGAGGCGAGTGCCGTGGTGAGCTGGATCTCTTCGGATCGAACGGGTTGTCGCCTCATGGTCTTGAGCAGCTCTGGGCGGCGGACCGGTGGGCTTGGCGGGCGTAGCGACCGACGAGCTTCAGCCGCGATCCGTCCCTTGGCGACAACATGCTCGACCTTGAAGCTCCCCGGGTCGTCCACGACGAGCACATCAGCGGCCCGCCCGGGGGAGATGGAACCGACAAGGTGGTCGATCCGGTACATCTGCGCGCAGTTGATCGTCGCCATCTGGATCGCGGTGATCGGCGCGACACCCGCAGCGATGGCCATGCGCACCAGCCGGTCGAGATGTCCGCCGCCGAGGATGCTGCTGGCCGTCACGTCGTCGGTGCAGAAGCCGATCCGTCCGGGGTTGGCACCGAGCTTGGTGACTACCTGAATGTTCTCTTCCAGGAAGTGGGCAACCGCCGACTCACGGATCATCACGTATAGTCCGGCCCGCATCTTCTCGAGCAACTCGGCGGCATCGTAGCTCTCGTGATCGAGCCGCACTCCGGCAGCAGCCAACATGGCGAGCCTCGCACCGCCGGTCATCGGATTCGAGCCGAAGATGGGCAGGCGGTTCGCGGCAGCCAACTCCAGCACTTTGAGCACCTTCGGGTCACGGGTCGTGACGAACTCGGTCACGGTTTCCCACACGCCCCAGCACTCGGGCCACTGTTGGACGATCTCGTGAACGTCCGGGCCGAGTCGGAACCCCACGTTCGACTCGGGCACCGTGTAGGGGACCTTGAAGGGAGCTGCCCAGAACACCTTGAGGGGCGTCTCCGCCGCCTCCGCGAGGGCGTCGCGCACCCCGTCGAGCCCAGCCACAACGTAGATCTGGTCGAGCCCTGAGACGACGCTCGTCGTGCCGTAGGGAACGACAGCATTGGCGAACATCGTGACCGACAACTTGCTGCACTCGAGGTGCAGATGACCATCGATCAGTCCGGGTGCCAAGAACCGGTCGCTCACATCGAGGGCCTCGGTGTCGGGTCCGACATACCGGCCGACGTCGCCGACGGCGGCGATCCACTCGCCGGAGATCGCCACGTCGGCGGGATAAATCTCCCCGGTTGACACGTTGACGAGTTGACCGCCGGCGAGCACGAGGTCGGCCTTACGGACACCTTCTGCAGCGTCCAACCGCTCGCGCAGGTCCATGGCGACTCCCTTCTGCCGTATGA
>JAKATT010000057.1:17380-19170 GCA_021818615.1 Actinomycetes bacterium | reverse complement strand
CCTGCTCCTCGAGCGGCGGCCACCTTCGACCCCTGTCGGGCTCGTCTCCGACGCCGGGCGGGCGGCCGAGACGGTGAGCCTCACCACGCTCGCCTCACTCGACCCCGAGCTGGTAGGGATGACAACGTGCGTGATCATCGGTTCGTCGACGACACGGGTCGTGGGCGGGCGGATGGTGACGCCGCGCGGCTACCGGCGCGCCGAGGACGCGTGAGCACCACGGCCGAGCGGCTGGTCGTGAGAGCCGGCTGCACAGCGTGTGGCGCCTGCCTTTTGACCTGCCCCGTGCGCGCCCTGCTGCCGGCTCCGCTGCGACCGGTCGTCGTGGACAGGCGCTGCACCGCCTGCGGCGAGTGCGTCGAGATCTGCCCACGCGGGGTCCTCCTCATTCTCTCGCCGGAAGCCGCATGATCGAGCCCGGCGCCCACCCGATCGAGCAGGAGAGCTACCGCCTGCTCGCCGAGCGGGTCGACCTGCAGGGTCGGGCGGCGGGCGAGCGGACGATCGTCGAGCGGGTGCTCCATGCTACTGCCGACCTCTCCTTTGCCGACTCGTTGCGCCTCTCCCCCGGGGCGCTCGAGGCCGGAGTCCTCGCGCTCAGGGCCGGCGCCCCGATCGTCACAGACGTCGAGATGCTGAGAGCCGGTCTCTCCCGGCTCGACGCTCTTTGCTACCTCACAGAGGCGCGCCGCGAAGGCGACGACGGCTCCGGACTTACGCTGTCGGCCCGCGGGATACGAATCGGCGGCGCCCGCCATGCGACGGGAGCCATCTTTGCCGTCGGGTGCGCTCCGACCGCTCTCGAGGCGCTCCTCGACCTCGTCGAGGACGGGAGCGTGCGTCCGGCGCTCGTGGTGGGCGTCCCAGTGGGTTTCGTCGGAGCAGCCGGGGCAAAGGTGCGGCTGCAGTCGACGAGCGGGCTCGCATTCGTGTCGAACGCCGGCGAGCGGGGCGGTTCGGCGGTCGCCGTCGCGATCCTGAACGCCATCGCCCGGGAGGCCCTGTGAGCAGCTCCCCCGCTCTCCTTCTCATCGGCCACGGCAGCCGCTCGAGCGAAGGTGTCGATCAGTTCTGGGCATTCGTGGACCTGCTGCGGGCGATCGCGCCGCGCATCCAGCTCGGCACCGGTCTGATCGAGCTCGCCGAGCCGAACCTCGACCAGGCTGTCGACGAGCTCGTCGCTGCCGGTGCGCAGGCAATCATCGCCGTTCCCCTGGTGCTGCTCGGTGCCAGCCATCTGAAGGACGACGGCCCCGGCGCGCTCTCACGCGGCCGGGCACGCCATCCAGAAGTGGCTTTCACCTACGCACGCGACCTCGGCGTTCACCCAGTGATCCTCGCTCTGGTCGAAGAGCGCGTGAGAGAGGCGGCAGCTCTGCTCGGGGACGCCGGCGACTCCGAGCCCAGCGCCATCCTCCTCGTCGGGCGCGGCTCGAGCGATCCCGACGCCAACGCCGACCTCGCCAAGGCTGCACGACTGCTGGCCGACCGGCGCCATCTCCTCGGGGGCGACGACCTCGAGGAGGTGCAGGCCGCCTTCGTCTCTCTCGCCCGGCCCTCGGTCCACGAGGGGCTCGACAGGCTGTTTGCTCTCGGCGCACGCAGGATCGCCGTCGTCCCCTACTTCCTCTTCACCGGCGTGCTGCTGCGACGCATCGGCTCGCAGGCCGAAGCCTGGGCGGCGGCCCGGCCCACGTCCCATGTCCGGGTCGGCCGGGAGCTCGGGCCAGACGAGCGGATCGCTCGCCTCGTCCTCGAGCGCTACGAGGAGGCGGCCGGCGGCGGAGCAC
>JAKATT010000057.1:0-16540 GCA_021818615.1 Actinomycetes bacterium | reverse complement strand
TGTTCCGCCGCTTCGCCGAGGTCGGTCTCAGCTCGCTCCAGGCCTGCGGCAACTCCATGCGCAACGTCACCTCGTGCCCGGTCGACGGGGTCGACCTCGCGAGCGCCCTCGACGCCGGCCCGGTGGTCGAGTCCCTCGACACCTTCGCGCAGGCCGAGGAGCGGCTCACGGCGTTCCTCCCCCGCAAGTTCAAGATCGCAGTCACCGGGTGCCGGACGGACTGCGTGGTGGCCCGTGTCAACTGCCTCGCCTTCACCCCGGCACGGCGCGGCGCGCGGACCGGGTTCCACGTGCACGTCGGCGGGGGCCTCTCGGACTACCCGCGCCTTGCCACGCCACTCGACTTCTTCGTCGAGCCCGCCCAGGTGACTGCCGTGGTACGTGCCGTCATTGACGTCTTCGCCACCCTCGGCGACTACGAGCACGCGAGCGTCAACCGTTTCCGCGCGCTCGTGCACGAGCTCGGTCCAGACCGCGTCGAGCGCGAGATCGCGTCGCGCCTGGCCTTCCCGGTCGCGGCGCGCGGCGAGGACGTCTCGACCTGGGCAGCGGAGGACCACATCGGCGTCCACCCCGGCCGCCACAACACGAGCTACGTCGGGCTCTGCGTGCCAGTCGGCCGGGTGACCGCCGCCGAGCTCGGCGAGCTCGCCCGGCTCGCCCGGGCTCACGGGGACGGAGGGCTCCGGTTCACCCAGCGTCAGAACGTGATCCTCACCGGCGTCGCCGAGCCGGACGCGCTGCGCGCCGAAACCCTCCTCGAGCGGCTCCGCCCGGAGCCGGACCCCTTCGAGCGGGCGATGCTGGCCTGCACCAGCGCACCGTTCTGCAAGTTCGGGATCCTCGCCATGAAACCCTACGGCGCCCGCCTCGTCGAGGAGCTGCGCGAGCGCATACCCCCGGAGGGCTGGGGGCGCCTCCGGGGGTTGCGCCTCCACCTGTCGGGCTGCAAGGCGTCCTGTGCTCAGGTGGCCCTCGCGCACATCGGCCTGCGGGCGACGATGGGCAAGGATGGCGCGGGCTACTTCGACGCCTTCGACGTCGCCCTCGGCGGCGACGCGGGCGCGGCCCGGTTGGCCTCCTGGGCCCACGGCGGGGTCGAGGCCGCATCTGCCTTCGAGGCCATCGGCGCGCTGCTCGAGGACGTCGCCGAGGGCAGGGCCAGCCTCGGCTCGATCACGCCCGAGGCTCTCGAGAACCTGGACGGAGCACTCGTCCCAAGATGGAGGAGCAGATGACCCTGACGTCGCGGGCTTCCGCTCCGCCACTCGACGCCTTCTCCTTGCTGGCCGATCCTGCCGCGGACATCCGCGACGAGATCGCCGCCGCGAACGGGATGCCCGAGCTGGCCGACAAGATCTGGTTCCACAAGACGGCCTCGGCCGTGATCGACGCCGGCCGGTGCGTCGGCTGCGGGAGCTGCATCGCTGCCTGCCCCTCGCGCTCGATCGGCGTGGGTGAGGACGGCAGGCCGACGCTGGTGAGGATGTGCACCGGCTGCTCGGCCTGCTGGGACTACTGCCCCCTGGCCGGCCTCCGGGTCGAGCGCCTCGGTCTCGACACCCTCGCCGCGGACGGCTCCCCCACCGACGCCGACGGCTCCCCCACCGACGCCGACTCAGAGCTGGCGGGCCTCGGGCTGGTGCGCGCCGCCTACTCGGCACGCGCCGCAAGACCTGCCGATCGCGCCCAGGACGGCGGTGTGGTGACCGGCTTGCTCGCCGAGCTGCTCGATCTCGGCTACGTCGACGGCGTGTTGGTGACCCGCCGGGTCGACGCCTTCCGCGGAGAGCCATATGTCGCTCTCAGCGCCGATGCGGTACGCGAAGCCGCCGGCACGGTCTACCACCAGTCCCACGCGCTTGGCGCGCTGAACGACCCGCTGCCAGCGGGCGTCGAGCGGCTCGCCTTCGTCGGCACCCCCTGCCAGGTGAGCGGCCTGCGCGCCCTGCAGCGCTTCCCCTGGCGCTACCGGCGCTCGACGGCCGGTGCGGTCGTGCTCGCCGTCGCGCTCTTCTGCACGCGCTCGTTCGAGCCACGGGACCTCGAACTGGCCGTCGCCGGCTCGGGCGTGGACACCTCCCGCGTGGCGCGGATCGACATACGCGGCGCCGAGCTCGTAGCGCGAGACCGCGGCGCCGAGGTGCTCCTCCGCCGACCCGTGCGTGACTTCCGGCACACAGCCCTCAAGGGTTGCGACGAGTGCGCCGACTTCACCGGGCTCGCGGCTGACCTCGCGATGGGCAGCCACGGGAGCGAGCCTGGGATGACCACCGTGCTCGTGCGCACGGCGGCCGGTGGGGAGGCCATGGAGCGCGGCGCGAACGCGCTCGTCCTCGGCCCGCTCACCTCCCTCGAGGCAGTGGCGAGCACAGCGGCGCGCGACCGGCGCCGGGCAGAGGGTGCCCTCGAGCGGAAGCTCGATCTGCAGGGACCGCTCTGGATCAGCTACACCGAGCATCTTCGAGCCTATGGCGGGACCGCCGGGCGAGCCCCGGCCAAGCCGCCGCCGTTCCGGAGCCAGCACTACGACGTGAGCTGCTGAGAGGCACCCGGGCCCGAAGGGGGCTCACCCGACCTTGCGGACAGGCTCCGGACAGGCTCCGGACAGGCTCCGGACAGGCTCCGGCGGATGAGCAACGGAGCCGGGCGTGGCTGAGCAACAGCACCGATCACACGTCGCCGAGGCAGCACGTGCCGACGGTGCGGGCTGATGCTCCCTCGAGCCCACGCCACCAGGCCTGCGCCCTGGTGCTAGCCGCGAAGCTCTGCCTCGACCGCCTCGGAGTGCTCACCGTGACGCGGCGGTGGGATCCGGTAGGTGACGGGAGTGCGCGAGAGGCCGACCGGGTTGCGCACCTGGTTCGAGCCTGACGGCAGGTCTGCTGGCACGCCCGAGGCTCCGTCGGCCGAGATCCTCACGACGGGCGACAGCCCGCATCGCTCGGCAAGCGCGAAAGCCTCGGCGATGTCGTTCACGGGCCCGCACGGGATGCCTCCCGCCTGCAGCACATCGATCCAATGAGCGGCCGCTCGCGCCCTCAGCGCCTCCTCCAGCAGGCGGATCAGCTCCTCCCTGTTGACGACGCGGGCGGCGTTCGTGGAGAACCGCTCATCGGCTGCCATCCAGTCGAGGCCGACCAGCCGGGCGAGGACGGAGAACTGGCGGTCGTTCGCCACCGCAACGACAAAAGGCCGGTCGGCGGCATGCAAGGTCTCGTAGGGAGCGATGCTCGGGTGCCGGTTCCCCATGGGGCGGGGGACGCTCCCTGTCGTCACGTAGGTGGACGCCTGGTTGATGAGCGCCGAGAGCAGGGACAACAGCAGGTTGACCTCGACCTTCTGGCCCCGGCCCGACCGCTCCCTTTCGTACAGCGCCGCCAGGATGCCCGACAGAGCGAACTGCGCGGTGAGCACGTCGACGACCGCTACACCGACTTTGCGGGGCTCTCCGCCTGGGTCGCCCGTCACAGACATGAGGCCCCCGACAGCCTGGACGAGGAAGTCGTAGCCGGGCAGCTCTGCCCCTGCGCCCGACGACCCGAAGCCCGACACGGAGCAGTAGACCACGCGCTCGTTCAGCCGGGCGACCTGCTCGTAACCGATGCCGAGGCGTTCGGCCGTGCCGGGACGGAAGTTCTCGATCACGACGTCTGCTCTCTCGGCGAGCGCCTGGGCGAGCCGGCACCCGTCAGCCGTCGCGAGGTCCCAGGAGACCGCCCGCTTGTTGCGGTTCACCGACCGGAAGTAAGAGCTCTCCCCGTCGACGAAGGGAGGCCCGAAGCCGCGAGTGTCGTCTCCTGTCCCAGGGCGCTCGACCTTCACCACGTCGGCCCCGAGGTCGCCGAGCAGCATCGTCGCGTACGGGCCGGCGACCACGCGGGAGAAGTCGGCGACGAGGATCCCCTCGAGCGGGCCCGACGGCGCTGCAACTGTCACAGGTCGTCTGTGACGAACGACTCGTCGAGAAGTCCCCCGGCGACCTCCCTGCCGACGAGACGCGCGCCGGCTTCCTCCATGGCCTCGAGGGCGAGCCTCGTCGTCTCGACGCCGACACCGGCGGTGAGCCCGACGAGCACCCGCACGCCGAAACCGAGCTGGAGGGCATCGAGCACGCTCGCCCGGACACAGAAGTCGGTCGCGAGCCCGCACACGTCGAGCTGGTCGACGCCGCGGTCGACCAGCCACTGGCCGAGCGACTCCCCACCGGCTTCGTGTCCCTCGAAGGCTGAGTAGGCGGCAGCATGGGCACCCTTGTCGAAGACGGCATCAAAGCCGAGCGACGCGAGCGCCGGGTGGAGCTCGGCGCCGTCACTCCCCGCCACGCAGTGCACCGGCCAGGAGGTCTCGAAGTCCGGGAGCTGGCCGCGCCCGACGAAGTGGGATCCCGGGTCGACATGCCAGTCGCGGGAGGCCACGACGGCCGCGTAGTCGCCCCGCGACGACGACACGAGGCCGGAAATTCTTCGAGCTGCCTCCTCCCCGCCCTCGACCGCGAGCGCCCCGCCTTCGCAGAAGTCGCGCTGCACGTCGACGACGAGAAGGGCCCGCCGGAGGCGTTCGGCCGCGGCTTCTGCCCGGGCCGTGCTGTCGGCTTCTGCCCGGGCGTCGGCGGCGGCGTTCTCCCGGCGCACTTCGAAACGGCCCTCGGCGCGCACTACCGCTCCCATCTTCCCCGCAGCCCCGGCGCCACTGCCCGAGCCGCTCGACGCCCGGGCGCCCCTCTCGCCACGTCCTCCGGCACGGCCGCCGTAGCGCGTCGGGATGAGCGGGCCGCCCGGTCTCAGGTCGAAGGCCTGCGGGCCGAGCTCTCGCACCGCCCAGCGATGGTGCTCCCTCGCGGCTTCGAGGCTCGGCAGCCCTGCGAGCGGCCGCCCGGCCTCTATCACTCGGTGCTGCAGCTCTCTCTCGTCCCAGGTGGGCGGCAGCTCCTCGGCGTCGCTCCCCGCCGCAGCGACGGCGCCGGCTGACCCGGGCCCTTCGTGCTCCGGGCGGACGTACTCGACGCGGGCCTGTCCCTCCTCGTCCACGACACGAGCCGCGTGCTTCCGGGCCCCGAGGGAGTGCTTGGACGGTGACCGCTTCTCCACAGGCTGCAGCGGTGCGTCGGCACCAGGTTCGGACGCTACGGCGACGAGCTTGTAGACAAAGCCGCTCGTAGGCGCGCCCGAGCCCGTGACGACCCGCGTGCCGACTCCGTACGTGTCGACGGGTGCCTTGGCGAGCGCAGCGATCGCGTACTCGTCGAGGTCGCTCGTGATGACGATGCGGGTACCGGTCGCCCCGAGCTCGTCGAGAAGCGCCCTCGCCCTTGCCGCCTCCCCGACGAGGTCGCCGGAGTCGAGACGGACTGCGCCGGGACCGCGCGCCCCGCGCTCTCGGGCGAGCTCGACGGCGAGGCGGAGCGCTGCCGCCACGTCGTAGGTGTCGACGAGAAGCGTGGTGTCGAGGCCCATCGCCCCGAGCTGAGCAGCAAAGGCCTCACGCTCGCTGGCGTGCGCCAGGACGAAGGCATGAGCCGCCGTGCCGGCTGTGGGAATGCCGTAGCGGGATCCCGCCTCCAGGTTGGACGTCGCCGCGAAGCCGGCCACGTAGGCAGCACGCGCCGCCGCCACCGCCGCCTGCTCATGCGTCCGCCGGCTGCCCATCTCGATGATGGGCCTGCCCTCGGCCGCGCCGACCATGCGGGAGGCCGCCGAGGCGACGGCCGAGTCGAAGTTGAGGACCGAGAGCAGCAGGGTCTCGAGAAGGACCGCTGAGCCGAAGCTCGACTCGACGGTGAGCACCGGGCTCCCCGGGAAGAAGCACTCCCCCTCCGCGTAAGCGTCCACGTTGCCGTCAAACGTCCATCCCTCGAGCCAGGCCGCCGTCTTCTCGCCGACAATCTGCGCTCCGGCGAGGTAGTCGAGCGTCTCGGCGTCGAAACGGTACGCCTCGATCGCCTCGACCACACGCCCGAGCCCGGCGAAGACGCCGTAGCGGCGGCCCGGCGGGAGCGCCCGGGCGAAGATCTCGAAGACGGCCCGGTGCGAGGCCACCCCCGAGCCGATGGCAGCGTCGAGCATGGTGAGCTCGTAGCGATCGGTTAGGAGAGCCGTCGTGTCCACCGGGCGTCAACCTAGGCGAGATGCCGTCGAGGCGCGGCACTCGCCCGATGGCGGTCGCCTGCAGGACCTCTCGGCCGGAGCCCTGTCACCGGCGGCCACACCCACCATGGCAGCGTTCGCCTCCCAAACGGTCGATTGGTACCGCACGGCCCGGCACAGCTAAGACTGACCGCCGATGAACGGGCCGGAGCTCGCAGGCGCACTGGACGCGCTGAGGCTTACCCTCCATGTCCTCGCCGCAACGATCTGGGTCGGCGGCCAGCTGACCGTTGCCGGCCTCCTGCCAACGGTCCGAACCCTTGGCGGCGACGCCCCGCGCCAGATCGCCCGGGCCTTCGGCCGCCTGCAGTGGCCCGCCTACGGGGTGCTCATAGCGACGGGTATCTGGAACGTCACGGCGCTCGACACGAGCAGGGCGACGCACTCGTGGCAGATAGTGCTCGGCGTCAAGATCGGCGTCGCCCTCCTCGCCGGGCTCGGCGCCTTCTTGCACCAGCGCTCGAAGACGACGGCCGGCCTTGCCGTCTGGGGCAGCGTCGCCGGCTTGGCGTCGGTCGGCGCCCTCGTGCTCGGCGTCCTCCTCGGCGGCTGACCGTCGACGGCCGACAGCCGGGCCCAGACGGGCCCACGCGCCCTCAGCCGCGCCACCCGGCGGCGGCCTCGACGACGCCAGCCACGGCGAGCAACGCCTCCTCGGACCCAGGAGGGCCGATGAGCTGCAGGCCCGTCACCCGCCAGTTGCCGGCCTCTTGCACCGGAACCGGCAGCGACACGGCCGGGAACCCGCAGAGGTTGACCGGCGCGGTCAGCGCATTGAAGCCGGGTGGCCACTGCTCGTCGAGGAGAGGGGGCCGCCACGGCACCGTCGGCAACGCCAGGACGCCATAGTGGCCGAGAGCCCCGGCCATCTCCGCCGTGAAGCGTGCCCGCACCGACTTGGCGGCCGCCACCTCGGCAGGTGTGCGCCGGCTGGCGGCGAGCAGCCTCCGACGCACCTCCTCGCCCACAGCGGACGGCTCGGTCTCGACGAGCTCCCGATCGCTCGCCCACGCCTCGACGTCGAGGAGGCACTGGTGCGCCGCCCACGCCTCCCGCCAGCCGTCGAGGTCGGCCTCCGCGACCACCAGCTCGCTCGAGGCCAACGCCTCGTCGAGCGCTGACTCGATCACCGGATCGATGCGAAACGACCCGTCCAGCCGCAGGCGCCCCACGCCCCCCGGCGTCTCGCCGCCCACGGGCCCGGCCAGTCCCTCGAGGAGGGCGAGACCCTCGGCAGCTCCTCGGACGCTTCGGGCGAGGGGTCCCACGGTGTCGTAGCTCGGGGCGAGCGGCCACACGCCCTCGAGCGGCACGCGTCCCCAGGTCGTCTTCAACCCGACGACGCCGCAGCAGGCGGCTGGGATCCGGACCGAGCCGCCGGTGTCGGAGCCGAGCGCCACGTCGCACTCGCCGAGGGCCACCGCGACCGCCGAGCCCGATGATGAGCCGCCCGGCACCCGCCCGGGGTCGACCGGGTTCGGCGCCGTCCCGTACCACGGGTTGACTCCGGAGGTCCCGTAGGCGAGCTCGTGCAGGTTCGTCTTTCCGACGATCACGGCGCCGGCGCGGCGCAACGACGCTACGCAAGAAGCGTCGGAGTCTGCGACAAAGCCGCGGCGCTCGAGGGCCAGGCACCCGGCCGTCGTCACAGAACCCTCCACGTCCAACAGGTCCTTCACCGCGACGGTGGTCCCCTCGCCGGAAGCCGGCCAGTGCTCGATCCATACACCGTCGCGGGCGGTCACGCCCACCGATGGTATGCCCTCTCCCGAGCGAGACCCACCGAGCCGGTAGCATCCGGCCATCAGCGATCTCTTGCAGCGTGTTCGCGATCGAGGCTGGCGCCTCACACCCCAACGCCGCGCCGTCACCGAGGTCCTTGACGGTGAGCATGTCCACCTCACCGCGGAGGCCGTGCACGAGCGCGCCCGGAAGGCGCTCCCGGAGATAAGCCTCGCCACCGTCTACAACACCTTGAACGAGCTCGTCGCGATGGGCGAGGTGCTCGAGGTGCCCGCCGCCAACGGCGCCAAGCGCTACGACCCGAACGGCCACCGCCTCCACCACCACCTCGTCTGCACGAGCTGCGGGGAGCTCTGGGACATCCAGGCGAAGGGCGCGAGCGCTCCGGGGCTGGTGGACGCGGACAGGAGGGGGTTTCGCATCACGGGGGTCGAGATCGTCTTTCGCGGCCTCTGCTCGCGCTGCCAGGGCAGCTGAGCTGGACCGTGCGGCTCAGCTCCGGTCATGGATGGAAAAGGCACGCCCCGGGCCGTTCGGCCCGACAGCTCGGCGCAGCTCCTTGTAGAGGACCGGCGGGCGGATCACCGCCAGGCTGACGAGCGGGCTCGTCCAGGGAAGAGAGACCTCCTCGCCGTCCTCGAAGAGGTGCTCGCCGTCGACCCAGACGGCGCCGCGTCCCGGCAGGACGGCAACCCGGGCACCCCGGGCCACCCATCTGAGCCTCGGCCGCCCAGGGCTTCGCAGCTTCGACGCGAAGCGGAGCCGGCGGGTGCCGAGCTTGCCGTCGCCGAGCACCTCCTCGATCGGGCGCGGCTGGCGAACGCAGACGAAGGCACCGCCGGCGAGCTCTCGGCCGACCAGGCCCAGGTCCTCCTCGCTCACCTCGCCGTTCCCGACGAAGTCGAAACGTCCCGCCTCGACGACGTACCAGTCGCATGCCCCGACGACCTGGAGGCAGCGTGCCCGGCTCTGGCCGTCGACGAGACCGCCGGGCAGGAGCCTCAAGGTCGCGAGCCCACCTGCTCGGGAGACCTGCTGCCCACCTTGGCACCCACGGCTGCAATGATCCACCATCCCCCGCCGCGCAGCCATGTTCTTGTAGCTTCGAGCTTCGGCCGAGGCGGGGCATCGACGATGGTCTCGTCGTGAATGCTGCAGGTGAGCACAGATGAGCCCTTTCAGAGCGCAACATCGAGCGCACGGCGCCAGTGCCGTGATGCGCCTTCGCCGGGCGGTGGCGCTCTTTTTCCGGCGACTCGAGACCTGGCAGCGCTTTGCAGTCGGCGCGGCGGTCCTTGCCACGATGGGCGCCGTCGCCGGGCTCGTCCTCATAGCCCTTCCGAACCCGCACACCGATGCCGGCAGCCCGCCGCCTACGACGGCTCGGCCTGTCGTCACCAGCTCCACCACGATCCCCCCGCGCCATGCAAGGGTCCCGCTCTGCCCGCTTACGGGAACGCCGGCTCCGGGCCGCAAGGTTCCCGCTCGCCCCGCCCTGGGCGTAAAGGTCGGGAACGACCCCGCCTCCAGGCCGCAGACCGGTCTCCTCTCGGCGGACATCGTCTACGACGAGATGGCCGAGGGCGGCATCACGAGATACCTGGCGATCTACCAGTGCCACGGCGCGCCCGTGCTCGGCCCGATCCGCTCAGTTCGCTGGGACGACTGGCACCTGCTCGCCTCCTACGGGCACCCGATCCTCGCCTTTTCGGGCGGGATCGACCAATGGGACCAGGCCGTCGCCGCCCAGTCCTGGCTCTTCGACGCGAACGGGTCCGTGCTGCCCGGCGCCAATGCCTACTACCGGACCTCGAACCGTGTCGCACCGTGGAACTACTACACCTCGACGAAGGCTCTGTGGGCCCTCGACCCCTCGAACCGGCCCCCCCCGCCGCAGTTCAGCTACTCGAGGAGGGTGCCGAGCGACGCGACGCCTGCGGCCTCGGTCACCATCGCCAACTTCGACACGAACGACAGCGGCCTCACGAACCTGACCTGGACGTGGTCGGCCTCCCGCCACGCCTGGTTCCGCTCCTACGGCGGAGTCCCCGATGTGGACTCCTCGGGGCTGCAGCTGAGGGCGGCGAACGTCGTCGTCGAGCTCGTCCGCACCGTGCCCGGGCCGTACGCCGAGAGCGGCACGGTGCCCGACACCGAGAGCATCACGGCCGGGACGGGCCAGGCGCTCGTGCTCCGCAACGGGGCCGTCGAGCGAGGCGTCTGGAGCTGCCCCCGCTACGGAGAGACGACCGCCCTACGCTTCCCCGACGGCCAGGAGATGACGCTCAGCCCCGGCAACACCTGGGTCGAGCTCGTCCCGGAGAACGGCTACCCGGTCACGGTCACCCCCTGAGGGGCTCGACATCAGTCGATGGCGCTCATGACGTGCTTTATGCGGGTGTAGTCCTCCAAGCCGTACATCGACAGATCCTTGCCGTACCCGGAGTGCTTGAAGCCGCCGTGCGGCATCTCGGCGACCAGAGGGATGTGCGTGTTGATCCAGACGCAGCCGAAGTCGAGCCGTTTCGCCATCCTCATCGCCTTGGCGTGGTCGCGGGTCCAAACACTCGAGGCGAGCCCGTACTCGACGCCGTTCGCCCAGGCAAGCGCCTCGTCCTCGTCGCCGAAGCGCTGCACGGTGATGACCGGCCCGAAGATCTCGTTCTGGATCATCTCGTCGTCCTGGACAAGCCCGGCGACGACGGTCGGCTCGAAGAGGTAGCCTCGCTCACCCACGCGCCGGCCGCCGACGAGGACTTCGGCATGCGACGGCCTTCGCTCGAGGAAGCCGGTGACGCGCTCGAGCTGGTTGACGTTGTTGAGCGGGCCGAAGTCGGCGTCCTCGACGTCGGTCCCCCCGACCTTTTGCTGTCTCGCCTGCTCGACGAGCGCGACCACGAAGTCGTCGTGCACCCGTGGCCCGGCAAGCACTCGAGTGGCCGCTGTGCAGTCCTGGCCAGCATTGAAGTAGCCGGCGGCAGCGATGCCTGCGGCTGCCTTCTCGAGATCGGCGTCGTCGAAGACGATCACCGGGGCCTTGCCGCCAAGCTCCAGGTGGACGCGCTTCAGGTCGGCGGCTGCCGACACAGCCACTTCCATGCCCGCTCGTACCGAACCCGTGACCGACACCATCTGCGGCACTCGGTGGGCGACGAGCGCCCGCCCGGTACCACGGTCCCCGCAGACCACGTTGAAGACGCCCGGCGGCAGGTGCTCGGCGAGGATCTCCGCCATGATGAGGGCCGAGACCGGCGTCGTGTCGGACGGTTTCAGCACTGTCGTGTTCCCTGCGGCGATCGCCGGCGCCCACTTCCAGACGGCCATCATCATCGGGTAGTTCCACGGCGTCACCTGGGCGCAGACGCCGACGGGCTCGCGCCTGATCATCGAAGTGTGACCCGCCATGTACTCGCCGGCTGCACGGCCCTCGAGAACGCGGGCAGCACCGGCGAAGAAGCGGATCTGGTCCACCATCGGTGGGACCTCCTCCGACATCGTCAGGCCGAACGGCTTGCCGGTGTTCTGACACTCTGCCCGCACGAGCTCCTCGGCCCGGGCCTCGATGGCGTCAGCGATGCGCAACAGGGCGAGGCTCCGCTCCGAGGGGGTCGAGTCTCGCCATCTCTCGAATGCCTGAGCTGCGGCAGCGAACGCGGCGTCGACGTCCTCCTCGCCCGAAAGAGGTGCGGCAGCGAAAGCCTCACCGGTGCTCGGGTCGACAATGTCGCTCGTCCGACCGCTCTTCGCGTCGACGAAGCTGCCGCCGACGAAGTTCTGCAGCTTGGTGGGACCGCTGCCGTTGTCGCTTGCCACGCCGGATCCTCCGTGTCGTCTCGTTCTCTGCCCTGCCGCTGGCCGACGCCTGGCGGTGTGCCGGTAGACCGCCAGGCGGCATCGATCCTCGCAGAACAGACGCCGGTAGACAACCCATTCCGTCGTCGGAGATACCGGCAGGCACCGAATCCGTGCAACTAACCTCGAGCTGATGCCGTCTCAGCCATCCCGCTGGCAGGAGCTCTCGTTCTGGTTCGACTCGCTGCCCGAGCCCGTCGTGCCGCGCCCACCTCTGAGTGGCGACCTCGACGTCGACATCGCGATCGTCGGTGCGGGCTTCACCGGCCTTTGGGCCGCGCTGACGCTCGCCGGGCGCGACCCGTCCGCGAGGGTGGCCGTGTTGGAGGCGGAGGTGGCGGGCTTCGGGGCGTCGGGGCGCAACGGTGGCTGGTGCTCCGCCTTGTTCGCGGCCTCGCCGGGTCGCCTGGCCCGCCTCCACGGCCCCGGCGAGATGCACCGGCTCCGGCGGGCGATGCAGGACACCGTCGACGAGGTGGGCCGGCAGGCCGGGCACCTCGGCATCGACTGCCACTTCCGCAAGGGGGGCACGCTCGATGTCGCCCGCTCGCCCGCACAGGAGGCTCGGCTCCTCTCCAATCTGGGCGAGGCACGCTCCCTCGGCATCGGTGAAGACGACTTGACGTGGCTCGACGCGAGCGCAGCTGCAGCGCTCCTGCCGGCGAGCGGAGTGCGGGGAGGTCTCTTCTCCCCCCACTGCGCGGCGATCCACCCCGCGAGGCTGGCACGCGGCCTTGCGGCCGCCGCCGAGCAGCGCGGCGTGCAGCTGTTCGAGCAGACGCCTGTCGCCACGATCCATCCCGGTGAGACGGCAGCCGGGCGGCGCCCATCGCTCAGATCGCCGTACGGAGCGGTCCGCGCCGACACCGTTGTGCTGGCGACCGAGGGCTACACCGCACGCTTGCCCGGACGCGAGCGCGACCTGGTGCCGCTCTACTCGCTGATGGTGGCAACCGAGCCCCTCGGCGACGACATGGCTGCCCAGGTCGGTGCCCGCGACGGCCTCACCTTCACCGACGGGCGCCACCTCCTTGTCTACGGGCAAGTGACGGCGGATGGCCGACTCGCCTTCGGGGGGAGGGGGGCGCCCTACCACTTCGCCTCACAGATCCGGCCGGGGTACGACCGCGTGCCGAGAGTTCATGCGGCGCTCGGCGCGGCCCTCGCGGAGCTCTTCCCGGCGCTCGGCGAGGTGGCGGTCACCCACCGCTGGGGAGGACCTCTCGGCGTCCACCGTGACTGGTACCCCTCGGTCCGTTTCGACCGGTCGAGTGGCATCGCCTTTGCCGGCGGCTACGTCGGCGACGGCGTGGCGACGACCAACCTCGCCGGGCGGACGCTCGCCGATCTCGTCCTCGGCGAGGAGAGCGACATCACCTCCCTCTGCTGGGTAGGTCACCGCTCGCCTCGCTGGGAGCCGGAGCCCCTGCGCTATGCCGGGATCAACGCCGGGCTGCTCGCAATGTCCGCCGCAGACAGGGCAGAGGCACGCACGGGCCGCCCGTCCCGGCTCGCAGGCCGCCTCGAGCGCATCACAGGCGGCTGAGCCGAGGGCACCTTGGAATGCAACCGGGTACAGAACGCCTGGCGTGCCTGCCACCCCGCTGCGAGCCACTGTGACCGGGCGAGCCGGGCCGAGACCCCTAGAGAGACCGCACCGCCTTCTCGAGGATCTCGAGCCCTTCTTGCAGAAGGTCGTCGCCGATGACAAGTGGTGGGAGGATCCGCACGACATTGTCGAAGGTCCCTGCCTTGAGGAGCACCACGCCCTCCTCGTGGCAGCGCGCCAGCACCTTCGAGGCAGCTGCCGGGTCGGGAAGCTTGGACTGCCCGTCGGCGACTAGCTCCACCGCCGCCATGGCCCCGATGACGCGGACGTCGCCCACGGCGGGGACGTCCTCCACAAGCGGCAGGAGGTATCGCTCGAAGATCGAGCCGATGGCTGCTGCACGCTCGAGGAGTCCGTGCTGCTCCACCTCCTCGATCGCAGCGAGCGCGGCGGCACACGACACAGGATTGCCGCCGAAGGTCGAGCCGAGGCCGCCAGGGTGGATGCTGTCGACGATGTCGGCACGCGCCGTCACTCCGCCGATCGGCAGGCCGCCGCCGAGGCCCTTGGCCGTTGTGACGATGTCGGGCACGATTCCCCAGTGCTCGCAGGAGAACCAGCGGCCCGTCCGGCCGAACCCGGCCTGCACCTCGTCGGCGACAAAGATTATGCCGTTGTCGGCGCAGTAGCTGGCGAGCGTGGGCAGGAAACCCTCGCCAGGGACGACGACCCCACCCTCTCCGAGCACCGGCTCGACGACGAGAGCTGCGATACGGTCCGCGCCGATCTGCTTGTCCATCATCTTCATGGCCGCCTCAGCGCACGCCGGACCGCACTCGCTCGCAGGCGCCCCGACCGGACAACGATAGGGGTACGAGTAGGGCGCCCGGTATACCTCGGGAGCAAGGGGGCCGAAGCCGGCCTTGTACGGCATCGCCTTCGAGGTCAGGCTCATTCCGAGAAGCGTCCGGCCGTGGAAGGCGTGGTCGAAGGCGACGACCGCTTGGCGCCCAGTCGAAGCGCGCGCGATCTTGACGGCGTTCTCGACTGCCTCTGCGCCCGAGTTGACAAAGAAGCTGCGCCGCTCGATGTTCCCGGGCACGAGGCCGTTCAGACGCTCAGCCAGGGCGACGTAGCTCTCGTACGGCGTGACCTGGAAGCAGGTGTGCGTGAAACGCTCTACCTGCTCGTGCACGGCTTCGACCACCTTGTCAGCCGACGACCCCACGGTGAGCACTGCGATGCCCGCGCCGAGGTCGATGAGCGAGTTGCCGTCGACGTCGACGACGATGCCGCCAGCTGCGCGCTCGGCGAACACTGGCATCGTGCCGCCCACTCCTGCAGGAACGGCCGCCCGGCGCCGGGCCATCAGCTCGAGCGAGCGCGGTCCCGGAAGGGACGTCGCGATCTCGCGCCGCTGGGGAACCTGAGCACTGGTCACCGCGAGCCTCCTTTGGAATCAGTCGTCCAGCAGCCTACTGACCACGGATTCCATTGACAACGCACTGCACGGATGTGAGAATGTGCGACACCCCACAGGGATTCGCCGGTGGCGGCCGAGCCGATGGGAAAGGGGACGCTTCCGTCATGCCTACGCGCAACGGCACGCCGTCCCGAGGATCGTCGCGGGAGCCGGACGGCCAAGCGACCCACGGACGTGTCGCGGGCTACAACGGGCTCGACGATATCTCGAAGGACCTCGTCGAGCTGCTCCAGCACGACGGGCGCTGCTCCTACGCGGCGCTCGCCAAGGCTGTCGGCCTCTCGGAGGCTGCCGTCCGCCAGCGGGTTCGCCGACTGCTCGACGAAGGTGTCATGCAGATAGTCGCGGTGACCGACCCGAGGACGGTCGGCTTCTCGCGCCAAGCCCTCGTCGGCATCAAGGCACAGGGCGACCTGCGGGCGATCGCCGAGAAGCTCGCCCGGCTGCCCGAGCTCGAGTACGTCGTGCTCTGTGCCGGCTCCTTCGACCTGCTCGTGGAGCTCGTCTGCGAGGACGACGAGCAGCTGCTGCGTCTCCTCGACGAATCGATCCGCTGCATCGAGGGGATCCGCGACACCGAGACGTTCATGTACCTCCGCCTCGTGAAGCAGACCTACGCGTGGGGCACCCGATGACCGTGCACGGCGGTCCCGACCAAAGGAAGTGACAGGCGTCAGATGACGAACCGCACCAACGCCGACATGCAGGACATCGAGGAGATGCGGCCCGGTGGCGACGCAGCAGTCCAGCAAACGGCGCGCGACCACATGTGGCTGCACTTCTCGCGAATGGGCGCCTACAGCGACGGCCACCCGATCCCGATCATCGAGCGGGGCGAGGGCCCCTACGTCTTCGACTCGCACGGGCGGCGCTATCTCGACGGGCTCTCGGGGCTGTTCGTGGTCCAGCTCGGCCACGGCCGCCGCGAGCTCGCCGAAGCAGCCCGGCGCCAGGCCGAGACGCTCGCCTACTTCCCGCTGTGGTCCTACGCCCATCCGGCGAGCATCGAGCTCGCCGACAGGCTGGCCGGCTACGCGCCAGCCGACTTGAACAGGGTGTTCTTCACTACGGGCGGCTCGGAGGCGGTCGAGACGGCGTGGAAGCTCGCCCGCCAGTACTTCAAGGCGATCGGCCAGCCTGGCCGCTACAAGGTCATCAGCCGCTCGATCGCCTACCACGGCACGACGCTCGGAGCCCTTTCGATCACGGGGATCCCGTCTGCTCGTGAGCCGTTCGAACCTCTCGTCCCCGGTGCCCGCAAGGTGATGAACACCAACCGGTACCGCTGCATCGACTGCTCGACGCTCGACCACTGCACCCTGCGCTGTGCCGACTCCATCGAGCAGATGATCGAGTTCGAGGGCCCCGACACGGTCGCGGCCGTCTTCGTCGAACCCGTTCAGAACTCCGGCGGCTGCTTCCCGCCGCCGGACGGCTATCTCGAGCGCGTCCGCGGGATCTGCGACCGTTACGGCGTGCTCATGGTCTCCGACGAAGTCATATGCGCCTTCGGGCGCCTCGGCGAGATGTTCGCCTGCACGAGGTACGGCTACGTGCCCGACATCATCACCTGCGCCAAGGGCATGACGAGCGGCTACTCACCGATCGGGGCGATGATCGCCCGCGACCACCTGATCGAGCCCTTCCTCGTGGGCGACGCCAGCTTCGCCCACGGCATCACCTTCGGGGGTCACCCGGTCTCCTCGGCCGTGGCGCTCGCAAACCTCGACCTGTTCGAGAAGGAGGGCACGCTCGACCACGTGAAGA
>JAKATT010000143.1 GCA_021818615.1 Actinomycetes bacterium | reverse complement strand
CTCGCCGGGCGGTCGGCCGTCGTGTCGTCGCAACCGGGCAGGCAGGTCGGGGAAGGACTCGCCGGGCGGTAGCCCGTCGGCCTTCTCGTAGCCGTCTTCTCCGGGCAGCAGGAAGCGGACCTCCGAGCCGTCGACCACCACCCTAGGCATGATGGTCGGCACCTCGGCCCTGTCCGATGCCGCTGCCATGAGCTCTTCGCTGCGCCGGAAGCCTGAGATCGCCTCGAGGTTCTTCACAGTGGGGAACATCATGTCGATCTCGCCGGCGACGTGGCGGCCGAGCGCGTCGGCCGGGCTCATCCAGATCGAGTCGACGACCTCGGCGTCGTCGTGCAGCGCTGTCTGGCCGGCCGGGAGGACGGCCACGAAGAACCTCGTGTCGTAGCGCCTCGGCGCGCCTGCCGGTGTGATCCAGTGGCTGAAGTAGCCGAGCCGGTCGAGGGCGAGGGTGAGCGACTCGCGCCGGCAGATGTCGGCGAAGCGGGTCTCGTTGCTGTTCAGCTTGCGGCGCCACTCCTCGAAGCGTCCGGCGACCCGCGCTTCGCCGAAGGAGAGCGGGCCGTCCTTGTCATCTGCCAGCAGCAGGCCAGCCTCCTCGAAGCACTCCCGTATCGCCGCTACGAAGATGCCCCGCCCGCCCGTCTCCGTGCCGAGCAGCCGGTTGGCCTCCTCCTCGCTGCGGCCGCTGCAGCGGGCGGCGAGCTCCTCGGCGCGGTCCTCGTCGTCGACCGCGCCGCCCGGGAAGAGATGGGCGCCGCCGAGCCAGTCGGAGCGGGCGTTGCGCCGGAGCATGAGGACCTCGATGCCGCTGCCCGCCTCGGTGTCGCGCACGACCATGATCGTCGCGGCGTCACGGACGGGCACCTCTGGCACGATCCCACCGTAGCGGCAGCCCGGTGGGAGGCTCCGGCGGCGCGACCGAGCCGGTGGCCAGGAGCTCGCCCACGACCCGGGCGAAGTCCTTCGGGTTGGCGAGAGGCCAGCCATGGTTGCCCTCGACGACGGTGCCCTCGCACCCGAGCGCTTCGCACTGGTCCTCGAAGGCGGCCCGCGTCACCACCCGGTCCCCTGACGGCCAGACGACGGCTGTCAAGATGCCGTCCTCGGCGACACGGCCGAGCAGTTGCCTCAGGTCGCATCGCCGGATCAGCGAGCCGACGATGCTCATGGCCGGCAGGTGGAAGGCCATGTTGTGGCGCACATCGCCGAGCACGGCACGGGCGGTGTGGGGGAACTCGCCGAGGGGGAACTCCCTTAGGAGGTGAACGCCCCAGTCCCACAGCGGACGCTCCGCCAGGAGCCGCTCCGCCTCCGCCTCCCGCCTCCAGGTGACACCGCTCACTGAGCTCACGAGCACGAGGGACTGCACGAAGTCCGAGTAATCGTGGGCGAGCTGCGCGCACACGGCCCCACCGAAGGAATGGCCGACGAGGTGCACTGGCGCCTCGTCGGCGCCCACCTGCCTCAGGAGCCCCGCCACGACCCGGGCGAAGCTCTCGAAGGTGAGCTTGGAGAAGGGCAGGTCCGTGCTCCTCCCGAAGCCCGGGAGGTCGGGCACGATCACCTTGAAGCCGGCACGTCCGAGCTGCTCGGCCGACCGGGCGTAGGAGGAGTGCGCAAGGCCCCATCCGTGGAGGAGCACGACGGTCGCTCCGGTGCCCTCGACGACCCCGTAGGAGACCACTCGGCCCCTCACCCGGGCAGAACGGTGCCGCATCGCCCGGCTGTCGCCGTCGAGCAACCAGCTCCCGGTGAGCAGCTCCAATCCTGGGAGCTTCACGGTGGCGGGCAGTGATACCGGCAACCGAAACACGGCCGAAACATTACCCACGTGAACCGCACATGAACCGTTTCCTCACATTGGGCGAGGCGGAAGGCGACGCCCGACGGGACTGGGGCTCAGGCGTGCATCCGCAGCCCGGGCGATGCGGGCAGCCGGTCGATGATCTGCTTGCGCTCCGTCTCGTTGCGGCCGCCCCAGATCCCGTGTGCCTCACGGATCCTGACGGCGTACTCCAGGCACTCGTCCTCGACGGGGCAGGAGTGGCAGATCGCCTTGGCAGTCCGCTCCCTCGTGAGGCGCTCTTCCTTGCGCTCGATATGTGACGGCGGGAAGAAAATCCCTGCATGCGGTCCGCGGCAGGCCGCCCTCGCCTGCCACAGCTCTTCGCCCCGCTTGGCGATCACGCGCCCCCTCCTTGGTCACGCTCAGCCCCAACGACCACCGGGCCCGCCACGCCAGGAAGGCGAACCCCGGGCCCCGTCCCGCGCCCCCTCGCCTGCGGCACGCGACCCGTTCCTCCGTCGCCCCGCGGGGAGCGGGGCTTTCGTGACCCTACCTGCTCACACTTGGGCGAACAAGGGGTGAACAGCGCGAGATCGGGTGTCCCACGGCTCACCGCCGGTAGTGTCCGCGCCGATGGACGTCGAGGCGTTCTGCCGTCAGAGCCGGATCTTCGTCATCGCCGGCAAGGGTGGGGTCGGGAAGACGACGGTGACTGCCGCGCTGGCGCGGCTGGCGGCTGACACCGGACTCGACGTGCTCGTCGTCGGGCTCGACGACGCTGGAGCGCTCCCCGTGCTGTTCGGCCGCGAGACGGCTTTCGGCTACGACGAGGTGCCCCTCTACGAGAGCAGGGCCGGCGGGCGCGTGACGGGACGGGTGATCACCCCTGACGACGCCCTCCTCGACTACCTGACGGACCACGGTTTGCAGCGGGTAGCCAGGCGGCTCGTCTCGACCGGCGTCCTCGACGTTGTGGCGACCGCGATTCCCGGGATCCGGGAGATCCTGGTCCTCGGCAAGGTGAAGCAGCTCGAGCGAGCCGGTGCTGCGGACGTCCTCGTCCTCGACGCCCCGGCGACCGGACATGCCGTCAGGTTCCTCACGAGCGCCAACGGGCTGCTCGACGCGGCGAGGGGCGGACCACTGAGGACTCAGGCCGCAGACGTCGTCGACATGCTGCACGACCCCGAGCGCTGCCAGGTCGTCCTCGTGACGATTCCCGAGGAGACGCCGGTGAACGAGTTGATCGAGACCGCCTATCGCTTCGAGGACGAGGTCGGCATCATGCTCGGGCCGGTCGTCGTCAACTCGTGCTACCCGCTGATCGCCCATCTCGGCGCCGACCCGGCCTTGCTTGCGCAGGTCGCCGGAGTGCCGCCCCTCGAGGAGCGCGAGGCCGCTCGCCTCCGAGCCGCTGCGGCGTTCCGAGCGGCCCGGGAAGCCGTGCAGGAGGAGCAGGTCCACCGTCTCGAGAGCGACCTGCCCCTTCCCGAGCTGAGGCTCCCGTACATGTCGTCGGGAGAGATCGGCGCGGAGGACGTCGCCGTGCTCGCTGCAGCACTTCGCGAGGCGATCACTGCGCTCGATGCCGAGGAGCTGTCCTTCGCCGCCAACCGGGCGAGGTCAGCCGGCACCGGTGGCGGGACGGCAGGGGGCGGCGCGTGACCGCAGGCTCGGGGATCCTCCCCCTCGTCGAGTCGAAGTCGATCATCATCTGCTGCGGCTCTGGCGGCGCGGGCAAGACGACCACCTCTGCCGCCATCGCGTTGGCAGGTGCCGAGGCAGGTCGCAACACCTGCGTCGTGACGATCGACCCTGCTCGCCGTCTGGCTGACTCGCTCGGGCTCGAGCAGCTCGAGAACACGCCGAAGGAGATCAAGGGCGATTGGCCGGGCAAGCTCTCGGCGGTCATGCTCGACGCCAAGGGAACCTTCGACGACCTCGTTCGTCGTTACTCGGGCGACTCCGAGCAGGCCGGGCGGATCCTCTCGAACCGGCTCTATCGCAACCTCACATCGGCGCTTGCCGGCACCCAGGAGTACATGGCCGCCGAGAAGCTGTACGAGCTGCACGAGTCCGGGACCTTCGACCTCGTCGTCGTCGACACGCCTCCCACTCGAAACGCCCTCGACTTCCTCGACGCGCCCAGGCGCTTGACCCACTTCCTCGAGAACCGCGTGTTCCGCCTGCTGCTCATGCCGACCCGTGCCTCCCTCAAGGCTCTCACCATGGCCGCCCATGCGCTCCTTCGCACCGTCTCGAAGGTTGCGGGCGCCGAGATCGTGGACGACGCGGTCGCGTTCTTCCGCGCCTTCGAGGGGATGGAGGAGGGATTCAGGGACCGCGCCAGAAGGGTGGAACAGCTCCTGGAAGACGAAGGGACCGCCTTCTTGCTCGTCGCCGCACCGCGCCGTGACTCGGTCGACGAGGCGCACTTCTTCGCCGACCGCCTCGCCGAGGCGCACCAGCCGGTGGCCGCCCTCGTCGTGAACCGGCTGCACCCGCGTTTTGGCGGAGGCGCGCCCGGCTTGGGGCGTTACGCCGGCTCGGCGAGCGAGGGCGTCTCGGAGCTCAGCCGCGAGGAGGCGGCGACAGCGCTGGAAGCGTTGCGCCGCAACTGGGAGGAGCTCGAGGTCGTGGCGGAAAGAGAGGAGGGTTTCGTGGAGAGCATCAAGTCGAAGATCGATGGGACGCTCGTACGGGTGCCCTTCCTCGAACAGGACGTCCACGACCTCGGCGGACTTTCGCTCGTGGCCCGCCACCTCACGGGGCGGTAGCGTCGCGGCGTGGCTGAGATCTTGGTAGTCGCCGACGAACCGACCGTCTCCGCGGAGGTGGCTGGGGCGCTCGAGGACGGCGATGCCGATGTCCGTGTCGTCAGCTCCGGGGAGCTGGTGCGGCTGGTGGCCGAGGAGTCAGTCCCGGACCTCGTCGTCACGGACATGCAGGTCGGCTCGATGGGAGGGATCGCGATCTGTATGGACCTGCGCCTCGAGGAATCGGGCGGGCGCCTGCCTCATGTCCCGGTCCTCGTCCTCCTCGACCGCCGGGCCGACGTCTTCCTCGCCAGGCGCTCGGGCGCCGAGGGGTGGCTCGTAAAGCCGCTCAACTCGCTCCGCCTGAGGCAAGCCGCCCGGGCACTGCTCGAGGGCGGCGTCTATCACGACGACTCCTACCAGCCGCTGCCGCTCGCGGCGGAGGTCTGACCGTTCGGCGGCGCCGGCAGCGGCAGCCGAGGCGCAACGGCGAGATCGTCGCGCTGGCGGAGCAGGAGACCCTCGTCCACCGTGGCCTCGAGTCGCTCCGAGAGGGTACCGCCAAGGAGCTCATGACGCCGAGGGTCGACGTCGTCGCACTGCAGGAGCCCGTCAGCTACGAGGACGTCGCACGGGCGGTGCGGCGCTCCGGGCACAGCCACTTCCCCGTCTACGAGGAGGACCTGGACCGGCTGGTGGGCGTTCTCTTCGTGAAGGACCTGTTCCACCTCGGCCAGCTCGGCAGCGACCGGGTGCCGTCTCCCGCCGAAGTCTCCCGCCGCCTTCGCGAGCCGTTCCTGGTGCCCGAGTCGCGCCCGGCGCTCGATCTGCTGGCCGAGATGCGGAGACTGCGAAGGAGCTTCGCCGTGGTGGTCGACGAGTACGGCGGGGTGGCCGGAGTCCTGACGATCAACGATCTCGTGAGCGAGCTCGTGGGCGACATCCAGGACGAGCACGACCAGCCGAGCGCCCAGCCGATCGTGCGGGTGGACACGACGCGATGGCTGGTCGAGGGGTCGTGCTCGGTCGACGATGTGAGGGCAGAGGTTGGCGCCCCTCTGCCCGACGGCGACTATGTGACGCTGGCCGGTTTCCTCCTCGAGGGGCTCGGGCACATCCCCGAGGAGGGCGAGACCATGACGCACGAGGGCTGGACGTTCAGGATCGCCGGAATGGAGCGACGCCGGATCGACAAGGTGGTGGTCCAGGCGCCAGCGACTACGATGGGCGCCGACGGGGCACGCTGAGCCTGCTCGTCCGCAGGCGGCGCTCGGCAGGCTCCCGACGGGAAGTGGCGCAGCTTGGTTAGCGCGCAGCGTTCGGGACGCTGAGGTCGCGGGTTCGAATCCCGCCTTCCCGACTCTTTCGTCCAGACTTTGCCCTGCTCAGCTGGATGATGTCGGCGCCAGTGTCGTCGGCGTCACCCGGCTCGGCGATCCATGGCACATCCTTGGCACAGGCCGTGTCCTCGAGCCCGCCGCCGGGCTCGGCCTCGACTCCCATGAGGCGGCCGGCGAGCCGATTCGCTGCGTCCCGATCTGCCTCGGTCGAGGCCTGGGCGTAGACGGCGATGGTGAGCCTGGGATCCGAATGGCCGAGCCGCGTCTGCGCCGTCTTCAGGTCGACGCCCTCGAGCACGAGCGCTGTTGCGTTCAGACGCCGAAGGTCGTGAAAGACCAGGCCCTGTAGCCCGCTCGTCTTGCACGCCGGCACCCAGACGCGGCTTCGCCAATTGGAGTAGTCGAGGTAGCCGCCGTCCTCCTCACTGAACAACAGAGCTTCGCCGTCGCCGGACGTCAAGTGCCGCACCTCGATGTGGCGTCTTAGCGCGTCCAGGAGCGGGGCCGGAGCGCTCAGCGTGCGACTCCCGGCCTTGGACTTCGGCGGCCCAGGGACCATGAAGCCGTGCATGCCTCGCGTTACCTGCTCGACGATGCGCACGCGGCTCCGCTCGAAGTCGATCCGTCCCAGACGGAGTCCGGCGCATTCACCCCAGCGCAGTCCGAGCACCGAGGCGAGCCAGATCATCGCCTCCCACTCAGGACCGATCGCCTGTGCCAGCCGCGCCAGGTGAACGGCGGTCGGCATCGGACGCTTCGGTTCCTGTCGGGAGGGGAGCCGCACGGCCCGGCAGGGACTGCGGCCGATGAGCTCCAGCTCGACAGCGGCGGAGAAGATGGCGCGGAGGACGTCGAACTGGCGCCGGACGGTGTTCGGGGCGTTCGAGGTTGACCATGCGTTCACAAGGTTCTGCACGTCCCGCGGGGTCACCGATCCGAGCTTTGCGTTGCCGAGGGCGGGGAGGATGTGATTGCGCAGAACCGATTCGTCACGCGCGATCGTCGCCGGTCTCTTCGACGGGTCTCGCCGGAGCCACTCGACCGCGAACTCGCCGAACCGGAGAGTCAGACCCCTCGGGTCGATCCAGGTTCCCCGCGTCATGTCAGCGATTTGCGCTGCCTCGAAGCGGTCGGCGGCTTTCCGGGTCCGGAACACCTTGCTCAGCTGCCGCCCGTCGGGTGTTCGAAGCCGAACGTCGTAGACGTTCCCTCGCCGCGTCTGCCTCTTCCTCACGCTCATGGCGCTCCTCGGCCTCCCCTCGAGCACATGCCCGACAGTCAGAACCTCGGACGGCGGCGAGCCGACGATTCCCCTTCTGCGGCCTAGCCCAGTTCCCAGAGCGTCGACCGTTGGCCGGAGCCTACGCCGCGGCTGTGACGCTCTTCGCCCACTTCCCCGGTAGGCAGATGCTCCACGAATGCCTCGAGATCGGACACTCTCACTCGCCTCCGCCTGCCTATCTGCACGGACGGGAGATCGCCGCTCCCGAGCAGTGCGTAGAGGGCGGTCCGCCCGATCGCGAGCAGGCGCGCGGCATCGTCGGGTGACACGAGGAGGGCCGGAACAGGCGCCACCGTCTCCTGAGCACGATGTTCCTGAGCCGGCGTCTCCTCGGTCGACTCGTCGGTCCGTGGCACCGTGCCTCGTCTTGCATTCACGACAAAGGCTCCCGCGTCGACAGCTCCAGCCACTTGGCGTACCGCTCCTCCCGCCGCGCCTCGGCGATGCTCTGCGCGAAGAGCCAGTCGATCTCCTTGCGGTACCCCGTCCCCGTGAAGCTCCAGATCCACGCCCCGACGGCCGGCACCTCCCCGTCGTTGGCAAGGCGCCAGGCCTGGCGCTCTTCGCGAAGGCACGAGAAGGTCGTCGAGTAGCGGCGAGACTTCGTGAGGACGTGCCCCGAGAAGCCGAGGGCGTGCGCCCAGCGCCTGAGGCGCTCCTGTCCCTCCACGGCGCCGAGGTCCCAGGCCGCGGTGACGATGCGGCGGAGGTGGTCTGAGAGCTCGAGCTCCTCGATCTCGCCCTCCCTAAGGCGGTGGTCGAGGTTGCCCGAGCCGCTCGCCTCCTTCGTCGTGTACTTGGCGAGGTACGAGGCGATGCCCGGCACGCTCGAGCTATCGAGCGGGTCGATACGGAGCTGCTCGCCGAGGACGACCCGGAGCAAGCGGCCACCCGCCTCGCGCTTCGCGAAGACGGCAGAGGCCGCCCGGGAGAAGGCCTCGGCGAGCGCCTCCCGGGTAACCGCGAAGGGCGCCGGCTCGAGCTCGTCTCCGGTGGCGTCGGCCCGCACGACTGCGTGGAGGTGGACGACGCCCCGGCGCTGCAGCTCGGCCACCTTCACGTAGCTGAGCCGCACCGTCTCGTTCAGATCCCGCTCCGTGACGCCGAGCCCGTAGGCGAGCTGGCGCCTCGCGTAGATGACGAGCCGGCGCCAGAGCTCTCCGACCGTGGCGTTGAAGACGACGGCCGCCTCGTAGTCGTAGCAGTCCGGGCAGAGGGCCGAGCCGACGACCTCGTCGCGCTCGGTATGCCGGGCCGTGCAGTGCCGCGGGCGCCCGTGCGGACAGGCCCCGGGAGGCCCGAGGTGGCACGGACCGGCGAGGGCCCGGTGGACGGCGCCGAAGGAGGGAGCCGTCAGGGTGACGAAGACCGCGGCGTGGCGGCGCACGGTCTCGGGCACCCCCTTTCCGCCTTCGATCCCGGCGCGCACGAGCTGGCGTGCGTCGCCCCGGTAGATGGCCGAGCACGGCCTGCAGCGGCTCTCCCGCCTCGTCTTGCACGCCACGAGGAGCACCCCGTCGGGCTCCGTGGCCGTGGGCGAAGCCGCGCCGGTTGCCCGGAGGCGGATCGGGCGCTCGCAGCCGCCGTTTCGCTCGACGCGCTCCCACATGGCATTGAGGTCCCTCGGGCCTCTTTCCTTGGCGAGCTCCATCACCTCCTCTGGCGTCCTCGTCACCTCTTCCTCCCCCGGAGGCGGAGCGCCTCGTCGACGACGACGGAGATGGTGGCGTCGTCGAGGTGCATGGTGCGGATGCGAGAGGGGTAGCCCTCCTCTGCGAGGAGGTAGCCGACGCCTCGGAGCTTCGGGGCGATCGAGGAGGCCGAGACGTCGTTCGTCGCCCAGCCCGAGCCCAAGATGGTGTCGGAGGCCTCCCGCGTGGCGCAGCGGTGCGCCAGGCGGTAGCCGAAGTTGTCTCTCAGCGCCGAGGGGACGAGGTCGGTCGAGGGCTTCTGGGTGGCGGCGACGACCACGATGCCGGCCGCCCGGGCCCGGGCGACGACGTCGCGGAGGCGCTCTGCGAAAAGGGCGCCCTGTTTCTTGTCGCCGTTCGCCACGTAGAAGGCGAGCTCGTCTAAGACGACGAGGACCGTCCGGTAGCCGTCGCCCTTTTCGACCTTGCGCCTGCCGCGGGCCTCCATCTCCTCGTAGCGGGAGTCCATGAGGGTTCGCAGGTCCAAGAGGGCCTCGTTTGCCTCGGCGACGTCGGCCCCGATGAAGCGTTCCGCCACCGGGCGCCAGGCGGCGAGCTCGACGAGCTTTCCGTCGAAGCACCAGATGTCGCAGTTCGGGTCGCGAGAGGCCGCCGCGAGGACGGCAGAGAGCGTCACCGACTTCCCCGAGCCCGGCTCGCCGCCGATGAGGAGGTGGCGCCCGACGAGGCCGATGACGACGTGGCGGCCGACCTCGTCGATCCCGAGCGGCACGCAGTCGAAGAGGCTCGGCTCGTAGCGCCCGAGGAGCGGCACCGGGTTCACCTCGCGCTCGAGGGTCTCGCGCCGCACGACGACGAGGTCGACGAGGCTCTGGTCCTCCCTGTGCCCGTACACCTTCACGTCCCGTGCCCGAAGGGCCGCCGCCATGACAGGGGCGAGGCGCTCGAGCTCGGGGATCGACGAGCCGATGTGGACGGCGAGGGTGACGAGCTCTCCTGCCGGGTGGGAGTCGACCGACCAGACGACCGGCGCCCGCTCTTTGAGCGCGAGGTGCAGCCTTAGCTGGGTGAGCCGGAGCCGGTGGCGCCGGTGAAGGAGCGGGAGCAGCTCGGTTCGGACCGAGCGCGAGCAGACGACGAGGAGAAGGAGCACACATCCCATGACGACCGACGCCCTAGAGAGGCCAATCTTTCCTCCGAGGGCGAGGAAGTCGACGACGTAGAGGGCGAGGAGCCCGGCCTCGAGGTGCCAGCGAGAAAGGAGATGCGGGGCGGTCACCGCTCGGACCCCTTCCACTCCCGGCCCAAGATGACGCCGGCGATCACCGAAAGGGCGATGCCGACGACCGGCGTGGTCCCCGCCGCGACGACGAGGAGCACGCCGGCGACGACGAGCCAGCGGAGAAGGGTCACGACTTCGCCCCGCCTTCGAGCTGGATCTTGTCTGCCCGGTAGCTGAAGCCGTGGCCGCCGTCTGTCGTCTCGAAGGTGCTCGCCCGAAGCCCGATCGGCTTGAAGTGCCCGAAGGCCCGAAGGCCCTTCGGCTCACCCGGGACGGTGATCGAGATAACCTCCGACCTCGCGCCCTCTGAGCTCACAAGGGCGCGGATCCTCCAGAGCACCTCTCCTGTCTCGGAGCTCACCTTCTGTTCCTTCGTCTTCCAGTCGATCGCGGGCGACGGGTCGTCGGCCGCCATGAAGCGCACGCGTGCAAGGTCGATCGGAAGGTTCAACCGCATTGTCTTCTCCTTTGCTGTCCCGTTCGCGCCCGGTATCTCCGGGCGCCTGTTCCCTTGTGGGGTCCTCTGGCAGGAGGCGGGTCCTTTGCCTCCTGCGATACGCGGCGGCTCTCGGCCTCCTTGCTCTGTCCGGCGCCGTCCTTCTCCCGAAGGCCGATGCCTCGACCGAGCTGCTCGCGCCCGGGAAGGTCCACGACCTTCTCGCCGGGTTCGGGCCGTACCCCGCCCTCCCGAGGGCCCCCGGCACGCCGATTCGCGGCTACGGCTTCGTCGCCCGGGTGACCGAGGAGGACTGCGCCCCGAGCGTCGGCGCGTACCCGGACGCCGTCGCGGCGCCGGCGGGCGACGAGGTCTGCGCCTTCTTCCTCCGGCTCGGCTACGTCGCACCGCAGTTCGTGGCCGTCGAGGGCGGGCTCGAGACGGTCCTCTCGGTCGCCGTCGTCGCCGGCCGCTCGAAGGTGCCGCTCAGCGGGCACGACCTCGGCGACGCCGGACAGGCGGTCTTCGCTCTCGACGTCCCGTCCGGCTCGGCACCGACCCTCGAGTTCTCCGAAGCCGGCCTTAACGAGTCCTGGTCGCTCACGGCCGGCCGTCTCGTCGGAGCGGTCCCGGCCGTCCTCTCCGGGCGCTCTCTGCTCTCTCTTCCTTCTGGCGAGCGCTTCAGCCTCTCGGAATCGGACCTCGAGGGTGTAGCCACAGCCAAGCTCGACTGCACGGTCACCTCGGCGAGGCTCACCTGGTTCGAGCCGGGCCACCCCACCGTCCACCCGCCGTCTCCAAACGAGGCCTTCCTCGTCCTCCAGTTCTCGAGCCGCGAGGTGCCGGGACCTTCCGGCGCGGCCTTCGGCGACTTCGAGCCCCTTTCCGGCTCCGACGTCCGAGTCGAGCTCCCGGGCGGCGCGATCAAGGACACGCGCGTCGATGCCGAGAGCGCCGTCGGGCTCCTCGAGTACCCCTACTCGGCGGTCGTGCCCGCCGGCACCCGAGGGGTCGAGCTGCTCGTCACGCCGGGCGTCGAGCTCGGAGCGAGGCTCGGGAGCGGGACCTTCATGCCGACCTCGGTCCGCTTCGGCTCCGCCACGGTCGCGCTCGGAGAGCCGGCTTCGCCCGGCGAGCCCGCCCCGGCCGGCCCCGTGCCGGCGGCGCACCTCCGAGGTGAAAGACGTGCCGTCCTCGCGGTGGCAACCGGTCTCTCGCCGGTCGTCCCGGTCGCGGCGGCCGGCGGCGGCGTCACGGTCCTCGTCGTCGTCCTCCCGTTCTTCCTCCGAGGGCGGCGCGGGAAGCGTCTCGTCGTCGAGTTCCCAGCTGCCATGCCGCTCGATCCGGCCCCGCCGGCCCACGCCGGGCCGGACTGGGACGCCGGCCTCGAAGCCTCCGGGCGCCTCGTAGTCCGGGTGCTCGGTCCAGTCGAGGTCGAGGGGCTCGCGGAAGGGACCCGTCCAGTCGTCGTCGAGCTCGCTGTCCTTCTCGCCCTGAAGGGCCGGGCCGTCGACGCCGGCGAGCTCCGCACCCTCCTCGGCGGCGAGCGCGACCTCTCCGCCCAGACGCTCTACAACAGGGTGAACCAGCTGAAGAAGGCTCTCGGCAAGGAGGTGCTCGTGCGAAAGGGGCCCGAGGGCTACGTCTTCGAGGGCGAGGTCTCGACCGACGTGGCGAGCTTCGAGGAACTGCGAAAGCGCGCCGAGGCGGCGAACGACGAGGTCGAGTCCGCGGCCTTTCTCCTCGAGGCGCTCCGCCTCGTCCGGGGAGTGCCCTTCTCCGCCGTCGCGCCGGGGAGCTACCGCTGGGCGCTCGATAGCGGGGAGGCGGCCGAGATGGGAAACGCCGTCGAGTCCGTCGCCGTCCGGGCCGCCGACCGGCTCGTGCGGGTCGGGAGGATCCTCGAGTCGAGGGAGGCAGCCCGACTCGGGCTCCGGGCTCAGCGCTACTCGCGGCCCCTCTACGAGCGGCTCCTTCGATGCTGTAAGACGAAGGCCGAGCTCGAGGAGCTCTGGGCCGAGGTCGTCGCCAACCTCGGCGACGACAGAGGCCTCGCCGAGGTCCGCGACGGGCTCCTCGCCTCGGTCACCCCATGACGGTCGCCTCGTCACCTCCATCGGCCGAAGCCTGAAGGAGCGACCTACCGCGCGATTTACCTCGCGACCTACCCCGGCTTACCTCGCGGGCGGGTTCGCGGGCATCCTCACCCTGCTCGAAAGGCCATTTTCGGCTCGCAAGAAATTCTCGAAGATCTTCGGCGAAGCGGCTGCTCCCCCCGCTGGCGCCGCCCCCCAGAGGGGGGCGTTGCCCTCCCGGATGACATCGGACCGTCACGGACGACGCCTCCAAGGCGAGCTTCGGAGCATTCCGGCCATTCGAAGGACCGGAGATCCGAGTCCGTAGGACACGGAGCATCATCTCTCGGTCGAGGTCAGCGCGAAGGACTCGGTCCACCTCGTCGAGGAACGGTGCCAGGTCCACTGGAGAAAGGTGCCGGTGGCTTCGCGCTCTCTTTCCTTCTTAGGAGATGCGACCCCCAGACCGCCTGCAGCGGTCTGGGGGTTCTCCCCGGCGCTCACGCCGTCGCGGCGAACGCCAGAAAAGGGTCCCCCCACGTCTCGGCAGCCTGCCCTTTTGGCCGGAACCCGGCGAGCAGCCCCGGCGCATGCTCCCGACGTGCCGTCGGTTCGAGGCTGGGACGACCCACTCGCGCCGCTCTACGATCTCTGCCGCGATGGCCGTTGAATCGCTGTCGCTCACGGTGGGGCTGATGATGAGTGCAAATTCCGATGGGCAGAGTCGCAAGGGGGCGGAGATGCCTCGCGTACTCGAGCAGCTCGACGTCTGGCGGAAGCGGCTTATCAACCTGGCACGGTCCAACAGACTCCTCTACTTCCGGCACACACGGACCTCCACCCTCGAGATCGTTGACGAACCCGAAGTCTTGACCAAGGTCGTAGATGAGCTCCTCGCTGGCCGGGCGTGGCGCTTCTGGTCTCCGCCCGCGCAAGAGACTGGCGAGCAACGAGTCGCAATAGAGGAGGTGGGCGCAGTCCCCCTATTACTGGCCGGCGATCAGCCACCCTCCGGACCTCCGTCGATGGTGACGGAGCCCGCGCCGGACGAGCTCGTGACCTCAAAGATGACCGCTCGCGAGCTTCAAGCGACTCTGCGCACTCTGGAAAGGCGGTCCTCCCAGGAATTCATGGACAAGGGCATCTGGATCCTCTACATGGCCGTTGGGATGCTCCGTTGGGTCGACCCTGACTTCCCTGAGGTGGCCCTGAGTCCCCTTGTCCTGCTACCGGTCCAGCTCTATCGTGACAGCCCCCGGGAGCCCTACAAGCTGGCTAGTACCAAGGAGGACATAGTCCTCAATCCTGCACTCGTGCTCAAGCTCGCGGAACTTGGCGTCGAGCTGCCGCCGCTTGAGGAGGACGGTTTGAGTTTCAGCGGCACCCTCGATGGCATTGCCAAGTCGATCAAGGACCGGCCCGGCTGGGACGTCGAGCGTCGTCTTGTCATCAGCCCGTTTTCCTTCCACAAGGAAGTCATGTACCGCGACCTCAAGAACAACGAGGCGCTAATAGCAGAGCACCCGCTCGTCCAAGCCCTCGCCGTCGGCGCCGGCAGCGGCTCTGGCCTTGACTTCGACGTCGTGCCAGAGGAGCACCTCGACGAGCAGGTCGTGCCCGAAGAGACGGTCACGATCCTGGATGCAGATGCCACGCAGATGCAGTGCATCGCCGCGGCGACCGAGGGCCGCAGCTTCGTCATGGACGGGCCGCCCGGCACAGGAAAGAGCCAAACGATCGCCAACATCATCGCTCAACTGCTCGCCAAGGACAGAACCGTCTTGTTTGTGAGCGAGAAGGCGGCTGCCCTCGAGGTCGTGCACAAGCGCTTGTTGGCGGCTGGTCTCGGTGAGTACTGCCTTGAGCTTCACAGCCACAACGCAACCCGGAAGGAAGTCGCCCAGCAGCTCGGTCGAGCCCTGGAGTTGCATCCCGCAGTGCCTCGTTCCATGCCTGACGCCTCACTCGCTCAGCTGCGAACACGACGGCAGGAGTTATCTGATCGAGCGGCGGCCATGAACGAGATTCGTCAGCCGCTTGGACGCAGCTTGCACGACGCAATTGGCCGAATCGCGCAGCTCCACGAAGCACCGCAGGCCCCTCCACCGCCCGAGCTCGGCAGCTTCCTCTCGGCGCACGCGTTCGCCGAGATTCTCAGCACAACGGACGAACTCGCCCGCGCTTGGGGACCAGTGGCCCGCGGCCCCGACTTTGCATGGCGAGAGCTCGCCGACCTCACACTCGATGCCACGAGGTCGCAACGGACACAAGGCGAGATCAATGATGCGTTGTCTGCTCTGCACAGTCTTGAGCTCACGGCGACTGACATGGCAGAAGTCCTCGTGCTTCGAGCGCCCCAGTCCTTCGAGGAGGCCGAAAACCTCCTTCGGCTCGTGGCACAGATCGAGGCACGGCCGCCGGACGTGAAGGCAGAGTGGTTGACCCGCAGCTGTGAGCTTGCTGCCGTCGACCTGCTGGTCGAAGCCCGCCGAGGTCTGGCTTTGGCTTATGGCCGTGAAGAGAAGCTGCTGCTGGAGCAGCTCGGTTCTCAGTGGCCCGCGCTGGACGAGACAGCCTCGCGTCGTTTCGAGGCAGCCAGGAAAGCCCTTCGATCCTTGGAGCCGCCCGTAGAACTTTCGGACTCGATGACGATGACCGAGTTGGATTCGCTACTTGGTGTTGCGGAGAGAACAAGCGTCGAGATTCGAGCAGCAGGCCACGACGCGGACTGCATCGCCAGCGCATTCGGACTACCGCGCGGCGCCACGCTCAACCGATCGGCCGAGCTCGCCGAGTTGGCATTGCTGGCAGGCGCGTCCGACCGTCCGGAGCCTGCCTGGGTCAACCCCACCACGTTCGCTGCGGTCGAAGGAGCGGCCCGGGCGCTCCAACCCCTCTGTTCAGCCTTCAACGAGCGTCGCGAGCAGCTAGGTTCGATCTTTGCCGACGAGGTTCTCTCACTTGATCTCGAAGGTCTCTGCCAGCGCTTCTCTTCTGTACACCGCGGCCTCGGGAAGCTTCGCTCCGCCTATCGAACTGACCGGAAAGTCGTTGCGCAGGTGGCCCGCGTCGAGAAGGCGACCAGGCAGGTCGTTGGCGAGCTGCCACAGGCGCTTGCCTGGAAGCGCCTAGCCGACGACCTCAGAACAGCCGAAGCCCAGCAAGGCGACTTGCTTGGCGGGTACTACCGCTCGACCGCAACTGACTTCGGTGCCATCGGGCGGGCTCTCGAGAACGCTCGCCGAGCGGTTCAGCTCGCAGGGGATCACCTCAACCTCGAAGCGATGGCCCGTCAAGTCGCACGTGGGGGTAGCCCGGATCCCAAAGTGCTCGTCGCCGCTTCTCGCCTCCGGTCTTCTGTTGCGACGGTGGCGACGGCACTTCGCTCTGTCCTCCCGGACGCCGCGGACCATGCCCTCGCGGAGCTGGACCTCGGGACCCTTCACAGCTGGTGCGTCGGGATTACACGTCAGGTTCGCGCTCTCACTGAGATCGTCGCAGCGGTACGCGCCTGGACTCGGACGGCCCCAAGCGTCGGAGACCTCGCCAGGTTGCTCAGTGCGCGTGCCGAGATCTCATCTATCGAGCGCAAGCTTGGGGCAACACGAAACGACGACCAGACAGCTCTCGGCTCCGCCTATCACGGCCTCAACACCAACTGGGATGCGCTCGACGCAGCGATCGGCTGGGCATCTGCTCTGCGTCGTCTCCATGGCGGACCAGTCTCAGGTGCCTCCGCGAAGCGCATGGTCTCGGTGGAGTTACGCACCGCCGACCTCGACCCTGTCTTGAACGAATGGCACCGAAGCCGGGACGTACTCCTCAACAACTTCCTGCGTGGGCGCGCCAAGGAAGTGCGAGCGGACCTCAGCAGCACGTTCGAGGAGGCTGCCGCTCTCCTGAACCATCTCGCGCTCACGATCGACGACATCGACGAATGGGTGGAGTTCGAGTCGGCGAGAGCCGCTCTCATCCGCTTCAAAGTCGGCCCAGTGATCGAGTTCTGCCAGGCAGGTGGAATCCCGGCTTCCGAAGTGCCCATGATCGTCGAGCGGGCATGCCTCGAGCGTTGGGCAGACGCGATCATCGAAGAGGACAGGGGTCGACTCCGCCACCTGCGAGCTGACCAACTCGATCCGCTTGTCGATCGCTTCCGACGCCTCGACGCCGAGCTCGTCGAGCGAGCGAACCGCAGCGTGGTAGCCGCCTGCAACGCCCGTCGACCTCGCACGACTATCGGCGCGGCGGGAGTCATCAAGCGGGAAGCGGAGAAGCAACGTCGTCATATGCCCGTGAGAAAGCTCTTGGAGAACGCTGGAGAGGTGGCGCAGCTCCTGAAGCCCTGCTTCATGATGAGTCCCTTGACGGTCAGCCAGTTCCTGCCTGCCTCGATACACTTCGATGCGGTCATCTTCGACGAGGCATCTCAGGTGCCCCCCTACGACGCCATCAATTGCATCTACCGCGGCAAGCAGCTCGTCATCGCCGGGGACGACAAGCAGCTCCCGCCGACTTCGTTCTTCGAAGCTGTCAGCGTCGACGGAGACGACGAGTGGGAGGAGGACCAGTTCGAGGAGTTCGAGTCGGTGATCAAGGCTGCCAAGGGATCGGGCGGCTTCAGAGAACTTCCACTCAGATGGCACTATCGCAGCCATCACGAGGACCTGATCACCTACTCGAACTACTCGTTCTATGACGGACGCCTCATCACGTTCCCGGGATCGTCCGCCGAGGCAGGAGACCTTGGGGTCAAATTGTTCCCCGTCCCGGATGGCGTGTACCGCAGGGGCACTGCTCGAGACAATCCGCGGGAGGCGGAAGTCGTCGCGGATCGCGTCCTCCACTGGGCCGAGCAATCCGTCGAGCATCCGTCGGAGGCTGTGACATTGGGCGTCGTAGCCTTCTCAGAAGCTCAGGCGCTAGCGATAGAGACGGCTGTCGATCGTCGCCGCCAAAAGCGCCCAGAGCTCGACACATTCTTCGGCGAGGACCGCCTCGACGGGTTCTTCGTGAAGAGCCTCGAGAACGTCCAGGGTGACGAGCGCGATGTCATGGTGTTCAGCGTGGGTTACGGGCGCGACGAGGTCGGCAAGCTCACGATGAACTTCGGTCCCCTGAACCGGGAAGGCGGCGAGCGACGTCTCAACGTCGCCATCACGCGCGCTCGTCGGCGAGTGGAGCTCGTCTCGTCCATCACGGGCGCGGAGCCAGAGTTCGCCACGACCCTCAGTCAAGGCGGCCGTCACCTACAGCGGTATCTCGATTATGCAGCGCGCGGGCCTGTCGCTCTGGCCATACAACTCAGCGAGGACGGTCGTGACGCCGAGAGCCCGTTCGAGGAAGAGGTGATTCGTACTATCCGATCGTGGGGTTACAACGTGCAGCCCCAGGTGGGGACGGCTGGATATCGCGTGGACATCGGCGTCTGGCATCCCTTGCGTGCCGGCCGCTTCGCGCTCGGGATCGAGTGCGATGGCCGGATGTATCACTCCTCTCGGGTGGCCCGCGACCGAGACCGGCTGCGGCAAGAGGTGCTCGAAGCTCTCGGCTGGCGGATCTACCGGATCTGGGGGACTTCGTGGTATCGCTACCGCCATGAGGAGGAGCAGCGTCTACGTACCGCCATCGAGGCGGCGATTCGAGATGGAAGTGCTCCTGCAGCCAGCACGGCTCCCAGAAGGACCGAACCCGCCGAGGATCTCCAGCCGGTTGCACTGGACGACGCCCGCAGTTGGACAGTCCCATACTCCGTCGCGTATCCCGATCCACCGACGCCGCGATTGGAGATGCACCTCCCGGAGGCTCTACCTCATCTAGCGGGGATGATGCTTCAGGTCATCGACGTGGAGGGACCGATCGAGGACGAACTTCTGTTACGACGCGTCCGAGAAGCCTGGGGCGTCGGTCGGGCCGGCTACCGCATCAGAGCGAACTTCGACCTAGCGCTTGGAGTGCTGCTTCAGCGTCGGTACATCACAAGATTGGAAGAGAGATTCACCTATATCCGTCCCGACCAGCTCGGCGCCGTCCGGGTTCCAGGGGCCGAGACGCGAGCGGTCCGGACGGTCGCTCAGGTCTCGATGCATGAACAGATGAATGCCGTTAGGCGCCTAGTGGGCGATGCCCGCCGAGTGTCAAGGGACGAGTTGACGTTCGAGGTCTGCAGACTCTTCGGCTGGAATCGCCGCGGTTCGGACATTGCAGCCAGCTTGGAAGCCGCCGTGGAGGCCTTGGTCACCCAAGGCCAGATGCTGGACGACGGAGAATTTCTGCGAACTCCCTAGTGACACCCCAACGGTTGGGCCTGACCGGCTCACCACCTCAAAGGATCCTGGCAAGGGACTGTGAGCCGGCTTCCCCAGACCAGACCGTCCGGAGCCGGCGCGCCCCGGGCAACCGTGCCCGGCCAGCGTCTGACCTGCACCTTCACCTGTGCTGTGACGACTTTCCTTACTGGATCCAGGCGCCTGCCGGCCAAGGGACGGATCGAGGTGGTGCGCTACGTCCGCTCGGACCAGGTGCTCGATCTCTTCGGCAAGAAGATCAAGCTGGACGACGACCAAGCCCACCAATACGTCACGGCGCTCATCCGAGCGAAGGCGGGCGAGGTGACCGTCGTCAACATGGACGGCGAGGTCGTCCACGAAGGCGACTACCGCATCTCCCGGACGCTGCGGTGATCTCACGCCGGAACGATGTCGTGGCGGTCTTCGAGCTGGGCGGCCGGAACGATGTTCTGTCGGTCCTGCAGCTGCTTGATCTGCGGAACGATG
>JAKATT010000198.1 GCA_021818615.1 Actinomycetes bacterium | reverse complement strand
CCAGGCAGAACGGCACGTCGGCTCCCAGCCTCGTCGCCTCGGCGAGCGACGTGCGGCCGGCCCAGCGCAGGACCGCGGCCGCGTCCGCCGAGCCGCCGCCGAGGCCCGCGCCTGCTGGGATGCGTTTGGTAAGGCGGACGGCGGCGGTCTTGGCGACCAGGTCGAGCGCCTGCTCGACGAGGTTGCGCCCGCTTGCCGGCTCGCCGCGGTGGGCAGGCAGCTCGGCAGGTAACCCGCACCACTCGACGGCGTCCACGACCTCGAGACCGTCGCCAGGCCGCACCTCGAGGATGTCCTCGAGGTCGACGGTCACCATCTCCGCCCGGATCTCGTGATAGCCGTCTCGCCTCACGCCGGTCAGCGCGAGCGAGAGCGTCACCTTGGCGGGCGCCCGGAGAAACGTCCGGTCAGCCACGAGCAACCGCTGCTGCTCGCGCCAGCCTGCCGAAGTCGGATACCGACAGCTCCTCGGCCCGGGCGGTGGGTGCAACTCCCGCCTGGTCGAACGCCTCGGTGGTGACGAGCCCGGCGAGGGAGCGCCGGAGCATCTTGCGTCGGGTGGCGAAACCCGCCCTGACCAACCGGTCGATCTCCTCGAAGCTCGCATCGGCGGGGTCGACGGCTGGCGCATCGAGGCGCCCCAGCCTGACCAGCACCGACTCGACGCTCGGCCTCGGCAGGAACACCGAGGCCGGAACACGCCCCACGAGCGACGCCTCGGCGAAGTAGGCAACCCGAACGCTGACCGCTCCATAAGCGGCGTCGCCCGGAACCGCGGCGAGACGCTCGCCCACCTCTCGCTGCACCATCACGAGCATGCGGCTGATGCGCGGGACGCTCGTGAGAAGGTCGAGCAGGAGCGGCACGGCGATGTTGTACGGCAGGTTGGCGACGAGGACCCACTCGAGCGACGACGCGAGGACCTTCTCCCAGTCGCAGCGCATGGCGTCGGCCTGGAGCACCCGAACCCCGAGCGGCTCGACGCTGTCCCGCAGCACGGGGGACAGGCGGCGGTCCAGCTCGATCGCGAGCACCCTCGCACCGCTCGCCGCGAGCGCAACGGTGAGCGAGCCGAGACCGGCACCCACCTCGACCACGTTGTCTCCAGAGCCGATGCGAGCGAGGCGGACGACTCTCTCGACCGTGTTCGGGTCAGCGACGAAGTTCTGGCCGAGTGCCCGCGAGGGCGAGATGCCGTGATGCTCGAGCAGCGCGGCGATCTCGGCCCGCCCGGGCGGACGCCTGCCGATCGGCCGTCTCTCCGGCGGACGGCTGCCAGCCGAAAGACAGCCCGACTGGCGGCGGGCTCCGCTCCGATCAGTGAAGATCGAACACCACCGAGGCGTTCGCCGACGTGGCCCTGGCGAGCTCGCCGGGGTCCTCCCCCTTCAGCCGTGCCATCGCCTCGCCGACGACCGGGACGTAGCAGGGCTCGTTCGGCTTTCCCCTGTAAGGCACAGGAGTGAGGAAGGGCGAGTCGGTCTCGATGAGCATCCGGTCGAGCGGGGTCAGCGCGGCGGCCGCGCACAGCTCCTCGGCAGTCGCGAACGTGACGATGCCGCTGAAGGAAAGGTATGCACCGAGCGTCAGGCACCGCTCGGCTTCGCCAGGACCCCCGGTGAAGCAGTGGAAGATCGTTCGCTGCGGCACCCCTTCGCTCTCCAAGATGGCAAAGGTGTCCTCCCATGCCTCGCGGGTGTGGACGACGAGAGCCAGCCCGAGCTCGTGCGCCATGCGCACCTGCTCGGCAAATGCCCTCCGCTGCGCGGGCCACGGCGAGTGGTCGTAGTGGAAGTCGAGCCCGCACTCGCCCACTCCAACGACCCGCGAGGCGGAGAACCCCTGCGCGCCGACCTCCTCCAGGAAGTTGCGCACGGCGGCCGTGCCCATGCTCGAGTCGTGCGGGTGCAGGCCTACGGTCGCCCATACCTCCGTCGAGCCCGGCCCGTCCTGAGCCGGCATCGAGGCGATGTCGACCGCGCGTCGTGAGCTCGGGGCATCGGTCCCGACGACCACCACACGGCGCGTCCCGACCTCCTCGGCGCGGGCGAGCACGGCGCGCACCTCGTCGTCGGTGTCGATGTGCTGCAGATGGCAATGACTGTCGGTCCACAGCGCCATGGCTGCCGGGCGCTGCACGCTCTCGTGCTCTGCAGACTTCTCGGCAGAGCTGTCCAGCTCCTGCTTCGCCTGTCGCTTCGCGTCGCGGGCCTCGCGACCCTCCCGGCCGCCGCGCTCCCGGCGTCCTCCGAAGATCCGACCTATTCCGCTCACTCCTCCACCGCCCTTCTCGGGAACAACGGCGCGCCCTTCTCCACCGGGACGCCGCCCGGATAGCCACCCCAGGCGAGGACGCCCCGATCGCCGGCGTTGCCGGGCGCTCCCGGCGACCCCGCCACGCCGATGCGGCGCCAGAGCTCACCGGCTGTCTCGATCAGCACAGGCGAGACGAGGACGGCGACTATGCGGAGCACCTCGAGAGAGTCGCCGAGGACGGCGTCGACCTCGGCTCCCGGCTCGCGCTTCCACGGCTCCACCGCCTCGAGCTCTGCGTTGGCGGCCCGGACGAGCCGCCACGTCGCCTCGAGCGCATCATGCGGTGCAAGACCCCGCCACGCCTGCTGCGCCTGCGCGCTCACGACGGCCGCCACGCCGGCAAGCCTCGATTCGGGCGCCGGGCGCGGCGCCGGCCCGATGCCTCCGCACTTCGAAGCGACGACGGCGGCCACGCGGGAGAGGAGATTGCCGAGGTTGTTGGCGAGCTCGGAGTTGTAGCGCCCGACGAGGCCCTCGTAGGTGAACTCGCCGTCCTGGCCGAGCGTCACCTCGCGCAGCAGGTAGTAGCGGAGCGCGTCGTTCCCGACGTCGCCGGCGAGCTCGACGGGGTCGATCTGGTTGAAAGCGCTCTTCGCCATCTTCTTGCCTCCGACGAGCAGGAAGCCCGTCACGAGCAACGAGTGGGGCGGCTCTATGCCAGCGGCCATGCACATCGCCGGCCACCAGACGCAGTGGAAGCGGATGATGTCCTTGCCGATCAAGTGGCAGACCGACGGCCACCACGTCGAGAAGCGCTCGTCGTCCTCGCCGTAGCCGATGGCCGACACGTAGTTCACGAGGGCGTCGGACCAGACGTAGAAGACGTGCTCGGGGTCCCAGGGCACCGGCACGCCCCACGTGATCGACGTCCGGGTGATCGAGATGTCCTGCAGGCCGCCCTTGATGATGCCGAGCGCCTCGTTGCGGCGAGTCTCGGGGAAGACCACCGAGGGGTGCTCCTCGTACCAGGCGAGCAGCCGGTCCTCGAAGCGGGAGAGCTCGAAGAACCAGTTCTCCTCGCTGAACCACTCGACAGCCCGCTCGTGCAGGGGACAGAGCCTCCCCTCGAGGAGGTCGCCCTCCGCGTAGTACGCCTCGCAAGAGACGCAGTACCAGCCCTCGTAGGTGCCCTTTCTCAGGTAGCCGTTGTCGTAGATCGCCTGCATGAAGCGCTGCACCCCGCGGTGGTGACGCTGCTCGGTCGTCCGGATGAAGTCGTCGTTCGAGATGCCGAGCTGCCGCCACGCCTCGATGAAGCGGGCACTCGTCCGGTCCGTCCACTCCTGGGGGGACACCCCCTGCGCCTCGGCCGTGCGGAGGATCTTGAGACCGTGCTCGTCCGTGCCGGTCAGGTACCAGACGTCGTCTCCTTCGAG
>JAKATT010000116.1 GCA_021818615.1 Actinomycetes bacterium | reverse complement strand
GCAGATCGTTCTGCTCGGCGTAGCTGATCGTCTCCTCACGGGTCATCCCCCACATGCGCACCGGGGCGACGATCTCGAGGTCGGGCGCGAGCGCCCTCGTTCCCACCTCGAAGCGCACCTGGTCGTTGCCCTTGCCGGTGCAGCCGTGGGCTACGGCGGTGGCGCCGTGCCGGCGCGCCTCGGCCACGAGGTGGCGCACGATCACTGGCCGCGAGAGCGACGACACGAGTGGGTAGCGGCCCTCGTAGAGGGCGTTGGCGGCGAGTGCCGGAGCGACGAACTCCTCGGCCAGCTCGTCCTTCGCGTCTATCACGACGGCTTCGACCGCACCTGCTGAGAGCGCCCGCTCCCGGATCGCTTCGAAGTCGCCGCCCTGGCCCACGTCGACGGCGACGGCGACGACGTCGCGGCCGAGCCTCTCCTTCATCCAGTGCACCGCGACCGACGTGTCGAGTCCACCCGAGTAGGCCAGCACCACGCGACCTGACATCTCCATGACCTTCCTTCCGGCACGCCCTCGGCGGCCGATCAACCCGGTTGAGCGCCGAGCGTACCCATCCCTTGCCGTCCTCCGATCTCGCCCAGCCGGGCAGCGAGAGCCTCGCCGCCGTCGGGCGCCGAGGACACGAGCAGCACAGTGTCGTCGCCCGCGACGGTGCCGAGGACGCCCTCGAGGCTGCTCCGGTCGATCGCCGACGCGACGACATGGGCAGAACCCGGGGGTGTCCGCACGACGACCAGGTTCCCCGAGAAGGCGACGTCGACCACCCACTCGCCGAGCACCCGGCGGAGGTGGTCCTCTGGCACCAGCTGGTCCCTCGGCAGCTCTGCGATGGCGTACACCAACCTGTCGCTGCCCGGGACGCGCACCTTCACGGCACCGACCTCCTCGAGGTCCCTAGAGACCGTCGCCTGGGTTGCGGCCACCCCCTCTGCGGCGAGAAGCTCGACGACCTGCTCCTGGCTCGTCACGGCATGCTCTGCGAGCAGCCGGCCGAGGAGGTGCTGGCGTCGCGCCTTTGAGACCCGCTGGGCGGCGTCAGTCATGACCTGCCCCTTCGCCGAGCAGGAACCTCAGCAGCCCGCGTAGCGAGTGCATACGGTTCTCCGCTTGCTGCCACACTGCGCTTCCGGCTCCATCGAGCACCGCTGCGGAGATCTCCTCACCGCGGTGCGCGGGCAGGCAGTGCAGGACGACGGCCCCCGGAGCTGCCAGGGCCACGAGCTCTTCGTCGATCCTGAAGCGGGCGAGGGCGCGCCGGCGTGCCTCGCCCTCGGCGTCCTGCCCCATCGACACCCACACATCTGTGTAGAGGACCTCAGCGCCCACCACCGCCTCGCGCGGGTTGCTGAAGAGCTCCACTTCGCCTCCGAGAGCCCGGACCCACTCGAGGTCGCGCTCCTCGAGCGAGTAGCCGTCCGGCGCGGCGACCCGGGGCCGCATCCCGCACAGTGCAGCCGCGCCGACGAGCGAGCGGCAGACGTTGTTAGCGTCCCCCACGTAGGTGATCGTGACTCCCTCCAGCCTCCCGAGGCGCTGGCGGACGGTGAGGACGTCAGCGAGTGCCTGGGTCGGGTGCTCCCAGTCGGAGAGCAGGTTCACGATCGGCACGGGCCGGCCCGCCTCCTCGACAGCCCGGCGCATGCGTTCGAGAGTCGAGTGCCGGGCGACCCGTGCCGTCACGACGGAGTGGAAGCAGGCGAGCGTGCGGGCAACGTCCTCGGCGGTCTCCCGCCGGTCGATGCCGATCTCCTCCCCCCGGATGGCGAGGGGATGTCCGCCGAGCTGCACGACTGCCATCTCGCAGGCGTTCCGGGTCCTGGCAGAAGGGTGCTCGAAGACCAGCGCCACGCCCTTGCCGGCGAGGAGCGGCTTGCCGAGCGGCGCTTCGGCCAGGTCGAGCACTGCCAACAGCTCCTCGCGCGACAGATCGGCGATCGAGAGCAGGGAGCGTGCTGGCCGGCTCATGGCTCAGTTCCTTTCGCAACGTGGGCGATGACGCCCTTCAAGATGGCGAGCGCCTCGTCGATCTCCTCGTCTGAGACAGTGAGGGGCGGGGCGAGCCGTACGACCCCCGGAGCGGGGGCGTTGACGACGAGGCCGGATGCAAGTGAGCGCGCCGCGACGGCCGGCGCGAAGAGGTGGGTCTCGAGGACGCAGCCGAGCAACAGCCCGGCGCCTCGCACCGAGGCGACGCCAGGAAGGCGGCGGAGCCCCTCCGCGAGCTTCGAGCCGGCCGCAGCTGCCAGCCTCGGTGCGTCGAGCTCCACCATGCGATCGATCGTGGCTGTTGCGGCCGCGCACGCCAGCGGCTGGCCACCGAATGTGCTGCCGTGGTCGCCCGGCTCGAAGGCGGCCGCCACCGCGGCCTTGGCCCAGCAAGCCCCAATGGGCATGCCGTTGCCGAGTGCTTTGGCCACCGTGACCACGTCGGGGCGGATGCCATGGTGGTGGAACCCGAACCACCGTCCCGTCCGCCCGAGGCCCGTCTGCACCTCGTCGAGCAGGAGCAGGATGCCGCGCTCGTCACAGAGCCGGCGGGCTGCTCGTAGATAGCCGGCCGGCGCCGGAACGACGCCTATCTCACCCTCGATCGACTCGAGGAGCAGGGCGGCGACGCGATCCGGGTCGAGCGCGGCGTCGAGCGCCCCGGCGTCGCCGTAGGCCACGTGCTCGAAGCCCTCCGGCAGCGGTTGGAAGGCGCGGTGCTTCTCGGTCTGTCCCGTCGCGTGCAGCGTCGCGAGCGTGCGTCCATGGAAGGAGCCGAGCGCCGACACCACGACATGGCGGCCGTGGCCGCCGGCACGCCGGGCGAGCTTGATGGCGCACTCGTTCGCCTCGGCGCCGGAGTTGCAGAAGAACACGCGGCCGCCTGCGGGCTGGCCGTCGCCGACCAGCCTGTCGAGGCGCTCGGCGAGCGGCTCGGCGAGCTCGTTGCGGAACAGGTTGGAGACGTGGAGCAGGCGGCGGGACTGAGTGCAGATCGCCCTCGCCACGTGCGGCTCTGCATGGCCGAGGGAGGTGACGGCGATCCCGCAGAGGAAGTCCAGGTACCTCTTGCCGTTGGTGTCGTAGAGCACGGACCCGTCGCCGTGGCTGAACACGACGTCCGCCGGCGCGTACGTTCCCATGAGGTAGGTCACGGGCCCACCACCATCGTGCCGACGCCCTCTGGTGTGAGGAGCTCGAGGAGGAGTGCGTGGTCGACCCGCCCGTCGAGCACGTGGGCGCTCGCGACACCGTGACGGACGGCTCTCGAACAGGCCCGCGCCTTTGGGATCATGCCGCTCGAGACCGCACCCGAGGCGACGAGGGCGTCGAGGCGGTCAGCGGCGATCTCGCCGAGCAGCGTCGTCGGGTCGGCCGCGTCCGCGCGGATCCCCTCCACATCGGTGAGGAAGATCAGCTTCTCCGCGCCGAGCGACTCGGCGACCGCACCGGCCACGGTGTCTGCGTTGATGTTGTATGCCTGGCCCGTCGCGTCCGAGCCGATCGTCGCCACCACGGGGATCAGCCCCTCGGCGATGAGCTTCGAAAGGATCGAGGGGTCGACGGAGGCCACGTCGCCGACGTAGCCGAGAGCGGGATCGCGCGGCGAGGCGGCGATGAGCCCGGCGTCCTCGCCCGACAGGCCGAGCGCGAGCGGTCCGTGCACGTTCATGGCCCCGACGATGTCGCGGTTGACCTTGCCGACGAGCACCATCCGGG
>JAKATT010000149.1:9413-19559 GCA_021818615.1 Actinomycetes bacterium | reverse complement strand
CGTTGTAAAGGGTCCCGAGGTCGGCCAGGTGCCACTCCACCCGGTTGGCTGACAGGATCGCGACCCTCGCGCCTGGATCGACGCCGAGCTCGGCGAGCCCGGCGGCAACCTGGCGGACGGCGAGAAGGTAGTCGGCCCAGGTGAGCACGTCCCACTCGGCGGCAGAGTGGTCGTGGCGGGCACGCCGCATGGCAGGATGGTCCGGATGCCGCCGGGCATTGGAGCGCAGCGCATCGACGATTGTCGCGCCCTGGTGCACAGGCACTCCCACCGGCACTCGGTCTCTCGGCGCCGGCCGGCTCCTGTGGCGCAGCAAAGACAAGACGGTCATGAGACCATCCTCACGATGGCGGCCCGCCTGTCTAGAGTCCGACGGCCCAATTCCGCCTCCTGGCTCCCTCAGGCCCTGCAGCCTCCCTCCCACCGGCTCAGCTGAAGCGGGGGCGTAGCGCCAGGCCTGATCGGCCTTTCGCCGGCCGGACGCCAAGCACCTGGTGTACGCCGATGCGCGCCGTGTCGAAGGCGACTGCCGAGCCTGCGAGGTAAAGACGCCAGGCTCGGGCGCGGCGCTCACCGACGATGCCGGCGGCCACGCTCCACTGGTCCTCGAGGTTCGCCAGCCAGCGCCGCAGGGTCAGGCCGTAGTGCTCCCGCAGGCTCTCGACATGGCGTACCTCGAAGCCTGCCGCCTGCATCGCCGACACGACCACCCCCACCTCGACGAGCTCACCGTCGGGGAAGATGTAGCGGGCCATGAAGCTGTCGGGAGCAAAGCCGGCCCCGGTCTTTCTCGCCGACCGCGGCAGCGCCGTGGGCCAGCGTCCCGCGACCCGTCCGGCCGGAAGTGCGCTGATCGCATGGTTGAGCAGCCTGCCGCCCGGCCTGACGAGCGCGAAGAGCTTCTCGAAGTAGCCGGCCAGCTTGGCCTCGCCGACGTGCTCGGACATGCCGATCGAGCTGACGGCGTCATAGGGCCCGTCTTCTGTCTCCCTGTAGTCCTGCAACCTGAGCTCCGCCTTCCCGTTCGCGCCGGAGAGGCGCCGCTCGGCCCACGATCGCTGGCGGGCCGAGAGCGTCACACCGACGGCGTGCACCCCGTGGCGGGTGACGGCGTGCTCGAGCATGCCTCCCCACCCGCAGCCGACGTCGAGCAGGCGCATCCCGGGCTCGAGGGCGAGCTTGGACGAGACGAGCTCGTGCTTGGCCTCCTGCGCAGACTCGAGGGAGGCGGCAGGGTGCTCGAACAAAGCGCACGAGTACGTCATCGACGGACCGAGCACCAACCGGTAGAACTCGTCGGAGACGTCGTAGTGATGGGTCACGGCAGCGCGGTCGCGGGCGAGACTGTGCACGCGCCCGGAGAGCCGCACCTCCTCCGGCGGAGCGCCGTCCGGGACGAGCAGCGAAGGTCCGGCCAGGCGGGCGAGCGCCGCCCACTGCCGAGCAGTCGGCCGTACACCGTCGAGCGCGGCCCCGAGATGCAGGCACTCGAGCAGGTCGCCCTCGACATCGAGATCGCCGGTTACGTACGCCCGGGCGAGGCCGAGCTGGCCGGGCCGCTGCAGCACGCTGGCGAGTGCCTTGCGGGAGCGGACGACGATCGTGGCGGGCGCATCGGGCGGCCCGAGCCGCCCGCCTTCCCAGGTGCGAAGGCCGACCTTCAGTCGGTCGCCGAAGAGCTCGCCGAGGAGGGCGCCGAGAGTCGGCTCGCGGAAAGAGGCTCGAGGGCGACCAGTATTGTCACGGACATCGATCCCCGGCAGGTCACCCATCGCGGCGAGCCTTCCTCCTCGAAGTGCTGGCCCGTCCCCGGCGGGCGCTGCCGGTGGCAGGGCCGACGGCCACACCCTACCCGGCGCACCGGACACCTTGGAGGGCGTGCCCGGGGCCAAGGGCTACAAGGCGGCCTCGACCTACGGCGCGGCCCCGGCCGGATGCCCGCGCCGGCGCCGGCGCAGCAGGTCGGCCGCGCCCACGGCCGCCAGGGCGGCGCCCGAGAGGGCGAAGAACATCGGGTAGTCGCCGATCCCCTCGAAGCGGAACCGCACGACATGGGCACCGCGAGCGACGCGGACCCCGACGAGCGCCGGGGCGACCATCTCGATCGGCGCGGGCCGTCCGTCGACAGTGGCCACCCAGCCGGGGTCGTAGGAGGCGGAGAGGACGACGACCGCCGCCCGGTGTGCCACGATCCGTGCTGTCACCTGACCACTGCTCAGGTGCACCACCTGGGAGGTCACGGTTCCTGCCGGTCCAGGCGGTCGGCGCCCGGAAAGGGTTGGCGGCGCGGCGGGACGCCCGCCGTAGGCGACGGTCGGGTAGATGCCGCGTCCCGGGAGGGACGACCGGACGAACGACGCCGAACGCTTGCCGATGTCGGCCCGGTTCTCATGGACCACGCCTTTGGAGTCGACGACCTGGACGTAGCCGACACCCGGCACGGACCACAGCACGTAGGGCCCGCTGCCCATGACCCGGTCGGCCTTTACCGGGGGGCGCCGCCCTGCCGGAAGGACGAGGTAGCGCACGGCGAACAGGCGGTAGTCGCCGGGGAGATACTCGTCGAAGTAGGGCTCCGGGTCGCTCATGAGCGACGCCGTGCGCAGCGTGAATCCCACCTCGTCGACGTCGCGAGTCGTGAGGAACTGCAGGACGGGCACACCGCCGACGAAGAACTTGTCGCCCCAGCTGTAGACGGGAAGACCCGCGTAGACCCGGCCCGGTGGCATGCTGGACAGTCTTGTGACGAGGGCGTCGACGTCCCTGCCGAGGGTCGCGTCGGCACGAGCCTGGGTATGGACGTAGCGAGCGTTGGCGGCGTCGTAGCCGTGCAGCTGAGCAACGGCCGGCGCCAGGAATCCCAAGCCGAGAAGGCCGACGAGGGCCCTGCGGGCTTCCAGGGCGCGCCGGCGCGAAAGGAGTCTCCTCAAGACGGCCGGGCGGTCTCGCGTCACCCGTTGCACTGTCTCGGCGAGCGCGGCTGTTCCGGACCCGGCGATGAAAAGGCCAGCCAGCTGCACGCCCATCACGAAGCGCCTGAGGAAGAGGTCTTCGCTCCCCGGCAGCAGCCTCGTCAGCGAGCCGAACGTCGGCCGGCCGAAGAAGAGGACGAGGCTCATGGCAAACAACACCAGGAGAGCCCTGCTCTCCTCCCGCCGGAAGCGCACCATGCAGGCGAGCAGCCCGATGCCGAGACAGATGGTGATGACCGGGAACCGCCCGAAGTCGAAGAGGCTCCCCTCGGCGAGCCACGAGAGCACCCGGCGAGCGCCGAAGCTGTCGGCGTGCGAGGTGTGCTGGAGGAACTCGTTGATGGCGGCATAGCCCTTCATCTGCAACAGCGGACCGATCACCCAGACCGTGCCGAGCAGGGAGCCGCCCAGGACGACAGCTCCACGCACGAGACGCCGGCGCAGCTCACTTGGCCGGAGGAAGACGAAGAGAACGAGGGGGATCACCGCCAGGTAACCGGTCATGAAATGGACGGCCATGGTGAGGCTCACGGTGATCACGGCGGCGAAGTACGCACGTCCCTCCCTGATCGCTCTCGAGCTCAGACCCCAGGCAAGCGGGAGCAGCCACATCCCCCAGAGCTGGGTCCACAGCCCGTAGCCGATCCAGAGGTAGCTCGACTGCTCGTAACCGAGCCCCGGAGCACTCACGACAAAGGGCGACATCGTCGCGGCGGCGGCAGACGCCCACGGCGGGAGGCCGAGCAGCCTCGCTCCGAGAAAGACGCTCACCGGCCAAGTCGCGAGGAGGACGTAGAGGGACCACGAGAAGGCGTGGCCTGGACCGACGGCGAGGCCGAGCACCCCCGTGATCATGGCAGGCAGGCTCTGGTAGTGCAGGAAGTCGGGCGAGCCGAGGTTGAGGAAGGGGAACCACCCGTTGAGGGGCACGTGGCCCGAAGCGAACCGTGCGCTCGCGAAACGCACCATCTCGGAGTGCATGGCGCTGTCGTTGGTGTATGCGACGACTGCCGTCTCCGGCCACAGCTCGACCAGGAGGTACGCGACGACGGCAGCGACGACGGCGAGCGGCCCGAACCGCTCGAAGCGAGTGTGGCGCCTGCCGGCTTCGACTGGGCCAGCTGTGATCCCTTCGAGCACCCCAGGCTCAGACTCTGGCGGAGAGGAGCTCTTCGCCGGAGAAGGACCCCGGTGGCCCGGCGAGCGCCCGGCGCCGTCCTGGCGCTCGACGATCTCAGTCAACCAGGTGGCTTCGATCTGGAGGAGCCTGGCGATGAAGGGCCGCCCGCCACCTGTCGCCGAAGGCAACGTGGTCGATGCGATCAGGGATCCTTCCTCCCTCCACCATCTCGCAAGTGTGCATCGAACGACATGGGCGGCGGAGCCACGCGGACCCGTGGTGCCCAATCCGGCTGCTCGCCAGGTGGTGACAGCGTGGTCGGGACAAAGCGGTGGCGAGCGGTTGCCGTCGGCGGGCGGCCGCTGGGCGGTAGTCTGGTCGGGCCTTCGACAGTGGGGGCTCTTGAGCGAGCGGACGTGGTCGCGCCGAGCCGATGGCTCGACAACCCAAAGTGACCAGGTTCTCGTTGCTCGCTCTCTTGCCTCTCAGCGACCCTGGATCGAGCTCGGTCCCGTGGTCCCGACTGCCAGTGGCTCCCAACCCCAAGACGAAGGCGACACCATGACGGCTGCTGCGGCGACTCTCGTTCCTCCCGCGACGCGCCACGGGCCCGAGCCCGGGCCCGGCAAGCAGGCAGCGGGCGAGCCGGGCACCCCTGCCGGCAGGCATGTTCTCCTCGAGCAGGTGATCACCGGGCTCATCCTGTTCGCGCCGCTCGTCGGTACGGTCGTGGCCACGGTCTCGCTCTTCGGCCGCGGCGTCACGACGACAGACGTCGTGCTCGCCGTCACCTTCTACCTCCTGACCGGTTTCGGGCTCACGGCCGGCTACCACCGCCTGTTCAGCCACCGGTCGTTCACGCCGGCGAGGTGGTTGAAGATCACCCTTGCGGTGACGGGCTCGCTCGCCTTCGAAGGCAGCCCGCTCGGCTGGGTGGCCAATCACCGGCGCCACCATGCCTTCACCGATCGCAAGGGGGACCCCCACTCGCCGTACTGCTACGGCAAGCTGCCGTGGAGCCGGGCTCGCGGGGCGATGCACGCCCACATGGGCTGGCTGCTCGAGCCACAGCCCCTCGGCAACGACCGCTGGGTGCGCGATCTGAGGACCGATGCCGACCTCGTCACCGTGAGTCGCCTCTTCCCGCTCTTCTGCGTCGTATCGCTCGGCCTTCCGGCGCTCATCGGCTGGCTCGTGTCCGGGACGTTGGCGGCGGCCGTGGGGGGCGTCGTCTGGGGCGGGCTCGTCAGGATCTTCCTCCTTCATCAGGCGACCTTCGCCGTCAACTCCGCTGGCCACATCTGGGGGAAGCGTCCCTATGTCACCCGCGAGGCCGACCGCTCGACCAACTTCGCCCCGCTTGCGCTCCTCTCCCTCGGCGACAGCTGGCACAACAACCACCACTCGAGCCCGAGGCTCGCCCGCCATGGAGTCGACCGCGGCCAGCTCGACCTGACAGCCCGGCTCATCTGGCTCTTCGAACGCTTCGGCGCGGCCTCCGCCGTTCACTGGCCAGACCCTGTCGCTCTCGCCGCCCGGCGCAAGCCGCTCGTGGTGCTCGCACCGAAGGCGAGCGAGGCTGCACGCCCGTGACCAGGTCGCGTGCAACCTGGGCAAAGCGCCAGAGGCAAGAGCAGAAGCGAGCCAAGGCCCGCGCCAAAGAGGAGCGCCGGGACGCCCGGCACTCGGCTCCCGACGATCCCCTCGGGGCACCCGTGGAGGCGAGCGAGGCGGAGCTGCTGGAGGAGCTCGCCCTGCTTCACCGGGCACGCGAGTCCGGCGAGGTGGAGCTCCAGGAGTTCGAGGATCGACGAGACCACATCCGCATCCAGCTCGAGAGCCTGCAATGACGGGCGGCCCTCCCCTGCGCTACATCCGAGAGGTGATCACTCATGCCTAGGCACTGGTCCGACAAGAGCTCCGCGAGGCGAAGCCCCCGGCCAGAGCGGACCGGCAGCCCCGGACGCAAGCGCCCGACCGGCTTTGTGGACGAGCAGGCGCTGAGCCTTCGCGAGGGCGGTGCCTCTTACTCGGCGATCGCTCGCGGCCTCGAGCTGCAGCGGGCCACGGACGCCCACAACGCTTTCATCCGTGCGCTGTGCAAGCGTGAGGGCGACCAGCGTCACCAGCTCGTGACGCGGGAGTCGGCCCGCCTGGACGATCTCGAGCTGCGCATCCGCCAGCGCGACGCCGCCGATCCGGAGAAGGTGGCTCGCCGCCTGCTCGCGGTGGGCAAGCTGCGAGAGGCGCTGCCATGACAGAGGCTTCTCCGGCCGAGGCTCTCTGCGTCATCTGCGGGCGCGCCGGGACTGCACCTATGGCCCCGCCGCGTCGCACCCTCGCAAGAGGTGCCGATCCGGACGACGCCTCGTACTCGATCATCGCCGTGCTGCCTGACGTCGCCCTGTGCGCGGAGCACTTCGAGGACGTGCGGCGCGGCGAGCTGTCGATCGGATGGTGCGACGCCGAGCAGTGCCGCCTGTACGGCGAGCACGGTCAGCCTTCGCCCTGCGGCGAGCCGTTCAAGACGCTCAAGCGCTAGAACGCCACCGTTCACGCCGGCGCCACGGAGGGCGCCTTGTCGTCGCGAGCCGATGCAGCCGGGCCGGCGCTGGGCGTTCGGCTCGCGTCAGTCAGCTGGCCGTTGACACCATTATCAAGTGACTATACAATGGTTTCGTGGTGCAAAGTCAGGTTTCGCATACCGATACCAAGCGTTACTTCATCACATCGCTCGCCAAGGGTCTCGAGGTGCTCAGCTGCTTTGGCGCCGGCACCCGATCGCTCAGCCTCAAGGAGCTCTGCGAGCGGATGGGGTGGCCCAAGGGCGCCGGGTTCCGGTACACCTTCACGCTCCAAAAGCTCGGCTATCTCGAGCAGGACCCGGTGACGAAGCGCTACTGGCCGGGCGTCAAGGTCCTGAGCCTCGGCTTCGGATACCTGAGCAGCCTCGACCTCACCGAGCGCGCCCAGACCCACATCGAGGAGCTGTTCCGCGAGACCGGCCATCCGACCCACATGGCGGTCCTCGACGGTCCCGACATCGTCTACGTGGCCCGGCGTGCCGACCGCAGCCTCACCATGATCAACCTGTTCGTCGGCGCACGGCTGCCCGCCTACTGCACGTCGATGGGCAAGGTGCTGCTTGCGTTTCGTCCCGGGCCAGAGGTGAGAACGCTCCTCGCAGGGGTGGACATGGTGAAGCACACCCCGTACACGCTGACGAGCGCCGAAGAGCTCGAAGGGGCCTTCGCCGAGATCCGGGCCAAGGGGTACGGGATGACCGATCAGGAGCTCGAGCACGGTGTCCGCTCGGTCGCAGCACCGGTACGGGATGGGTCGGGCGAGGTGATCGCGGCGATCAACGTGTCGACCCTCACGGCCCACGTGGGTCGCGAGGAGCTCGAGGCTCTTGTCCTGCCGAGGCTTCTCGAGGTTGCCAAGCAGATCTCATCAGCGCTCGGGTACAGCCCCGGCGCACTGGCAAGAGTGGTGTGAGCCACCCATTTCTCAAGGGGGGAAGACAGCGTGCCCTACAGCGATTTGCGCGAGTTCATCGATCGGCTCGAGGCGAACGGTCAGCTTCACAGAGTGACGAAGCAAGTCGATTGGAACCTCGAGCTGGCTCACGTCGCCAAGGTGAACGAGCAGCGCGGCGGTCCTGCACTGTTGTTCGAGAGCATCAAGGACTACCCGGGCCAGTCGGTGCTCACGAGCGCCTTCACCTCCAAAGAGCGCGTGGCGCTTGGTCTCGAGATGCCGCCCGAGACGCGTTTTCTGGAGATCGCCCGTAGCTGGGTGGGCCGCATCGCCGACAAGAGAATCGAGCCTGTCGAGGTTGCTACAGGGCCATGCAAGGATCACGTCGTCACCGGAGAGGACGTCGATCTCTTCTCGCTCCCTGCTCCGTGGTTCTACCCGAACGACGGCGGCCGCTATGTCGGCACCGCGTGCTTCCTCATCAGCCGCAGCCCCGACAACGGGCGGATGAACCTCGGGACCTACCGGGTGATGATCATCGACGAGCACAGAGCGGGCATCCAGCTGATCAAGGGGAAGGACTCCGAGATCGACCTCCGCGGCTACGCAGAACGTGGCGAGGCGATGCCTGTCGCGCTCGTGATCGGCGGGGACCCCGTCCTGTTCCTCTGCTCGAGCACTATGTTCCCGCTCACCGAGAGCGAGTACGAAGTGGCAGGCGCGCTGCGCGGGAAGCCAGTCGACGTGGTACGCGCCGAGACCAGCGACCTGCTTGTGCCGGCCAGTGCAGAGATCGTCATCGAAGGTTTCATCAAACCCGGCGAGACGCTTCCAGAGGGCCCCTTCGGGGAGTACACGGGCTACTACTCCGGGGTGGGCACCGACCCGCGTGACTTCATCACGGTCACGGCAATCACGCACCGCGAGCACCCGATTCTCTGGTCGACCACCGTGGGCAAGCCTGTCACGGACACGCACATGATCATGGGGATCAACCGCACGGCGTCGCTCTGGAACGACCTCCAGAACATGAAGATTCCCGGCGTCATGGGCGTCTACGGTCCCCCGGCGGCAGCAGGGCGCATGCTTGCCATCATCCAGGTCAAGCAGATGTACCACGGTCACTCCACCCAGGTTGGATTGGCGGCCTTCGCTAGCGTCACCGGCAACTACGGGCTGAAGACCGTGATCCTCGTCGACGAGGACATCGACCCCGAGAACATGGACGCGGTCATGTACGCGCTCGCCTTCCGCTACCAGCCCGACCGCGGCACCCAGATCCTCGAGCGCGGCCGCTCGACCCCGCTCGACCCGTCGCTCCCGATCACGGATCGCTACATGACGTCTCGAGTGCTGATCGACACGTGCATCCCCTACGAGTGGGAGCACAAGCCGATCCCGATCGCGCTCGACGACGCTCTCGAGCAGCGGATCATAGACGACTGGGACAGCTATCTCGGTGCAGGGGCGGCGGCCAGGGAGGATGCGCTGGCCCGCTCGAGATCATGACCGGCCGATCACTTCGCGGCGTCATCTTCGACCTCGACGGTTGCCTCGTGAAGGGGCAGAACGCGATCCCTGGCGCTGCCAAGGCAGTGGCGCGCCTCCGGGAGAGCTCCCTCGCCGTACGGTTCTTCACGAACGACTCGTCGAAGACGCCGGCCGAGACGGCGCGTCACCTCGCCCGGGCTGGGATCAGCGCCGATCCTGGGGAGGTCCTCACGTCCGCCATCGTGGCCGCCCGCTACGCGAGCCGGGAGCATCCCGGCGGTCGGGTCCTCGCCGTCGGCGGGCCGGCCTTGCGCGCTGCCCTCGAGGAGGTCGGGCTGCGCCTCGTCGACGACGAGTCCGCCGAGGTGCTCGTGGTAGGGCGCGACCTCGAGCTCGACTACCGCAAGCTCGAGGTGGCGTGCCGCGCCGTCTGGGGAGGCGCCGCCTTCCTCGCCACCAACCGGGATCGACGCGTCCCTGTCGCGGATGGCTTCGTGCCTGGCACGGGAGCGATCGTCAGCGCTATCGCCTGGGCGACGAGCCGGCGGCCGAAGGTGATGGGCAAGCCGTCGGCTCTGGCCGGGCGGTTGGCGATCGAATCGGTGGGGCGCGACCCGGGCGAGGTGGTCGTCGTCGGTGACGGGCTCGGCCAGGACATTCGCATGGGCAAAGCCGTCGGGGCGAGAACAGTCCTTGTGTTGTCGGGTACTTCGAGCCGCGAGGATGCAGATCGCGCCCCCGCCGGCTACCGGCCGGATGCCGTACTGGAGGATGTGGGCGCCGTGCCCGATTGGATCGAGCATCAGGCCGGACAGGTCGGCGCGATAGCGAGCTGAAGCGAGAGCGAGCGCGGGCCCGAACGGTCGAGCGACGCGCGCCTGGTCGCCGGTCGTTGGGCTATTGACATTCAGGCAGAAACAGGGGAGGACACGATGAGTGGAGACAAGGTGACACAACGGTTTCCAAGCCCGTTCGACGTGGAGACGCCACCGGGCTGCGAGGGCTGGGAGGAGATGTACCCGTACTACTACCTCTTCAGCGAGGAGCGGCGGGAGCTCGAAGAGGGGAAGCTCTGGTTCCACG
>JAKATT010000149.1:0-9002 GCA_021818615.1 Actinomycetes bacterium | reverse complement strand
TGTACAAGATGTGGCAGTACCACTTCGAGTTCCTGAACCTCGGCTATGCCGCCTACCTCACCTTCTACAGCTTTTGCAAGCAAGCGTTCCCGGACATCTCCGACCAGAGCGTCGCGAAGATGGTGTCTGGCATCGACGTGATGCTCTTCCGGCCAGATGCCGAGCTCAAGCGGCTCGCGGCTCTCGCGATCGAGCTCGGGATCAGTGATGCCTTCGGCACGTCGCGCAGCGCCGAAGAGCTCCTCGCCGAGCTCGAGACAACTGAGGCTGGCAGGAACTGGTCGGCCGATCTCGAGCGCACGCGGGACCCATGGTTCTTCTTCTCTTACGGGGCCGGCTTCTACCATCATCACCGCAGTTGGGTCGACAACCCGACGCTGCCCTTCAGCGCGATCCGCAGCTATGTCGCTCGGTTGCAGCAGGGCGAGGACATCGCTCGCCCGTTTGAGGCCGTCCAGGCCGAGCGCGAGAGGATGACCGGTGAGTACCGTGCACTGCTGAGGACCGACGAGGACCGCAAGGCCTTCGACGACCAGCTCGGGCTTGCCCGCACGGTGTTCCCCTACGTCGAGAACCACAACTTCTACGTCGAGCACTGGCACCACACGGTGTTCTGGAACAAGATGCGCGTCTTCGGTGCCCTGCTCAAGGAGAAGGGCTTTCTCGAGGATGTCGAGGACCTCTTCTACCTGCACCGCCGCGAGGTCTACGACGCCCTCTACGACTGCATCACGTCGTGGGCAGTCGGAACTCCGGCGCGTGGGCCGAAGTACTGGTCTCCCATCATCGCCAAGCGAAAGCGCATCATCGAGAACATGTACCAGTGGCAACCTCCGCCGGCGCTCGGTCCGCCTCCCGAGACGATCAGCGAGCCGTTCACGGTCATGCTCTGGGGGATCACGACCGAGCGGATCCAGGAGTGGCTCGGCGCAGGTGCCGAGGGGGGTGGCGGCGAGGGGACCAGCCGGCTGACGGGCTTTGCCGCATCACCCGGCATTGCCGAGGGCCGCGCCCGCGTGATCATGAGCGCAGCCCAAATCGGCACCGTGGAGGAGGGAGAGGTGCTCGTCTGCCCGATCACCGCCCCGAGCTGGGTGCCGGTGTTCAGCAGGATCGCCGCGGCGGTGTCCGACATCGGCGGCATCATGTGCCACGCGGCGATCGTGTCGCGAGAGTACGGCCTCCCCGCTGTAGTCGGCACCGGTCTTGCGACCAAGAGGATCAAGACGGGTCAGCTCGTCCGCGTCGACGGCGACAGCGGCGTCGTCACGATCCTCGACTGAGGGGGGCGCGACGATGGCCGCAAGCAGGCCCCACATTCTCTGGTTTGGTGATCTCGGGCACGAGTCGTGGCACTTGGTCGGCGGCAAGAACGCGGGCCTCGGAGAAATGATGCGGCGCGGGGTGCGAGTGCCTCCGGGCTTCGCTCTCACCACGGTCGCCTTTGACGCTTTCCTCGAGCACGCCGGGCTGCGCCGAGCCATCCGCCGGAGCCTCGAGGGACTCGACCCCCACGACCCGAACGCAATCGACGGGGCAAGCGCCGAGATCAGGGAGCTGATGGAATCAGCGCCGCTTCCCGGCGCTGTCGAGGAGGACCTGGCGGCTTCCTATGCCGTCCTCGCAGAGAAGCTTGGCACGCCGAGGCCACCCGTGGCGGTGCGCTCGAGCGCCACAGCAGAGGACACGGCCGAAGCCAGCTTCGCCGGTCAGCAGGAGAGCTACCTCTGCGTCGCGGGCCCGGAGTCGCTCGCCCTTTACGCTCGGCGATGCTGGTCGAGCCTCTACACCTCGCAGGCGATCTCGTACCGCTTGGAGATTGGCTCAGCTGCGGACTCGGCGTCGATCAGCGTCGGGGTGCAGTCGATGGTCGATGCGCGGGTTGCGGGGGTGATGTTCACCATCAGCCCGATCAGCGGCGATCCGTCCAAGATCGTGGTAGAGGCCAGCTGGGGCCTCGGCCTCTGCGTCGTCGGCGGCGAGGTGACGCCCGACGACTACTGGGTGGACAAGGTCACGCTCGGGATCCTGCGGCGCAGCATATGCCGCAAGCACGTCAAGTACGTCCCAGACCCTCGTACCGGTGGGGTCGCGCGCCTGGAGGTACCCGCGGCGGAGCAGCAGATCCCGTGCCTGTCCGACGAGGAGGTGCTCGAGCTCGCGCGCCTCGGCAAGGCGCTCGAGGCATCGTACGGCTCGGCACTCGACATCGAGTGGGCGATCGACGCACGCCTGGACTTTCCCGAGAGCGTCATGATGCTCCAGTGCCGTCCCGAGACGGTCTGGAGCAATCGGCCCGTGGAGCCGATAACGCACGCGCGGGCGAACACTCTCGACTACGTGCTCGGGGCCCTCATGCCACGGGCGCGACCGGGCAGCTCGTAGGCGTCGGCGTGCAGGCGGCGTTCTGCGTCCTTTGCGGTGGCCGCCTCGCGACCGTGGTCGACGGCGATCGCGAGCGCCCGGGCTGCCCCGCGTGCGGCCACGTCGTCTACTCGAATCCCGCGCCGGTGGCGATGCTCCTCGCGCGAGACGCCGATCGGCTGCTGCTCGTAAGAAGGGGCGTCGAGCCGCTGAAGGGCTTCTGGGCGCCACCGTCGGGTTACGTCGAGATGGACGAGACCGTCGAGGCGGCCGCGCTGCGCGAGACGCTGGAGGAGACGGGCATGGAAGTTGCGATCGATGGGCTCGAGGGAGTCTTCTCGGCTGCCGGGCTCGGGATCGTGCTCGTCGTCTACACGGGCAGGATCGCCGGTGGCCGTCTTGCGCCAGGTTCAGACGTCGAGGAGGCGCGCCTCGTCTCTCCCATGGAGGTGCCGTCCCAGCGTGGCCCTTTCAAGGGCACAGAGCTGGACCGTTGGTTCGCGGGCCTGATCAGCCAGCTCATCGGTGCCCCGAGCCTGGACCGGGCCGGCACGAGCAGCTCGGTGAGGGACCCGTCCGCCCATGGTGCTGGGCTTGAGCACGGCTATGGGAACGGGCACCATGACATGTGAGCGCGCTGGCGCACCGGCGGGAGCCGCTCCGGCTCCCGGTATGCGCCCGCGGCTCGTAGTAGGCATGTCCGGCTCCAGCGCTCCCCAGCTCTGCATCGCCTTCTTGCAGCGGTTGCGGGAGCTCGCATCGGTGGAGACGCACTTCGTCATGAGCGAGGGCGCGGCCCGCTGCCTGGCCCTGGAAGCCGGGGCCGACCCCGGTTGGATGCGGTCCCTGGCGGACGTCTCCTACGAGCCGGGAGATCTCGGTGCCGCAATCTCCTCGGGGTCCTTCCTCACGATCGGCATGGTCGTGATCCCCTGCTCGATGCGCAGCCTCGCGGCGATTGCAACGGGCAACACCCAGGACCTGCTCTCACGGGCAGCCGACGTCTCCTTGAAGGAACGGCGCCGCCTGGTACTAGTCACACGCGAGGCGCCGCTCAACCTCATCCACCTCCGCAACATGGAGACGGTCACCCTGGCGGGGGCGACGGTGCTGCCACCGGTGCTCGCCTTCTACCATCGGCCAGAGACAGTCGACGACTTGCTCTCGCAGATCGTCGGAAAGGTCCTCGACCAGTTCGACATCGAGCACCGTCTCTTCTCTCGCTGGGGAGAAGGAGGATGATCCCGGTTCCGCCTGAGATCGTCGCCGTGCTCGAAGGTCGTCCGGACATAGGGACTCTTGACCAGGCTTTCATCCTGCTCACCGTTGACGACGAGGGCGTGGCTGACGTGTGCCTGCTGTCACGCTCCGAGATGGAGGCTGACCCAGGGGAGGTGCGGCTGGTCGTCGCCGGGCGGAAGGCCAGAGCCAACCTCGGCCGCTCGGGCCAGGCCACCCTTGTCGCCGTGGCCGGGGGCGTGCCGAATTACTTGGCACTCCGCACAAGAGCGACGGTCGAGGCGGACGGTGCGCTCGCTGTAGCCCTGTCGGTGACCCGGGTGCTTCGGGACGATCTCGGTATCGAGCTCCACCCGATCATGTTCCGGGTCGAAGAGCGCTTGGCCGTTACCGAGCGATGGGAACGCAGCACGGCGCTGCTCGGAGAGCTCCGACGCCTCGGAGGTGGGTCAGCCGGGCCGGCTCCCCGGACAGGCTCGCCCCGAGGCCGAGACTGAAGTGTCACCAGCCCGTGGCGCTTGCCGATCGCAGCACGAGTCTTTCGTCGTAGTTGTCCACCTCGAGGGGAGGGAGCCATCATTCTCGACCAGGTTCGGGAGCACCAGCTCGCCAGGCTGAGCGTCGGTATCGACGAGCTCTTGGCATCGAATCGCTTCTATGCCGAGCGCCTCCATGCGGTCCGCAGCTGGGACGACTTCGCGCGCCTCCCCTTCACCACGAAGCCCGAGCTCGTGGCCGATCAGGCCGCGGTCCCGCCATTCGGCACCAATCTCACCTATCCGCTCGAACAATACGTCCGCCTGCACCAGACGTCGGGCAGCAGCGGGAGCAGGCCGCTACGTTGGCTCGACACCGCTGACTCGTGGGCCTGGTGGCGCCGGATCTGGGCCGAGCACATCTACGCCGCGGCAGGGGTGAGCGCGCGCGACCGGGTCTTCCTCGCCTTCAGCTTCGGACCTTTCGTTGGGTTCTGGAGCGCCTTCGAAGGCTCCGAACACCTCGGCGCCCTCACGATGACAGGGGGCTCGATGACGACCGAGCAGCGTCTGGACGCGATCATCGAGCTCGGCGTTACCGTCCTCGTCTGCACGCCGACGTACGCGCTGCGCCTGGCCGAAGTCGCGGCGAGCGCCGGGGTGGACCTCGCCGCGTCCCCTGTCCGCCTCACCGTGCATGCCGGTGAAGCGGGGGCGAGCATCCCGGCGACGAGGGCACTGATCGAGCGCTCTTACGGCGCGCGGTGTTTCGACCACACCGGCATGAGCGAGCTCGGCCCGACCGGCTTCGGCTGCCCGACCGGTCTCGGAGTCCACCTGATCGAGACAGAGTTCATCTTCGAGGTGCTCCCTGACGGAGCCGCACCGCTCCCCGAGGCGACCGCTCCCGCGGGCAGGGGCGAGCTCGTCGCGACCAACCTCGGCCGCTGGGGGTCGCCGGTCGTCCGATACCGCACCGGAGATGTCGTCGAGCTCTCACGCGCCGGCTGCTCCTGCGGATCAGATCTTCCGCTCGCAGTGGGCGGCATCCTCGGGCGCGTCGACGACATGTTGACGGTCCGCGGAGTGAACCTCTATCCCGCCCAGGTGGAGGACATCGTCCGCCGCTACCCCGATGTCCTCGAGTTCCAGATCAGCCACCGGCGTGAGCGCCACATGGACGAGGTGACGCTGGTGCTCGAGGTCGAAGCCGGCCGGTATGCAGTGCTCGACGTGCTGAGCGCGGAGCTGCGCAAGCTGCTCGGCGTGCGTGTCGACTGCCGGGCTGTCGATCCCGGCACCCTGCCGAGGGGCGAGCTCAAGTCCCGCCGGGTCGTACGCCACTGAGAGCGCACAATGAGCGCTGAGCGAGCCTGTGCAGCGTCGCTCGTCGGGCCGCCACCGCGCCCGGGCCGAGCGGGCCGTGAGCACTGTCAGGCCGGCGGCGCGATCTCCCAGAGCGCCCTAGGCACCAAGTATCGTCGTCTCGGGATGAGTTCGACCGGAGCAGGCAGGTGAAGACCGTCGGCGATCTGTCACCTGCTTGCACTCCTCGATCCCTTGGCGGCGGCCTTGGGCGTCCCTGAACCCCTCCATCGCCGCGGCCACCGCGGCACGGCGACCTCCCGATTCGGTGTCAGCCGGCGCGAGAGCCACGATGCCAGCGACTTCTACCGCCGCTTCAGCGCCCCCACGCTGAGCGACGACGACGACGTCTGCCCTCCGGAAGAACGCCGCGGGCTCGACCGGATCTTCCTCGGCGACATCCGCCAGCAGCCCGGCACTGTCGCCCCCCGGTCAGTTGCCCTCGTCGTCACGTCGCCTCCCTACTACTCGGGCAAGGAGTACGAGACCGCCATCGGCCAGGGACACGTCCCGGCCAGCTACACGGACTACCTGGCGATGCTCACAGGCGTGCTCGGCACGTGCGTCGAGCTGCTCGAGCCGGGGGGTCGCATCGCCGTCAACGTCGCCAACCTCGGCCGCAAGCCATACCGGAGCCTGTCCGCCGACGTGATCGGTATCCTCGAGAGGGACCTCGGACTGCTGCTGCGAGGTGAGCTCATCTGGCAGAAGGCCAAGGCGGCAGCCGGCAACTGTGCCTGGGGCACATACCAGAAGCCCGGCGACCCAGTGCTGCGGGATCTGACCGAGCGTGTCATCGTCGCCTCGAAGGGCCGTTTCGACCGGGCCATCCCACCGGCGCAACGGGCCGCCGCGGGATACCCCTCTGACGCCACCATCTTTCGTGACGAGTTCCTGGAAGCCACGCTCGACGTGTGGGAGCTGCGCCCTGAGAGCGCCAGCCGGATCGGCCATCCAGCTCCCTTCCCCGTCGAGCTGCCCCAGCGGCTGATCGACCTCTACACCTACCGCGGCGACCTGGTGCTCGATCCCTTCATGGGATCGGGAACTACCGCGGTGGCCGCTCTGCGCACCGAGCGACACTTCGTCGGCTATGACACCGATCCGGACTACGTGGCCACCTCACTGGAGCGAGTCGCGGCCGAGCGCCGGCGGCTCGAGCGGGAGTCCAGGCAGGACGATCACCTCGGCCGCCCTGTCCTTCCTGCGGTCGCCGAGCCCGCTGACCCAACAGAACACTTCCGATCTCGCGGCGTGCGAGAGGGGCGCCGGGCTCGCGAGCTGGCCAAGTGGGCACTGGAGGAGGCGGGGTTCGCTATTGTCGGCGAGAACAGGCGCCTCGATGCCGGTGTCGAGGTGACCTTCGTCGCCGCGGACCGAGCAGGCCGGGAGTGGCTGTTCGACGTCTGTGGCGCCTTCACCTCCGCCAGCGCGGGCCTGCAACGCAGCGACACTCTCTGGAAGGCGCTCGGCAAAGCAAGCGTCATACACCACACGAGGGCCGGCGCCCGCTATGTCCTGCTCACCACCGACAAACCGGCGACAGGCAGTGCCGGCGGGCGAGCGCTCGCCGCTGTCACCGGCACCGATGTCAGGGCCAAGCCTATTTACGATGTCATCTGCCTGCGTCTTCTTCAAGATCTAGACCGTCTTGATGGCCATGGCCACGCCCGGCCCCGGACGCGGTGATGGCGTAGGGTCCGAAAACCCGTCCGGACAGCTCAAGCGGCGTGGTACTCGTTGATCAGCCCGCCCAGGACCCCCTGCCGGCGGATGCTCGTGATTCTCACCGGCGTCGACGGCATCTCACCTGGAGGAGGGACCGGCGCATGCATCGCAAGGCCCCGGTGCGGCCGATGCTCGTTGTAGTGTAAACACCGGGCGACGGACCGCGCATGCCACACCCGGACATCCCGAGGCTGGCGCTCAAGAGGGGATCACGAACGATCCGAGCTGGCAGGAGACGCTACCGGGGCGCGTGACACCCTCGCCTTGCCACACCGCGTCGAAGCCCGGAGCGAACTTCGCGTCACGGTCGCGCAGGAGGAACTAGACGTCGATGCCGGCATCTCGACAATCCGCGGTCACGTTACGGGCACACTGGGCGACCCAGGCCCAGGTGGGATTGGTCGTGACGCCGGCAAGGAAGACGCGCCGGCTCTTGTGGTGGATGGAGAAGAGCGCGTAGAGGCGACGAAGCGACACCGTGTCGACCGAGAAGAAGTCGCAGGCCACGATGCCTGCGGCTTGCTGGCGGAGGAAGTGTCGCCATGTGGCAGAGCTGCGCCGCGGTGCAGGGTCGAGGCAATGGGTCTTGAGCACCTTGGCGATCGTGCTCGCCGCTACCCGGTGCCCGAGACCGGCCGGTTAAGAGGGCCAACCGCACGATCAGCGCGACCAGCTCGTCGGCAATCGGAGGGCGACCAGGGTTGCGGCGGGGGTACGTCCAGTGCCGTGCGACCAGGCATCGGTGCGAGCGAAGCGGGGTCTCGGGTCGCACGAAGAACGCCGACCAGCGGTCCTTTGCCAGGAGTCGGCTCAGCGCACAAAGCCACGCCCGATCGGCTGGCTCAAGTGGTGGCCGCGGCTGTTGGCGCCGCAGGATCTCGAGCTCGCGGCGCAGCACCAGGATCTCGATCTCCTTTGCCCCGCTGCTTCGGAGGACGAGCAGGACGAGCGAGAGCACTCGACGAACGGCGAGGTAGCCGAACGACCAGAGCTGGGTGTGGACGAGACCGAGCTTTCGCATGCTGGAAGCGCACGGTAGCCGAGTCATTCAAGAACGCGAACGCCCTGGTCGGCATAGTGATCAAGTTTTCGGACCCTACGGGTAGAAAACAGCCCAAACGGAACGGCAACACTCTGACCTGGCCTTATGTGGCAGCCCCAACGGGATTCGAACCCGTGTCTCCACCTTGAGAGGGTGGTGTCCTAGGCCTCTAGACGATGGGGCCGAGCGGGGCCAGGAGACCCCTCGACGGCGTCAGCAGCCGACAAGGCCGATCCTCCGGCCGCCGGAGCCATGTCATGGTAGCCGGGCGCTGCCTGCATCGGCTCAGGGCGGGCGGCTCCCGGCGGTGCCGCGGAACCACCCCCTCGACCGGTCAGACGAGGCGGCGGGCCCGCTCGATCAGAACAGCCATGCTGTCCCCCTCGACCACGGCGAGCGCCTCTTCAAGACCGAGCCAGCGCAACACAGCCACCTCGCTCTCGGCGACTATGGCGTCCGGCGACCCGGTAGCGAGCACGTAGCGGAGGTCGCCGTGGCGATGGGCCGCCTCGCCCTTGCCCGCCCTCACGTCGACGATGACCACCTGCACGAGGCGAGGCACCACAACCGACAGGTCTTTCAAACCGGTCTCCTCCCTGGCCTCCCGCAGGGCGACGGCGAGGGCACTGGTCTCGCCGGGATCGCCATGACCACCGACCTGCAAGTTGTAATGGAACGGCCGGCTCCCGTCAGCAGCAAAGACGTGGGTCGTTCACCATGGTGGCGTACGGAGCCACAAACAGAGGGGAGCCGACCGTGCCAGCAACCAATCCTACCCAACGAGGGTT
>JAKATT010000003.1 GCA_021818615.1 Actinomycetes bacterium | reverse complement strand
GAGCGTCACCTTCGGCGGAGTGCCCGCGACGAACCTGAAGGTGCTCGGCGACGACGAGCTCAGCGTGACCGTCCCCGCCATGGGGAGCCACACGAGCTGTGCCACCGCGACGCCGGGCGTCTGCCAGGTGCAGGTAGTCGTCGCCAACGCCGACGGGCCGAGCGCGACGTCGCCGATCGAGCCGGCCTTCGCGGGTCCGATCACCTTCGAGCCCTCGGGTGCATTCGTGCCACCGGCTGGCTGCGGGTGCGAGGTCGTCCAGGCGCCGACCGAGTACGACTACGCCCCCCAGCCGACAGTGACCGCCGTCGACCCGCGCTTCGCGAGCGAGACCGGCGGCACGACGCTTGCCATCGATGGGTCCGGCTTCAACCTGCTCGATCTCTACTGGGTGAACATCGGGCCCTCCAGCCAGAACGCCTCGCAGGACTTCTCGCTCGCGGGCGTGACGCCGACCGAGATAGACGAGGTCGCCCCCGGCGACCCGAACTTCAACGGCGTGGCAACGATCGAGCCCGACCCGAGCCAGCTGTCCGTGAGGACTGCCGGCGGGCTCGGGACTGCTCCCTCCTTCGCCTTCGCGGGCGTCCCGACGGTGAGCGGGCTCTCGTCGCACGCCGGAGCCCAGGCGAGCCCCGGGAGCCTCACCATCACGGGCCAGGGCTTCTCGGACGCGAACCTCGTGGAGTTCGTCGGCCAGGGTCGGCTCCACTTCCTCGCCTCGACGACGACGCGCTTCACCGTGAGCAGCGACACCTCGATCACGGTGCAGGTGCCGCAATTCTTCGCGATGGCGACCGACGTGCTCGTGTGCAGCGAGACCGGGTGCGACAGCCCGAACCCGAGCGTGGACACCTATTCGTTCGCCTACCCAGGTAGGCCCGTGTTGAGCTCGAACAGCCCGTCTGCGGGTCCCGAGCACGGGGGAACGCTGGTCACGATCGGCGGACAGCTCGACTCCGAGGTCCTCAGCGTGAAGTTCGGGAACCTCGAAGGGACCGTCGTGTCCGAGCCGCAGCTCGCCCCGAGCGGGCTGCTCGAGGTGCTCGCCCCGGCGTCGAGGAGAGCCGGCACTGTCGGGATCACGATCACGACGATCGGCGGGGCTCTCGTCGGCCAGCCGACGAGCGCCCCGACCCAGGCCGCCACCTTCACCTACCAGAGGAGCTCGCCGAGCGCTCCCCAGGACCTGAGGGTCGCGCCCGGCAAGGGATCGCTCTCGGTCAGCTGGTCGGCCCCTTACACGACCGGCGGCTATCCGGTGACGGGCTACGTCGTCACAGCGAGAGCAAAGGGCGAGAAGACCGTCACGAGAGTGACTGCGTCGAGGAGCGCGAAGCTCTCAGGACTCGTCGGGCACAGGCAGTACACCGTCGTGGTGGTTGCCGAGAACAGGCTCGGCAGGGGTGTTCGGGCGACTCTCGGGCCGGTGACGCCGAGGTGAGCCGGCTCAGGCGTGGCCACCGGTCTCGTGCTCCGCATGGCCGGATGCCTCGAGCTGGAACGTCGAGTGCTCGACGTCGAAGTGACCGACGAGGCAGGCCTGGAGGTCGTCGAGAACTCTCGGGGCATGGTTCTCGACGAAGCAGCAGTCGTCCACCACGACATGGGCGCTGACGGCTGGCAGGTCGCTGGTGAGGGTCCAGATATGCAGGTCGTGCACCTCGCTCACGTGAGGCACAGCCAGCATGTGCGCCCGTACGTCGGCGAGGCCGACGTTGGCGGGCGCGGCTTCGAGCAGGACCCTGCCGGATTCTCCGAGCAGCCGGTACGACGCCCGCACCATGAGCACGACGACCACGAGGGAGGCGATCGAGTCCGCCCTCCGGAACCCTGTCGTCATGAGCACGACCCCGGCGATCGCCGTGGCGACAAAGGCCAGCAGGTCGGTGACGATGTGCTGGAAGGCGCCTTCGACGTTGAGCGACGTCCGGCTGGCACGGGCGAGGAGGAACGTCGCCCCGAGATTGACGGCGACGCCGGCCAGCGCCACGGCGAGCACGGCGGTGCCCTGCACCGCGGGCGGATGCATCAGACGGAGAACCGCTTCGAAACAGACGAGGGCGGCTATGACGAGAAGCGCGACGCCGTTGCCGGCGGCGGCGAGTATCTCGGCTCTCTTGAGGCCGTAGGTCCACACGCCCCGAGCCGGCCGGGCGGCGAGGCGGGCCGCTCCGATTGCAGCGAGGAGGGCTCCCGCATCGGTCACCATGTGACCGGCATCCGAGAGCAGCGCCAGGGAGTGGGAGACGAGCGCGACAGCCACTTCCAGCGCCATGAACACGACGATGAGAGAGAGAGCGCCGACGAGCAGCCGCTCGTCGTGCCTAGATGCTTGGTCCATCAAGGTTGATCCTGCCGATCGGTGTGCACCGGCACTGGCGCCCCCGGGACGCTGGCGCCGCCAGTCCACAAAGCCGCCTCGGCGACGCCGCGGCGGAGGTGGACGGGAATCGAACCCGCCGGACGGGGATCACCCGTCCCGCCCGCTTTGAAGGCGGGGGAGGCCACCAGGCGCCCAGACACCTCCGTGCGCCGCACGACGCTAGCCCTCAGAAGACGACGAGCGGCGCGCCCCGCAAGGAGACGAACTCGCCGATCACATCGCCACCGGCGATCTCCCCGGCGACAAGGAGGCCGCCGGAGGTCTGGGCATCGGCCAGCAACAGCAGCTCGGACTCCGGCACAGCCGCATCGAGGTACGGCCGCACCCACTCGAGGTTGCGGCGGGTCCCGCCCGGCACGTAGCCGGCCGCAAGGGACTCGCGTGCCCCCGCCAGGTACGAGACGGCCGACGAGTCGACCACTGCAGTGACGCCGCTCGCCCTGGCCATCTTGTAGAGGTGGCCGAGCAGCCCGAAGCCGGTCACGTCAGTGGCGGCTTCGGCGCCGGCGGCAAGAGCGGCGGCGGACGCCTCCCGATTGAGCCTCGACATGACGGCTACTGCTTCGTCGAAGCGCTCGCCCGTCGCTTTGTGGCGGTTGTTGAGGATGCCGAGCCCGAGCGGTTTCGTGAGGCTGATCGCGTCGCCCGGACGCGCCGCGTCGTTGCGAAGCAAGCGGTCCGGGTCGGCGACGCCAGTCACCGCCAGGCCGTACAGCGGGGTGTCGTCGGCGATGCTGTGGCCCCCCGCCAGGACGAAACCCGCCTCGTCCGCGACGCTCCTTCCTCCCCGCAGGACCTCCGCGGCGTAGCCGTAGTCCAACCCGCCGGCCGGCCACGCGAGGAGGTTGAGCGCCGAGACCGGCGTGCCACCCATCGCGTACACGTCGGACACTGCATTGGCGGCCGCGATCCTGCCCCAGTAGTAGGCGTCGTCGACGACCGGGGGAAAGAAGTCGGTCGTCGCCACGATGGCCGTGCCGTTCTCGATGCGGACAACCGTCGCGTCGTCGCCCGAGTCGAGCCCGCACAGGAGCTCGACCCGGCCGAGCGCCCCGGCGGCGAAGTGGGCGTCTGGCAGAGCTCCGTACGCGCTGCGGATGAGCGCCTCGAGGTCACCCGGCCCGAGCTTGCACGAGCACCCGCCGCCTGGAGCGAACTGCGTCAGACGAATGGGCGGCAGTGGCGAGCCTGCTCGTGCCATGGGGTCAGTCTCCCGCACGCGCCGCATCGGGGTCGAACAGCCTCGGACCCGCCACGCGCAGGTCGCCGCGGCGCCGGGTGAGCCCGCTCCCGTCGAGGTGGGCAAGGAGCGGAATCAGGTACTTCCTCGACGTCCCGAGCGCCTCCCGCACTCGCGAAGCCGAGACGCCGCCCGGCTCCTCGGAGAGCAGCAGCCGCAGAATGTCAGCCGCCTTGTCGACTGCGGCCGGCGAGAAGTAGCAGCCGCCGCTCTCCACGACCCTGTGCCGTCGGACGAGCTCGCTCAACTCTGCCCTGTCGACGCCGGCCTCCTGCGGGCTTGGCGGCGAGAACGGCGAGGCGTCGAGGGCGGCGAGATAAGGGTGAGCGGCGAGCGGGTCTCGCCCTCCCGCCGACGCGAGTGCCGCACGGCCCTGTTCGACTGTGACGTCGGCCATCTCGGCGAGGAGTGCTCGCTCCAGATCGCCGAGGCCCGCCGTGTCGAGCCCGAGGGGCCCCGCCGCGCTCACGGCGGCACGCAACCTCTGTTCCGCCTCGAACCGGGCTGCCCGGTCGGCCGCCCAGCGGCCGCCGAGGTCGGCCAGCCGGCGATCGCCGGTCAGCCGTTCGAGCAGCTCCACCTCGACGAAACGCCGCTCGGCGATCACGCGCTCGACCGAGCGGTCCGGCCGCGCCCGGCTGGCCGGCAGCACGGGCGAGACGTCGAGCACCTCTCCGCCGCCTACCGTCTCGGATCGTCCTGCCTCTCTCAGCACGTACCGGTCACCGGGCAGGAGCGGGAGCAGGCGCGCGAGGTGCAGCCTGGCGAGCCCGGTCTCGCCCGGAGAGAGCGACTCCGCCCCTAGCAGGCGGATCCGTACCGGTTGGTGGCCGGACCCGAAATGCGCCTGGTAGGCGCCGCGCCGACTGACGCGGTGGCCGATCCCCGCCAGCACCACAAGCGTGGCGTCGAGCACCTTCGTCGGCTCCCACTGCCCCGCCCTCACGAGCGCCTGCCCCCGGCCGAGCTGCTCGTGGGAGGCGCCGAGAAGGTTGACCGCCAGGCGTCCCGGGCCGGCCGCTGCGAGTGACTCGAGATGGCGCTGGAGAGCCCTCACCCTGACGCCTAGAGGGTGGTCCCCCGGCGCCGTCCCGGGCACGGCCTCGAGGCGGTCCGAGACGCCAAGGGCTCCTCCGGCGAGGGTTCCGGTCACGACGGTTCCGACCCCCCTTACGGCAAAGGAGCGGTCGATCCACAGCCGCGGCCGTCCGACGTCCGCCGGCTCGGGGAGGACGGCCGTGAGCTCGTCGAGCGCGCTTTGAAGCTCTGCGAGGCCGATCCCTCGCGCGGTGTCGGTCTCGACGACCCTGGACTTCTCGAGGAAGGTCCCGGCAAGCCGCTCGGCGAGCTCGAGGCGGGCAAGCTCGAGCTCGTCGTCGTCGGCGAGCGCGGTCTTCGTGAGGGCGACCACGCCGTGGGACAGCCCGAGCAGCTCGAGGATCCGCAGGTGCTCCTCCGACTGCGCCTTGAAGCCCTCTGTCGCCGCGACCACGAACAGGCAGGCATCGACGACTCCCGCTCCGGCCAGCATGTTCTTCACGAAGCGCGCATGGCCGGGGACGTCCACGAAGGTGACCTGCCTGCCCGATGCAAGCCGTGTCCATGCAAAGCCGAGGTCGATGGTGAGGCCCCGCTGCTTCTCCTCGCCGAGCCTGTCCGGATCCATGCCCGTTAGCGCCCGCACAAGGGTGGACTTGCCGTGGTCGACGTGGCCTGCGGTCGCGATGACGTGCATCTCTCGATCAGCGACCTAGCGCCCCAAGTGCCTCGGCGAGGACGAGATCGTCGTCAGGATGCACGCTGCGCAGGTCGCACACCGTGGAGCCGTCCCGCACTCGGGCGATGACCGGGATGCTGGCACGCCGCAGGGCGGCGGCGTGGTCCCCCGCCAGGGTGACGCCGATCGAGGGCAGCTCGAGGCCTGGGAGAGACCCTGCTCCGGCTACCGAGGTGCAGCCGACCACCCGGGCAGCGGTCTTGCCGGCGATCGCCTCGGCCCGCTCGCGAAGCTCGGCCTCGCCGGTCGTCGCCATCCGCCAAAACCAGATGGACCGGCCGTCGCGCCGCAAGTAGGCGAGGGCCGTCTCCTGCAGAGCCTGCAGCACGAGGCCGCCGGGCCGCAGCGCACGGGCCAGCGGGTGCCGGGCGCAGGAAGCCACGAGGTCGGCCCTGCCGGCGATGATGCCCGCCTGCGGGCCGCCGAGCAGCTTGTCGCCGGAGAAGGTGACGAGCGAGGCGCCTGCGATCAGGCTCTGACGGGCCGCCGGCTCGCCCGCCAGCCACGGTGGCGGCCCCTCGGGCAGCCAAGGGGTGCTCACGTCGAGAAGCCCCGAGCCGAGGTCGGCGACGACCGGCGGCCCGAGGCCGCTGAGCGCTTCGATCCCGACCGACTCCGTAAAGCCCAGGATGCGGTAGTTCGACTGGTGGACCTTGAGGACGAGCCCTGTGCCCGGCTCTGCTGCGAGCGCCGCCTCGTAGTCCGAGAGCCTCGTGCGGTTGGTCGTCCCCACTTCGACGAGGCGCGCCCCCGAGGTGGCGAGCACCTCTGGCACGCGAAACCCCCCGCCGATCTCCACGAGCTCCCCTCTGCTCACGAGCACGGGGCGCCCGGCCGCAAGCGCAGTGCAGGCGAGAAGGACGGCAGCCGCGCCGTTGTTGACGACGAGCGCGTCCTCGGCTCCGGCCAGCCGGGCGAGCAGTCCGGCCGCATGGACGTGGCGGTTGCCCCGCCGCCCGGTTGCAAGGTCGAGCTCCAGGTTCGTTGCACGCCCTTGGAGCGACACGGCGATCGGGGCGCGCCCGAGGTTCGTGTGCAGCAGCACCCCGGTCGCATTGACCACCGGCTTCAACAGGGCGCGGCGGACGGCCTCGGCCCGATCACGCGCCGAGGCCGGAGCCGACGCGGCTATCGCCTCGCGAGCCGCATCGACCAGCAGGGGGTGGGGCAGGCCGACGTCGGCGATCGACCGGGCGAGGGCATCGACCGAAGGCGGTCGGCCACCCTTGGCGGGCTCGCCGTGCGCTTCCCCGGTCACCGGACCATCGTACGAGCCGGCGACCGGCTCCCCGCCTGGACGCCGCGGCCGCCCCTCCTGGAGCTCAGTCCGGGTTGATGCCTTCGAGGATGACGTCGTCCTCGTCCTCGAAGAAGACCTCTTCTCGGCGCGAAGGCGGCTCGCTCGGGGTGAAGTAGCTCTCTCGCCGGTACTCGCCCAGCTCGCCGAGCGCCTCCGGTGCCTTGATGTGGTCTCCGCGGGTGCCCTCGAGGTACTTGCCAGCCGCGGCGAGCGTCTCGCGATGGGCGTTGAACTCTCCATCGACAGCGGTCTCGAAGGAGACCCTCGCTGCGTGGACGGCCCGCAGGTAGGTGTCCCGCGCAGCAGCTTCGCTCTCCTCGAATGCCCGATGCGCCTCTGCCGAGGCCTCGTGGTAGCGGCCCCTCGCCTCGGCGATGGCCCGCGCCCGCGATGTCGACGACGCCGAAGCGACCCGCTCCTTGTAACCGGCCCACGCTGCGTCGATCGCCCTGCCGTGCGAGGAGGCGAGCTGCGCCTGGGCGGCCTCCAGTGCCACCCGGGCTGACTCGAGGTCCTTCTCGTAAGCTTCCCGCGCCGTCTCCACACCCTGGAGGCAAACCTCGAACGCCTCGTCGATGGTGCTCAGGTAGTCGTTCTGCGCCTCACGGTCGACCGCCTGTCCGGCGTCCCACATCGGCATCTTCGCTCTCCTCCTGACCCGCCACGACGGCTCGTCTCAGCTTCCTCGTCGGCCCGACCTGTCCTCACAGGACCCGCAGTACGCAAACTATGACCAATTATCGACACCTCCGGCGCGAAACTTGACCGCTGGCTCCCGGGCGCGACACCGGGAGCGACCCGACATCTGGAAGGCTCACTGCCATCGACACCCACAGGACCAAGATCGCCTCGCCCCGCGTTGGAGGCCGCGGCGGCCGTGCCAGGAGGACGAGCGGGTCTCGCATCGTGAGCCGCGTCGTGTTCCCGGCGCTGATGATGGCGCTCTCAGCGCTTCTCGCGTCCTGCGGCGCGACGCTCCGGGCATCGTCGGCCGGCACGAGCTCGTCGAGCGGTCCCGGCTCGAGCGCCACGAGCAGCTCGGTGCCCGGGTCGTCGGCCACGTCGAGCACCCGGGCGACGACCGCCACGTCGCGGCCGCCTCCGGCGTCGCTCACCCCGCTGGCGGCGCCGGCGGCTCTCAAGGCCTTCAACCCAGGCGCTCCGGCCACCGACGGCGTCTGGCACGCGGCCGGCCGGCTCGTCGCCGGGCATCCTGCCGTCTACGAGACGACGCTCCAGCCACCGGGCTCGACGCTCGAGGCAGGGGTAGCCTGGATGGACACCAACCTGCTGTCGGCTCGACTCTACTCCGGCAGCGCCAGCCCGGGTGGGGGCCCATGGAAGTACACGGCCCCCATCTCCGCCTCGGCGGCGCGAACGCTCGTGGTTGCCTTCAACGGCGGCTTCAAGTTCCCGGCATCCGATGGCGGGTACTACTCCGAAGGCAGGACCGTCTACCCCCTCAAGTTCGGGGCGGCATCGCTCGTCATCTACCGCAACGGCGACGCCACCGTCGGAGAGTGGGGCCGTGACGTCTCGATGACCCCAGATGTCGTCGCGGTCCGGCAGAACCTCACCCTGCTCGTCGACGGCGGCCAGCCGGTCGCGGGCCTCAGCCCCGCGGACACCTCCGTCTGGGGGTCGACGCTCGGCGGCATCCCGAACGTCTGGCGCTCCGGTGTCGGCGTCACCGCAGACGGGGCGCTCGTCTACGTCACCGGTCCCTCGCTCACCATCGTGCAGCTGGCCGACCTGCTCGTCCGCGCAGGGGCCATCCGGGCGATGACGCTCGACATGAACCCGGACTGGACCGTGCTCGCCACCTTCGACCCGTCGAGTGCGACCGGCATGGCCACGCCCCAGAACGGCCAGAACCTGATCTCCGGGATGGTGCAGGGGCCGGCCACGTTCTTCGCGTCGTGGTGGGCCCGCGACTTCATCACGATGTCGGCTCGCTGAGCTGGCGCTCTCGCCGGACCCCCGCTCTCTCGTCGCCGGTCACAGGCCCGCCTAGGATCTCCCGCAATGGGAGAGGCCGTCAGCTACGAGCTCGGTGACGGCATCGCGTCCATCTCGATGGACGACGGCAAGGTGAATGCCCTGTCGCTCGGGATGCTCGCCGAGCTGGACGCCGCGCTCGACCAGGCGGGCGACGACGGCGCCGCCGTCGTGATCACCGGGCGCTCCGGGGTGTTCTCGGCGGGTTTCGACCTGAAGGTGCTGAGGTCCGGTGGCGAGGCTGCTCGCACCATGTTGCGGCAGGGCTTCGAGCTCGCCGAACGGCTCCTGTGCTTCCCGGCGCCCGTCGTCGTCGCCTGCAGCGGGCATGCGCTCGCCATGGCCTCCTTTCTGCTGCTGTCCGCCGACTACAGGATCGGAGCGGACGGCCCGTTCAAGATCGGCCCCAACGAGGTGGCTATCGGGATGGTCATGCCGCTCACCGCCGTCGAGCTCTGCCGCCAGCGGCTCACGCCGGCGCACTTCAACCGGGCCGTGGCGAACGCCGAGATCTACGGGCCGGCCGGCGCTCTCGAGGCGGGCTTCCTCGACCGGGTGGTTCCCGCCGGAGACCTGGCCGGCACGGCGCTCGAGGTGGCAGGCGCGCTGGCGGCACTCGACAGGCAGGCGCACGCCGCGACGAAGCTGCGCGTTCGCGACCAGGCGCTGGCCGCGATCCGGGCGGCGATCGCCGCCGACGACGCCGCAATGGCCGCTTCGTCGTAAGAAGAAGTGCAAGATCCGATCGGCAGCGCCGGCGGCCAGGCTGGCGGGTCCAGTGACGAGGATGTGATCACGAGGGCCGTCGCAGAGCTCCTCCACGAGCTCTACCCCCGCTCCCATACCTCACCGGTGGAGCTCGACAGCCGCCTGGATCGTGACCTCGGGATCGACAGCCTGGGCCTGGTCGAGCTCATCGACCACCTCGGGCACCTCTTCGGCGTCGAGCTTCCCACATCGGTGATGGCCTCGGCCGAGACGCCACGCGACCTGCTCGATGCGCTGCACCGTGCCAATCCTCGCCTCGGTGCCCCCGGCAAGGGCGACGCCCAGACCGGCTCATCGCCCCCGGTCCTCCGAGCACGAAGCGTGACGGGGGCCGCTGTGCAACCTGGACAGCCCGAGCCCCTCGAAACTGCCGCGCATCCCGCCCCCGGGGAGGTCACCACACTCGTAGAAGCCCTGGAATGGCACGCGAAGACGCACCCGGACCGCTGCCACATGCGCCTGCTCGGTGAGGCCTACACCCGCCAAGCAGAGCATTCCGACGGTGGCGACCTGGCCCGCGATGATCTCACCTATGGCGAGCTGACCTACGGCAGGCTCTACGAGAGGGCCCTCGGTGTGCTTCGCCCCTTGACCGATCTCGGGGTGGGGGCCGGCGATCGGGTCGCCCTGATGCTGCCGACCAGTGACGAGTACTTCTCGATCTTCATGGGAATCCTCCTCTCGGGCGGTGTCCCGGTACCCATCTACCCTCCGAGCCGCCCCTCGCAGCTGGAAGAGCACCTCCTGCGCCAGGTCGGCATTCTCGTCAATGCCGGCGTACGCGTCCTCGTCACGACTCCCGAAGCTCGCCGAGTGGCCCGCCTGGTACGTGCACAAGTGCCGAGCATGACCAAGGTTGCGACCCCTCGGGACCTCCTCGCCGACAGCGGCACAGGCGCCAGCTCCGCTGCCGGCACCAGCTCCACGCCGCGGCTTCAGACAGTGGCTCGCTTTGGAGCCGACCTCGGGCCGGACAGGGACCCTGCCCGCCCTGGCCCAGGCGACATAGCCCTGCTCCAGTACACCTCTGGCAGCACCGACAACCCGAAGGGCGTGGTGCTCACCCACGCGAACCTCCTGGCCAACATGGAGGCGATGGTGCGTGCCGCGAGGATCGACGCGTCGGACGTGGTGGTCAGCTGGCTCCCGCTCTACCACGACATGGGCCTCATCGGGACGTGGCTGTCGTCTCTCTACCACGGCATGCTCCTCACCGTGATGACGCCACAGGCTTTCCTTGCAAGACCCTCGCGGTGGCTCTGGGCAGTCCACCATCACAGCGGGACGGTCTCGGCGGCGCCCAACTTCGCCTATGAGCTGTGCACCCGCCGGATCGACGACGCCGAGATCCACGGCCTCGACCTCAGCTCGTGGCGGATCGCCTTGAATGGTGCGGAACCCGTGAGCCCCAGGACCCTGGCGCGCTTCGCGGGGCGCTTCGCCCCCTACGGCTTCAGGTCCGAGGCGATCACGCCGGTCTACGGCCTCGCCGAGGCAGGACTGGGGCTCGCCTTCCCACCCATGGGACGGGGAGTCCTCGTCGACGTGATCGACCAAGGCTCCTTCACACGAGCCGGCCAGGCCGTTCCCGCTCGCGCCGGCACCGCTCCCACGTTGGAGCTCGCCTCGTGCGGGCTCGCCCTGCCAGGATACGAGATCCGTATCGCCTCCAGCACGGGCGAGGTCCTGCCGGAGCGCCGAGAGGGCCGGATCGAGTTCCGCGGCCCGTCGGCGACGACCGGCTACTTCCACAACCCCGCGGCCACGGCCGAGCTGTACGACGGCAGCTGGCTCGACACCGGCGACCTCGGATATCTGGCAGATGGCGAGCTGTTCGTGACGGGACGGACCAAGGACCTCGTGATCCGTGCCGGACAGAACCTCCACCCCGAGGGGCTCGAAGAGGCCATCGGCGAGCTGCCGAACATACGGAAGGGCTGCGTTGCCGCCTTCGGCGTCGCCGACCCGAGGGCCGCCACCGAACGGCTCGTCGTCGTCGTCGAGAGCCACGCCGCAGACCCGGCGATCATCGCCGAGCTTCGGGGCGGCATCACGAGATTGTCCACCGACTTGATGGGAGGTCCACCAGACGAGATCGTGATCGCACCTCCGGGCACCGTTCGCAAGACCTCCAGCGGGAAGATACGCCGGGCAGCCACGCGAGACCTTTACCTGCGCGGACGGCTCCGGCCGGCCCGAAGGAGCATCGCATGGCAGCTCGTGCGCTTCACCTCACGCGCAGTGCTCCCGAGCTCGAGACGAGCACTGCAGGCCACCTCACGTCTGAGCTACGCCGCATATACGTGGCTGCTGCTCGGGGTCCTCGGAGCTCCCACCGTGTCAGCCGTGGCAATCGTGCCCGGCCAAAGGCGGCGAAGAGCGATCGCTTACAGCGCGGCGCGCGCACTGGTGCGGATGACAGGCACACCCCTTGCCGCCGAAGGGCTCGAACACCTGAAGATCGCCGGCCCGTTCGTAGTGGTCTCCAACCACGCGAGCTATCTTGACTCCTTTGCCCTGGCTGCTGTCCTGCCCGACACGGTCACCTTCGTCGCCGGCGAGATCTTCGCCACCAAGGCCCTCACCGGGTTCTTCCTGCGTCGTCTCGGCGTCGAGTTCGTCGAGCGAACCAAGCGCACCAGCGGCAGGAGCGATACTGCCAAGCTCGCCGACCTCGCACGACGCGGCACCTCTCTCGTGTTCTTCCCCGAAGGCGGCCTGGCGCGTGCACCCGGGCTGCGACGGTTCCACCAGGGCGCGTTCGTGGTGGCTGCAACGGCCGGCTGCCCTGTCGTGCCAGTGGCCCTGCGCGGAACCAGGGCCATGGTGCACCCGGGGAGCCGTCTCATACGCCGCGGCCACGTCCACCTGGCAGTCGGGCCGCCGATCTACCCGCAAGGGTCCGACTGGCACGCCGCCGTCGCTCTTGGCCATCGAGCCCGCGAGGTCATAGCTCTTCACTGCGGCGAACCCGATCTGGCATGACACGAGGCCGGCGTTGCGAGGTGGGGCGGCGGCGAACCACACCGTGGGAAGATCGCGCCGGCAGTCCGATAGCCCGTATGCGATGTTCCGTCGGCGCGCCGTGCGAGCCAGGGGAGATCAAAGCTCCTCCATCACGAGCACGGCAGCGCCGTTGACCCGATCGTTCGCCAGATCCGAGAGCGCCTTGCTCGCCTCCTCCATGGGATAGGCCATGGCGGAGACCTCGATCCCGATGCGGGCGGCGATCTCGAGGAACTCCTCGCCATCGTGGCGTGTGTTCGCCGTCACACTGCGCAGCTGACGCTCCTCGAAGAGATGGTCCTCGTAGACGAGGCGCGGGATGTCGCTCAGGTGGATGCCGGCGATTGCGAGGGTACCGCCACGGTCGAGGGCGGCCATGCACACGGGGACAAGGTCGCCGACCGGGGCAAAGAGGATGGCGGCATCGAGCGGCTCGGGGGGCAAGCCGTAGGCGTCGCCGGCGCTCGAAGCACCGAGCTCGAGCGCGAGCGCCCGGGCGGCTGCCGACCGGGTCAGGACGTGCACCGTCGCGCCCTCGGCCAGCGCGACCTGCGCTGTGAGGTGGGCGGAACCTCCGAAGCCGTAGATGCCGAGCCGCCCGCCCGGAGGAAGCGCTGCACGGCGAAGTGCCCGGTAGCCGATGATGCCTGCGCAGAGCAACGGCGCCGCCCGCAGGTCGCTGAAGGCAGCCGGGAGCCTGTAGGCATAGGCGGCGTCGGCCAGCGCGAACTGCGCGTAGCCGCCATCCCGGTCCCATCCGGTGAAGGTGGGCGACTCGCAGAGGTTCTCGCGGCCCGAGCGGCAGAAGCGGCATGTGCCACAGGTGCCGGCGAGCCATGGCACGCCGACGCGATCACCCGGCGCGAAGCGGCCCTCGACCGCCTGCCCGACGGCGTCGACGATACCGACGATCTCGTGGCCGGGAACTACGAGGGGCCGTTTGGGAGCGAGGTCGCCCTCGGCGAGGTGAAGGTCGGTCCGGCAGACGCCGCATGCTCGTACCCGCACCCGTATCTCTCCCGCGCCGGGCTCAGGCATCGCTCGCTCCACGGCACGAAGCGGGTGGGTGTCGATCGGGCCCGGCACGTCGACCGCAAAGGCACGCATCGTCATGACTGTCATGCTCCCCCATCGAGGCATGGGCGTTTAGGGCCGTACGACCCTTGCAAGGCGCTCCGGAGCCGCTCATCCTCCTCAGTGTGAACGAGCGAGCCGACCGAGATGAGAACCCGACCGCGGGTGCCGTCGTGGTCGGAGTCGACGGCTCCGACTCCTCGCGCGACGCTCTGGCCTGGGCAGCGAGACAGGCGAAGCTGATCGGAGCGCCACTGCGAGTCATCGCGGCCTGGCAGTTCCCAACTGACTTCGGATGGGCGACCCCGCTGCCCGGCGACCCGGACTTCGAGGAGGAGGCAAGGCTCGAGGCCGACAAGGCAATCGCCGAGACGATCACCGGCGAGCTCGCCGAGGGTCTCGACGTGAGCGTCACCGTCGTCGAGGGCCATCCCGCCGAGGTGCTGACCCGCGAGTCCGAGCAGGCCGCGCTCGTCGTCGTAGGCTCGAGAGGTCACGGCGCCTTCACAGGGATGCTGCTCGGCTCGGTCGGCCACCACCTGGCGGCGCACGCCCGCTGCCCGCTCGTCATCGTCCGCGACAAGGCCAGGCCGCCGAGGTGACACGATGAGCGCGAGAGCACAGGTCGAATGGACTCCGGCAGAGCTCGAGCAGGTGCGGGCGAGCTACCGGCTCTCGGTGCCCACCTTCGAGGCGGAGGCGGCGCTTCGCCGGCGCCCTGAGGAGCTCGTGCGCCTCGCCTACAGCACCATGGTGCAAGACGGGGACGGCGCGGCCATCGTGCTACGCGTCAGCCCGTCGATCGGCTGGCTCAATGTCCCCGCCTCGATCGGGTGGCGGACGCCGAGCCCCGGGCACCCCGGGGCGATCATCTCGCTCTCGTGGCGTGCTCGGCGCTGGCCACGCCTCGTCCCCGAGCTGGATGCCGACGTCTCGCTGCACAGCGTGGACGGGAGAGCCGAGCTGCACCTCGAGGGTCGCTACCGGCCGCCGCTCGGGCTCGCCGGGCTCGTCTTCGACCACCTCCTCGGACGGAGGATCGCCACTCAGACACTCGGCGACTTCGTCACCGTCATCGGCGCGTCGATCGAGCAGCTGCCGGCGCCCGGCGGCTCTCAGGCGTCGGACGATCCCGAAGGCACCAGGCAGTAGCGCGCAAGGTCGGCGATGCCGACCAGCCCGGCTGGGCTCGCCCCGCTCCATGACGGCACGTGGTCAGCTCCGGCGGGCAGCCCGGTCCTCTCCGGGGCCGGAAGTCCGCAAGGACGCCTTTCCCGCCGAGCTGTCGCGGCTCGGGAGGAGCAGCGCGACTGCGATCGCCGTCGCGGCCACGACTGCGGCCCCGACGCTCATCGCCACGTCCATCCCGCTCACAAAGGACTGGCGGGCGGCCGCCGACAGCTGCGAGCCAAGGCTCCCGCCTACGCGGGCGGCGACTTCGAGCGCACCGCCGAGGGAGCCGGTGATCGCTTGGAGCACCGAGAGGGGAATGTGGTGACCACGCAGCAGCGGTTCGAGGCGGCCCTGGTACCTGCTGTTGAGGAGGCTGCCGAGGACGGCGACCCCGAGCGCCCCACCGGTCTGCAGCGCGGCGCTGTTCGTCGCGGAGCCCACACCGGCCTCGTCGACCGGCAGGGAGCCCATGACCGATTCCGTGAGAGGCGCGAAGGCGAGCCCGACACCGCCCCCGAGCATGAACAGCGCCGGCAGGATGTCGCCGTAGGTCCCTGAGACCGAGGTCGCGGAGATGAGGACGAAGCCGACCGTGATCGACGCCACACCGGTGAAGACGACCGGCTTCGTCCCGACCAGGCGGACGAGCGCGGTGGAGAGCGGAGCGGCGACGAGGATGACGGCGGCAACCGGGGCGATCCGAAGTCCCGCGTCGAAGGCGCTGAAGCCGAGCGAGAACTGCAGGTACTGGGTGAGCAGGAAGAGCGCTCCCATGAGGGCGAAGATCACGAGTGCCATCGCCGCCATGGCCGCAGAGAAGCGCCGCGACCTGAAGAGCGACGTCCGCAGCATCGGAGAGGACGCTCGCCGCTCCCAGAGGACGAAGCCGGCGAGGCTGACGGCGCCGAGAAACAGGGCGCCGACGACAAGAGGCGACGTCCACGACCTGTTGGGAGCCTCGATGATGCCCCACAGGAACAGCGCCATGCCCGCGACCGAAAGGAGGGCGCCGGCGGGGTCGGCGCGCCTCGGCGCCGGGTTCTTCGAGCTCGGCACGACCAGCCACGTCGCCACGAGCCCCAGAAGGGCGATCGGCACGTTGACGAGGAAGACCGAGCCCCACCAGTAGTGGGCGAGGAGCCAGCCGCCCGCCACGGGGCCGAAGGCAACGCCGAGGCCCGTCGTCCCCGACCAGATTCCGATCGCGCGCGCCCGCTCGCCAGGGCCCGTGAAGACGTTCGTCAGGATCGAGAGCGTCGAGGGCATGATGGCGGCGCCGCCGAGGCCCATGACGGCGCGTGCGCCGATCAGGGCGTCGGGCGTCGTGCAGAAGGCCGAGGCGGCCGAGCCGCCTGCGAAGACGGCGAGGCCGGCCATGAAGACCCACTTGCGCCCGACCCGGTCGCCGATGCTCCCGATGACGAGCAGCAGACCGGCGAAGACGACGACGTAGGAGTCGACGATGAGCTGGAGCTCGCTCGAGGAGGCGTCAAGGGAGCGGACGATCGCCGGGAGCGCTACGTTCAGTATCGTGTTGTCGAGGCTCACGATGAGCAAGCTGACGCACAGCACGGCAAGCGTCGCCCACCGGTGCCGGTGGGCACCTCCGGGTGGTGCCGGCTCGCGCAGCACCGGAGTCTCCACGCCGGCCATGTCCCACCGTAAGCGGCTCGCCGGCCGGGGTACAAGGGCAGCTCTGTGACCAGGCGACGGCGAGACCTAGGGTGAGCGCCGACCCGCCGGGGCCGGTATCGCCATGACGACGGCGGCAGGCAGCTCCCCATCGCCGCCCCCTGGCGTCCCGAAGGCGACCGAGCTCTCGACAGAGCTCGTGACCACCCTCCTGTCGCTCATGCCGGACGCTGCGCTCGCCGTCGACGTGCACGGCCGCATCGTCGGAGCCAACGCTCTGGCCGAGACCCTCTTCGGGTACCCGGCCGGGAAGCTGCACGGCCTGTCGATCGAGGCGCTCGTCCCCGAGCGGGCCCGCCGCCGCCACCGCAAGGACCGTGCTGGTGCCGCCGCTTGGAGCGCGGGCCGCCCGATGGGCTCCGGGCTCGAGGCGTCGGGCCGCCGGCGCTCGGGCGACGAGCTCCCCGTCGACGTGAGCCTGGCACCGATCACGACCGAGAAGGGCACGCTCGTCGTCGCAGCGGTGCGCGACCTGTCTGCGCAGCGCGAGGCAACCGCCGCCCAAGGCGAGCTGGCGGCGATCGTGCAGTCGTCGGCCGACGCCATCATCGCCATGACACCCGGGGGCCTGATCACCAGCTGGAACCCGGCGGCAGCGGCTCTGTTCGGCTACGGCGCGCACGACATCGTCGGCCACCACATAGGCGAGCTCGTGAAGCAAGAGGCGTCGCTCGAGCTCGAGCAGCTTCTCGGCGACTCGGCCAGGAACGGCCCGCACGGGGCGAAGGACAGCTGCTGGCAGCGCCGGGACGGCAGCGGGGTCGACGTCGCCGTGTCGGTCTCCCCGCTGCACGATCGCGGGGGGCAGCTGCGCGGGTTCTCCCTGGTCGTCCGCGACATCTCCGAGCGCAAGACCACCGAGGACGAGCTCCGCCGGCTGCTGGCCGAGGAGGAGCGCCTCGAACGCCAGCACGCCGTCACCTCGGAGATCCGTCTCGTCCTGCTCTCGGGAGCCACGCTGTTCGAGACTCTCACCATCATCTGCGAGCATGCCGCCGACCTGGTCCATGCGGCTGTCGCCCTTGTCTGCATGCGCGAGGGAGACGACCTGCTCGTAAAGGCCGTGGCCGGCCACGCGAGGTCGCTCATCGGTACGAGGCTCGAGGCAAGCGCCTCCTTCGCCCAGCGGGTGCTCGATACCGGCCACCCCATCCAGCTCCCCCGCCGGAACGCCGGATCGCGCATCGCGATGCCCGAGACGATGCCGGACGGTCCCACCCTCGGCGTCCCGATAGTGGCGGGCGGAGTCGCCGAGGCGGCGCTCGTCGTCGTGCGCGACGCCGACGGGGCGCCGTACACCAACGTCGATCTCGTCGCGACCGAAGGTCTCGCTGCGCAGGCGGCGCTCGCTCTCGAGCTCGAGCGCGCCCGGGTCGAGCGGGAGCAGACGATGCTGATCGCCGACCGCGAGCGCATTGCCCGCGACCTGCACGACCACGTCATCCAACAGCTCTTCGCCACCGGCATGTGGCTCCAGGGGGTGCTGCCGTTCATCGAGCGCGGCTCGGCGCAAGAACGCGTCTCAGAGGCGATCGAGGCGCTGGACGAGACGATCAGGGAGATCCGCAACACGATCTACGGGCTCGTGCGTCCCTTCACCGAGCAGGTCTCCCTGACGGCCCAGGTGATGCAGGTGGCCGAGACCGCCGAGGATGCGCTCGGCATGCGGCCACGCCTCGAGCTCGAAGGGCCGCTCGACACGGCGGTGCCCGACGACATGGTGCCGCACGTCCTCGCAGTCGTCAGAGAAGGGCTCTCCAACACCGCCCGCCACGCCCTTGCGAGCTCGGTCTCGGTCACCATCGAGATAAGAGACGAGCACCTCACAGTGACGGTGGTGGACGACGGCGTCGGCCTGAAGAGCCCGGTCCGTTCGAGCGGCCTCGCCAACCTCGAGGAACGGGCGCGTCAGCTCGGGGGCACCTTCGAGCTCTCGGGCCCGCCCGAGGGCGGGACGCGCATCGTCTGGCGCGTGCCGCTTGTAACGAGCTGAGGGCGCTGCGGCCCGCCGGGAGGTACCAAACACCACCCTCGGCGTCGGGTCGGCCGCGTTGAGAGGTATCCGGTCCGATCGAGCAACGCGCGGGGGATACTTCGATCATGACCAACCAGCTGAACAAAGGGCGCGGGAGAGCGGTCCGGCGCCTCGGAGCTACCGCCCTCGCCGTCGGCGCGCTCGGCGTCATCGTCATCGCCGGCGCCCACGGGGCCTCGGCGACGCCCGGACCCACCCCGCTGTGCACCTCGCTGGCACCGGGCCAGGCGAGCGGGTGGTGCGACCTGACGGCTCCGGGCAAGGCGCACGGCGACTCGCGAGCCCAGGGCAGCGTCGCCTTCTCCAGCGACGGCAACAGGCTCGTCGTCTCGACCCAGGACAACAGCCAGGGCAACGCCACGATGGGCGCGGCGCCTGCCGAGTCGCAGGCATGCATCTACCCCGCCCCCGAAGCACCGAGCGAACAGCGGCTCGACGACGCTACAAGCTGCGGAACGGTCGGCGGAACGCTCGTCAACTGGTCGGGCACCAACTCGTCCGGCCCCATCGCCGTACCGTCGAGCCTCGTCGGGGGGACCTTCTACGTCTACGTAGCCGCCCACCCCGACTCGAACAACTCCCATGGGACGCCCTTCCACTGGACCTGGGAGTGCGGACCGCCCGCCGTGATGCCTGTCGGCACGATCGGAGGCGTCGGCGTTGCCCTCCTCGCCGGCGGAGCGCTCGCTCTCGGCCAGCTGCGGCGCCGCCGGAACCAGCACCGGACGGCAGCCGCCTGATCGGCAGTCCGCAGACACAGCCCGTGGCGCCCGGGAACGGGCCGCGCACGACAGTAGCGAGGTCGCCGGCGAGCAACCGCCCGGGCGGCCGCGGCCGGCCTGCCGGGGCAGCCCTCGTGTACACGACCGTCGTCTCCGGCCAGAGCCCGACGACGGTCCCGCTCTGCCCGCTCGTCGGCGGCAACCGGCGCCCTAGTCGCCCTGGTAGCGCTGCTCCTGCCATGGGTCACCCCGGTCGTGGTACCCGCTGTGCTCCCAGAAGCCTGCCTCGTCGTGATCAAGGACTCGGAGGCCGGCCACCCACTTGACGCTCTTCCAGAGGTAGAGGTGAGGGACGAGCAGGCGGGCCGGACCGCCGTGGTCGGCGTCAAGCGGCCGGCCCCCGAGCTCGAAGGCGACGAGGGCGCGGCCGTGCCGCACGTCCTCGAGGGGGAGATTCGCGCTGTAGCCGGTGTGGGAGAAGGCGAGCACGTGGCTCGCACCCGCAAGCAGGCCGGCGGACTCGAGCAGCAGCTCGACAGAGACCCCGCCGAAGCTGACGCCGAGCTTCGACCAGGTCGTCACGCAGTGGACAT
>JAKATT010000064.1 GCA_021818615.1 Actinomycetes bacterium | reverse complement strand
GGACACCGTTGCACTTCCGGAGCGATCGCCGTTGAGCAGGACAGTCGCGCCAGCGCGGCTTCGCGCGACCCAAAAATCCAATGCTTTGCTACTGCTTCAAGAGACAGCCAAGGGGGCCTCATGGTCGGCCTCCAAGCCTGTGAAACTGGGATTGTGTGGCGAGGTCTTCACGTTTGGGGTTGACCAGGACGTTCGTGACCTGATCGGCGGTTCACCCACGGCATAAGCGCCCGCCGCCCACACCTGCTGGGCCGGTCGTTGACCGTCAGCGCTCCCAGCGCGAGTCGGCGTCGACGATGTCGAGTCCGAGGGCCTCCAGCTCGTGCACCAGCGCCTTGAGGCGGCGGTGGTCGTCGAACAGTGCCTGGTAGTCGGCGAGCTGCTCCTCGCTCAGCAGGCGGGTCACGGTCTTGTTCGCCACCTTGCGGGTCCAGGAGCGAAAGGGGCCGTGCAGGCGCGGCGGGTTGGCTCGGCACTTGCACGCCGCCTTCCCACAGCGGCCGGTCCGCACGACGACGCTGCCCGGAAGGCACGGACCGAGCCCAGCCAGCTCTCCTCGGATGCGCTCGAGGGCGCGGGCCTGACGGGCGCTGAGTTGCATCGGGCCAAGCTTCCCAGAGGATCCACCACCGGCCAGTGCCATGGTGCCACAGTATAGATGCTGTGGCATACTCCGACCTGCCCGAGCCGGTGGCCGAGGTGATCGAGCGGTTCACCCCACGCACGGCGTCTGGCGCTGTCGCCCGCTTCGCCAAGGAGCTGACCGCGGCGGCTCGGCCCGAGTCGGCGAACCGGGCCAAGGCCTTCTTGTTCGCGGCATCCCGCCTCGGGGCGTTCTGCGAGTCCGTGGGACTCGAGCTCTGCTGCGAGGTGGCGCTGCACCCGTCGGTGATCGAGCGGTGCTGTTGTCCAGGGGTGACGACTATGTCGGCACCGACCCGACGCACGGTGCGCACCAACCTGCGGGCGATCGCACACGCGCGGGCGGGTGCCCCACCGCCGATCTTGCTTGGCCGCGAGCGCGCGAAGCGCCCGTACACGAGTGGCGAGATCGCCTCCTACCTCGCCCTGGCAGACGCCCAGCCGACCGAAGCCCGCCGCCATCGCGCCGGGACGCTCGTCTGCCTCGGAGCGGGCGCAGGGCTGGTCGGTGCGGACCTGAAGGCCGTCACGGGCACCGACGTCTGCTCGCGCTCGGGCGGGATGGTGGTGGAGGTGCGCGCAGGGCGCAGGCCGCGCGTCGTGCCGGTCCTTCCCCGCTACCACGGCCGGCTCTCGGCCGCAGCGGCCTTTGCTGGCGGACGTCTTCTGATCGGAGGGACATCGACGTCGAGGCGCAACGTCACGACGCCGCTCACCGCCTCGTTGGCCGGTGGCAGGGACCTTCCCCGTCTCGAGATCGCACGCCTGCGGGCGACCTGGCTCACCGAGGTGGCAGAGGCGATCGGGCTTCGGGGGTTCATGGAGGCGGCCGGCATCACCTGCTCCCAGCGCCTGGGGGACCTCGTGGCCAGGCTCCCTGCGCCAGACGAGCACGAGATGGTGGGGTTGGTCGGAGGGAGGCGGTGAGCATCGACCTGTCTCGCCTCGAGGCGGTCGTCGAGGCCTCGGGGGTCCCAGGACGGATCGAGGCACTGCTCCCAGTCGGGGTGCGTCCCCGCCAGCTCAGCGTGCGCACGCTGCTCGTCGGCATGCTCTGCTGCCAGGCAGAGGGCCGGCCGGCGCACTTGACGAGGGTGCACCAGGTGCTCGTCGGTCTTCGGGGTCCAGACCGCCTGCGCTTGGGCGTCACCGTCGACTGGCGGGCTGGTCCGCACACCCTCACCTATCGTCAGGTGGAACGGACGTTGCACCTCGTCGTCGGGGCGCTGGCCAGAGAAGAACCCGACGGCGCATCCTCCGAGGTGCTCCAAGAGGTGGCGGACGCCTTCGTCGAGGCGAGCGTGGAAGGACACGGCGACGCCTCGCGATCGCTCGCCGTCGACTGGACCGACGTCGAGAGCTTCTCGACGCGGCACCCGAAGCCGTCCGGGCTCTACGCCGATCCCGAGGCCCGATGGGGACACCGAAAGGGCGGGGGACCGGGCGAGAAGGACGAGCTGTTCTTCGGCTACTACCTCTCCTTGGCCACCATGGTCGCCGACGATGGCGGCCCACCCGTGCCAGAGCTGGTGCGGCGCATGAACCTCGTCTCCTGCGAGCACGACCCAGTGCCCGTCATGGTCCAGGTCCTCACCTCGATGGCCGCAGGCGGCGTCGCCCTGGGCGACGTCATCTGTGACTCGGGCTACGCGCATCGGGTGCCCGGGCACTTCGCCCTGCCGCTTCGAGCGGCTGGCGCATCCCTCGTGATGGACCTGCATCCTTCTGACCGGGGCACCCAGGGCACCCACGCTGGGGCGGTCCTGCACCACGGCAATCTCTACTGCCCGATGACGCCGACGGGGCTCTTCGGCCAGGCACCGCTCGTGCGTGGGGCGAGCGAGGCGGAGACCGCCGCCCACGACGAGCGGGCAGCCGAGCTCGGACGGTTCAAGCTCGGGCGCGTGAGCGCTGACGACCAAGACGGCCACCACCGGGTCTCCTGCCCCGCCCTGCTCGGCAAGCTCCGCTGCGCGCTGCGCGAGTCCTCCCTGTCACTTCCCCTGGAGCGTCCCGAGGTGCTCTCTCCCCCAGACGAGCCGCCGTGCTGCTGCACCCAGCGCACGATCAGCGTCCCCGTCACGATCAACGCGAAGACCACCCAGCGCCACGACTACCCCTCTGCGGCCTGGCGCCGCTCCTATGCGAGGCGCTCTGCCGCCGAGCGCTCGAACGCCCGGATCAAGGACCCCGCCACGATCGACGTGGCCCGGGGCTGGTGCCGGGTGATGGGGCTCACCCCGATCACCTTGTTCCTCGTCGCTGCCATCGTCGTGCGCAACCTGGCAGTCGCCGACGCCTTCTGTGCCCGCCAGGAAGAGGACCGACGCCGGGCAGCCACCGGGCGGCCGCCCCGGACCCGCCGGCGCCGGCGCACCACCCTCGCCGACCTGGTCGGCGCCGGAGCGAACGCACCGCCCTAGCCGGCTACCTTTCCGCGGGAACCTGACGTCAGTGCTCCAGCGCGCGCAGGTGACGGTCATGACAGCGCTGATCGGATCGGCGACCCCGAACGGCCTGTCACAGCCCTCTGGCACAATGACGTCGGCTCGAAACGTGAACTGGGTCCTCATCGAAAGGTGAAGACCTCTCGAGTGGAGGTGAGCGGACTCGAACCCCCGCACCTCTTGACTGCCAGGGGCTTCCGAGTCGTCCAAAACGATCCCGCTGCGTCGTCAACATCGGCCTGAGCAGGGACTTCTTTCCGGATCCGTCCGGCGGTCCGGCGCCGTGCAGAGCCTTGGCTACACGTTTGGCTACACTATTGGCAGCCTTCTGTCGGATCCTCAGATCTCGAGACCGTGCTCGGGTGAGGACGCCGGAGGACCGTCGATGGATCGCTCCGGCCCGGTGCGAAGGTTCCACTGCTTGGCCATCTGGCGGAGCCGGTTGCGGTCCTGGCGGCTCAGGTTTCGTTCACCGGCGAGGAACACGAACGCTCGGTCGATGAGGGTGGCGAGCTGAGCCGGGGTGCGTTCCGATGCCGCCTTGATCACGGTGTCTGCGCCGTCGGACCCGGGTAGGAAGAGCAGTTTGTGGAGCTCCTGGCGGTCCTTGCGGCCGGGAAGGCTGTCCGGACGGTCCAACAGCGCGGCGAACTTGGTGGCGACATGTGCCG
>JAKATT010000080.1:12471-19822 GCA_021818615.1 Actinomycetes bacterium | reverse complement strand
GGCGCGTTGCCGGCGAGACGGGTGCAGGGCTCGTCGTGCTCGATCCGGCTCTGCCGCTCGGCATCATCGGGCGCCAGCTCAACCGGCCTTACGCGGTGGTCCTGCACGGTGCCGAGGTCACCGTTCCCGGCCGGCTTCCCGGGAGTCGCCAGGTGCTCCAAGGCGTGCTCGCCAACGCGAGCCTCGTGGTGGCGGCCGGCAGGTACCCGGCCGCCGAGGGACGGCGCGCACTTGGCACCGGTGGCTTCCCGCCGACGGTGCTTGTTCCTCCTGGCGTCGACACGCGGCGCTTCCAGCCGCTCACCGACGAGGCTCGCCGGGCGGCTCGCCGTCACCTCGGCCTGCCGGAGGATGCTCGCATCATCGTGAGCGTGAGCCGCCTGGTGCCACGAAAGGGTATGGACGTGTTGATCGAGGCGGTTGCCCGACTGGCCGAGACGCGTCCTGACGTCGGTCTCGTGATCGGTGGCACAGGGCGCGATCGCAAGCGGCTCGAGATCCTCGCATCGCTCTACAAGGCACCGGTGCGCTTCCTCGGTCGGGTCGCAGAGGAGGACCTGCCGCTCCTCGACGCTTCGGCCGACATCTGGGCGATGGTGTGCCGCGACCGGTGGTTCGGTCTCGAGCAGGAAGGTTTTGGCATCGTGTTCCTCGAGGCGGCGGCGTCCGGAGTGGCACAGGTCGCAGGCCGCAGCGGTGGCGCCGACGAGGCGGTGCTCGACGGCGAGACGGGCATAGTCGTCGGCGAACCGGGCGATCCGGCTGCCGTGGCTGTTGCGATGGCGCCGCTCCTCGACGACCCGCAGCTGCGCCGGCGCCTTGGCGCGGCGGCGCGCCGGCGAGTCGAGGAGATGTTCGATTACGACGTGCTTGCCCGGCGACTGCTCGGAGCCATCGTCGAGTCGGGCGGCTGAGGTTGCGTCCCGGCCGCCCCGTAGCAAGTTCCTGCGTGGCGTCGGGCAGCGCGGGTACTGTCGCCTGGTCCCGCCCATTCGGCCGGGATGATCGGTTGGTTCGAGTGTCGCTGGTGAGGGTGCCGTGAAGGGAGGACGGGTGGCGGAGCATACGACCGAGCGCATGGTCGTGGAGAGCTCGCCCGAGCGTTGTTTCGCAGTCGTGTCCGACATCGAGCGCTATCCGGAGTGGGTGGGGGACCTGAAAGAGGTGCACGTGCTCGAACGCGACGCGGAGGGAAGGCCCGTCGTCGTCTCGTTCCGAGCCGCCGCCTTCGGCCGCTCGACGAGCTACACGCTCGTGTACGACTACGCCAAGGCGCCAGAGCAGTTCGCCTGGGTGCAGCGCAGCGGCGACCTCACCAACCGCCTGGACGGCTTCTACCGTTTCAGCCCGGCTCCCGGCGGAGGGACGGAGATCACCTACCAGCTGCAAGTCGAGCTGCGGGTCCCACTGCCTGGCTTCATCAAGCGCAGGGCCGAGGGCAACATCCTTCACGCCGCGGTGCGCGACCTGAAGGCCCGCGTAGAGTCCGGCAAGTGAGCCCTGCCGGCCGGGCCGCCGCCGCGACGGCCGGCCATGCCGGGGCGAGAACCCGGTGACAGCGTCGCCGGGCCGCGACGGCCTCCCCATGCTCGGCATCGATGTCGGAGGGACGAAGGTCCTTGGTGTCGCAACCAATCCCGCCGGCGAGGTTCTCGCCGAGCAGCGACGCGAGACGCTGGCAGCGGGCAGCCGGCTGCTCGACGACCTCACCGAGCTCACGGCGGCGCTGCTCGAGGATGCCGGCGGCTCCAGCCAAGGCGGTCGTCAGGGGGGCGTCGCCACCCTCGGCGTCGGCGTTCCTGGGCTCGTCGACCGCTCGGGCGCGCTCTGCTTCGCCCCGAACCTGCTCGGCGCGAGCGGGACGGAGATCAAGACGGCCCTCGAAGAGCGCCTCGGTGGCGGCGTGACGGTCCAGGTGGACAACGACGCCACCTGCACGGCGGCGGGCGAGTGCAGGTTCGGCGCCGGCCGGGGGTTGAAGGACGTGCTCTTCGTCACCCTCGGAACCGGCATCGGAGGGGGCCTGATCTCCGGCGGCCGGATCGTGCGTGGTGCTGCGAACTTCGCCGGCGAGATCGGGCACACTGTCGTCGATCCGCAGGGACCGCCGTGCGGGTGCGGGCGGCGCGGCTGCTGGGAGCGGTACGCCTCCGGCTCCGGGCTCGGTCGCATCGCCCGCGACTTCGCCCTCGCCGGGAGGGCTGCCAAGGTGATGGCGCTTGCCGGAGACGATGCCGACGCGGTTCGAGGTGAGCACGTCGTGCGGGCGGCACGCGAAGGCGACGCGGAGGCGACCGAGATCCTCGGCGAGTTCGCCTGGTGGCTCGCGCTCGGCCTGGCGAACCTCGCGAACATCCTCGACCCGGAGGTGATCGTGATAGGCGGAGGGCTGGTGCGGGCAGCCGATGCTCTTTTCGAGCCGGCCCGGCAGGCATTTCGAGACCAGCTGGAAGGAGCGGCTGTCCGCCCCGAGATCGGGCTCGTGCCGGCGCTCCTCGGCGACCGGGGCGGGGCGATCGGTGCCGCAGTTCTCGGCCTTGCCGGGCCAGCCGGGGACATCCTCTCCGCTCGAGGCCCGGCGACGGCCGGAGCCTGCTGAGAGGGTTCGGCGCACGTGGGTCGGGTCACTTCAGCCTCCGCGCTGAGGATCGCCGTCATGCTGCCGACGTTCAACCACGACGCCGCGACTGCGATCGAGGCAGCGAAAGCTGCCGAGCTGGCCGGTCTCCACGGGGTGTTCAGCTTCGACCACCTCTGGCCGATAGGCCGCCCCGACCATCCCGCCCTCTCGTGCCTGCCGGTCCTGGCTGCCGTGGCGGCAACGACAGAGCGGATCCGCCTCGGCCCGCTCGTGGCCCGGGTCGGGCTCCTGCCGGACCAGGTTCTCCTCGCCTCGCTCCTCGGCCTCGCCGAGATCGCAGGAGCTCGCCTGCTCGTCGGGATCGGCACCGGAGACTCGAAGAGCCTGGAGGAACACAAGCGGAACGGGCTCGTGTACTTGGGTGCCGCCGCCCGGCAGGAGAGCCTCCGCGCCCTCTGCTCAAGCCTCAGCGACGCCGGGATCGAGAGCTGGGTCGGTGCCGGCAGCGAGGCGACGAACGAGGCCGCGCGACGTGCCGGCATCACCCTGAACTTCTGGGGAGCGACGCCTGCTCGCCTCGCCGCCGAGGCTGCAAAGGGCCCTGTGACCTGGGCCGGGCCTATTCCCGGCGGCGCTGAGGCGGCGGCGACGACGCTGTCGTCGATGGCGGACGCAGGGGCGAGCTGGGTGGTGTGGGGCTGGCCTCAGTCGCTGGAGACGGTGGTGGAGGCAGCCCGCCTGGCCGGTGTCCAGCTCGGCCGCCAGGAGCAGCCTTTGTCTCGCGAGTAGCCTCGTCGGATGGAGCTTCGCCGGATCACCGGTCTTCCGCCGTACGTCTTCGCTGAGCTGAACGAGCTGAAGGGCGTTGCACGCAGGCAGGGCGTCGATGTAGTCGACCTCGGCTTCGGCAACCCGGACATCCCCTCTCCGGACGTGGCGGTCGACAAGCTCGTCGAAGCAGCTCGCAACCCGCGCAACCACCGCTACTCGGCAAGCAGGGGCATCCCGAAGCTCCGACAGGCGATCGCCGATCTGTACCGCCGGCGCTTTGGCGTCGATCTCGACCCCGAGCGCGAAGTCGTGACGACGATCGGTGCCAAGGAGGGCCTCTCCCACCTCATGTGGGTGCTCGTCGCTCCCGGTGACACGGCCCTCGTTCCATCGCCGTCGTATCCCATCCACATCTACGCCCCCCTGTTCGCCGGCGCGGACGTCCGCATGGTCCGCCTCGAGGGCCTCGGCTCGGACGAGGCCGACGCCGGGGAGGCGTTCTTCGCCAACCTCATCGAGGCGTGGGAGTCGGCCTGGCCCAAGCCACGGGTTGCCATCCTGTCGTTCCCGCACAACCCGACGACGGCCTGCATCGACCTCGCCACCATGGCTCGACTCGTCGAGTGGGCGCGAGAGCACGAAATGGTGCTCGTCCACGACTTCGCCTATTCCGACACGGCGTTTGACGGCTACGCGCCCCCTTCGATCCTGCAGGTGCCCGGCGCGAAGGACTGTGCCCTCGAGCTGTACACGATGACCAAGTCGTTCTCGATGGCCGGCTGGCGTGTGGCGTTCCTGGTAGGCAACGGGGAGCTCGTCCAGGCGCTCACCAAGCTGAAGAGCTATCTCGACTACGGGACCTTCCAGCCGATACAGATCGCCGCCATCGTGGCCATGAACGAGGCGCCCGACTACCCACGTCTCGTGAACGAGATCTACCGCTCTCGGCGGGACACCCTCTGCGACGGCCTCGCACGGATCGGTTGGACCGTTGCGAAACCCAAGGGCACCATGTTCGTCTGGGCGCCCATCCCCGAACCGTACGCGGAGATGGGCAGCCTCGAGTTCTCCAAGCACCTCCTCGCCGAGGGAAGGGTGGCGACCTCGCCGGGGGGCGGCTTCGGCCCCGGCGGCGATGGTCACGTCCGCTTCGCCCTCATCGAGAACGAGCAGCGGATCGCCCAGGGCGTCCGCTCGCTGCGCCGGGCGCTGCCGAAGCTGTGAGCTGCTGACGGCTCGTCACCGGCGGGCGGTCAAGAGAACGTGATGTCGCTCCCGCCGCCTGAGGCTGCAGTCGGGGCCTCCTCGACGAGGGGCCAAGAGAGAGTGCCCTGTCTTGCCCAGAGCCGACCTGCGGTATCGAGGAACGTCAGCATGGGAAAGCCCATGTCCGTCGGCCCTGCCGCCGCCGAGACGCTCGCGACTCCGCCCGAGACCAGCACCGGTGGCTGAGAGCCGAGGCTCGCCGTGAGGACACCTGTGCCGGAGACACGTGCGACGAGCGGCAAGGCGGCGGGGCCGACCGCCGCCACGGAGAACTGGCGGACGCCGGCGGCCAGCCGCGTGAAGGGCTGGGTCGTACCCTGTCGCTCGTAGAGGCTACTGCCGGAGAGGTACGCCTCGACGGCGAGCATCGGGCTGTCGCCACCGCCCGCCAGCCCGATCGCCGAGGCCGATCGCGCCACCGTCGACCAGGTGAGCGGCTGGTGGAGGTTGCCTTCGGCCACCTCGAAGCGGTCCGTGCCGGTGAGGATCCCGACGAGAGCGTCGGCCGTGCCCGAGTGGGCGGCTACGACCACCTGGCGGACGCCGGAGCGGACGAGGGTCACGGGGGCGCCGCGCAGGTTGCCTGCTGCCACCTCGAGGGCACCCGAGGACGTGGTCCAGGCAAGCACCGGCTGGCCGGTCCAACCGTCACCGCTCGAGATGCTGAAGGAGCTCACACCGCTCGCGACCGGGCGGAGGGGGGTGCCGGGCAGCAGGTAGCCGGCGATGAGCGACCCGCCTGTGGTCAGAGCGGCTACGAGCGGGGCAGGCTCGTGGCCCTCGCCACCGACCACCGAGGCGCTCGCGATGCCGTTCGCCACGGTGACTGCAGGACCTGCGAGACCACCGGTGTCCTTCACCTGCAGGTCGCCCCCGGGTGTGACGTCCCAGATGACCGGCGCCTGGAGAGACCAGCCCGGGTCATGCAGCCAGCCGACCACCTCGTCTCCCGGGATGTTGTCGGAGACGACCCAGTGCGAGACCGAGAGCGAGACCCATCCTGTGCTGCCTGGCGCCCAGTTCTCGGTGATCGCTTTCAGCCACCCGTTGCCGGACGAGCTGACAGAGCTGAAGGCGATCACCTCTGTGTGACCGAACTGGCTGGGGTTGTCCACCGAGATGACGTCGCCCGGCTGTGGAGCGTGCCCGACGGTCCCATTCGCGATCCTGTCGAGCGCCGGGTAGCCGGGCGCGCCCATCGGGTAGTTGGCGACGACGGAGTTGCCGTTCGCCCCGTAGGGGGGCACTCCCCAGGCCTGGTACATCCAGCGCATCGAGAGCTCCACGCACTCCCACTCGAACTCGCCCCATGCCCCGGCGAAGAACCGAACGAGGTGGTCGGCACCGCCCTGGTTGGGTCCCGGGCCGCACGAGGGCAGACCGTCGAAGACGGCACCGTTCGGCATCGAGCCGGGATAGGCGCCCGACGGCCCGCCGTCACAGGCGCCATTCCACCAGCCCGGGCGGGGGAGCGAGTCGTTCGGAGCAAGGCCGTCCCCGGGCCGGGCAGCCCGCCGGAGAAGCGCGGGCGCGCTGGACAGTGACCGCAGGAGGGCGCCGTCCGTACCCGCGAGGCGGCGCCCCGCTGTCGGCAGAGCCGAGCCGGAGGCTGCTCGGGCGGAAGGCAGGACTGCTGCGAGGCTGAGCGCGAGGGCGACCGCACCGAGCGGGCCGGCGCGGGGCCGGAGCCGGCCCGGGGGATGAAAAGCGTGCATGACGTGGTGCCTCGCGGATCATCGGGGCGCCTCGGTCCAGCCGTGCTGGGCAGGTCGCGCCAGTGCTGAAAGTGCCTGTTGGATATTTCGGCAGCTACCGTCGAGGACTTGACCGGTCGGAATAGGCTTGGGCGTGCTCTACGGTCTGTTGAAGGCGGTCTTGGCGCCGATCCTTCGTGGCCTGTTCGGCGTCAAGGTCGAGGGACTGGAGAATGTCCCGGCGTCCGGCCCGGTCATCATCGCCTCCAATCACCAGGCGTTCTGCGACTCTCTCTTCATCCCCCTCGTCGTGTCCCGTCGGGTCACCTTCGTCGCCAAGGCGGAGTACTTCAAGTCGTGGAAGACGGCATGGTTCTTCAGGGCGGTTGGCCAGATCCCGATGGAGAGAAGCGGTGGGAAGGCGTCCGCCAGGGCTCTCGGGGAAGCCCTCGACCTCTTGAGCAGCGGTGGATGTCTCGGCATCTACCCGGAGGGGACCCGATCGCCGGACGAGCGCCTGCACCGGGGCCGGACCGGTGTCGCCCGGCTGGCCCTCTCCTCGGGCGCGCCTGTCGTGCCGGTAGGTATCAGGGGGACGCGGGCGATCCAGCCGATCGGGTCACGTCTGCTCAGACCGTTCAAGCCTGTCGAAGTGCGCTTTGGCCGGCCGCTCGACCTCGCGGCGCGCTACGGGCATCGAAGTTACGACCCACTCGCCTGCCGGCAGGCAACCGACGAGCTCATGTGGGAGATCCGCCAGCTCTCCGGTCAGCAGTATGTCGACCGCTACGCCTCGCGAAGCGCACAGCCGGCCGACGAGCTCGAGAGCCAGCACGCGCGCGGACCGAGCAGCGGGACGAGGGCCGTGCGGGCTGTCGAGGAGGTTGCCCCGCCCGTGGCGCCGGTCAGTCGTCTCGACGTCGCGATCCCGCTGAAGGCACCACGGGCAGCCGGCTGAGGCATCTCGGCTGCCTTCGTCTCCAGCCCGCCTCGCTCAGGGACGCCCGGCGAAGTGCCGCGCCCGCTCGAGTGCCCGCAG
>JAKATT010000080.1:0-12152 GCA_021818615.1 Actinomycetes bacterium | reverse complement strand
GCTGCCCGTACGAGCTGTGCCCGACCGGTGCCCTTGGTGATACCGATCACCGCGCCTCGAGCGTCGGGGTCCCACCAGGGGCTGCCGAGCCCGGTGAAAGCGGGGACGAGGTAGACGCCTTCGTTCACCGGCACGCTCTCGGCGAGCGGGCCCGCCTCGGAGGCGTCGCCGATGACGCCGAGGCCGTCACGCAGCCAACCGATCGCTGCGCCCGAGGCGAAGACGGCTCCCTCGAGCGCGTAGGTCGTCTCGCCGGCCACCTGCCAGGCCACGGTCGTGAGGAGGCCGTCCGCCGGCTGGGGCACCCCGCTGCCGAGATTCATGAGGATGAACGAGCCCGTGCCGTAGGTCACCTTGGCGCTGCCCGGACGGTGACAGCACTGGCCGAAGAGGGCGGCCTGCTGGTCCCCGGCGATGCCGCTCACCGGCACGCCGGCGAGCACGCCGCCCGCCACGCCGGCGCTCACTTGCCCGACCCGCCCGGAGGACGGCACGATCGAGCCGAGGGCGCGGCGGGGTACCGAGAAGAGAGCACACAGCTCCTCGGACCAATCGAGGCGCCGCAGATCGTACAGGAGGGTCCGGGAGGCATTCGAGGCGTCGGTCGCGTGCAGCCCTCCCCGCCTTTCCCCGGTGAGGTGCCAGAGCAGCCAGTCGTCCACCGTGCCGAGGGCGAGGCCGGCCGTGTCCTCGACGCCACCGTGGCGCAGCATCCATTCCCATTTCGTGGCGGAGAAGTAGCTGTCGAGCACGAGTCCTGTCCGCTCCCGGATCATCGGGAGGTGGCCGGCCTCGCGCAGCTCGTCGCAGCGGTCGGCGGTGCGCCGGTCCTGCCAGACGATGGCCCGGCAGAGCGGCTCACCGCTCTTGGTGTCCCAGGCGACGGCCGTCTCGCGCTGGTTGGTGATGCCGAGGGCGGCGACGGGCTCGCCCCGTTCGGACAGGCCGGCCGCGAGCTCGGCGAGGGTCTCCTCGACGAGCCGCCAGATCTCGGCGGGATCGTGCTCGACGAGACCGGGCGAGGGGAAGTGCTGGGTGAGCTCCCTGTAGGAGACGCCTACCACGACGGCCTGCTCGTCGATCGCGAGAGCTCGCACCCCGGTTGTCCCGGCATCGATCGCCACCACGACGCTCATCGCATCGCAGGGTAGCGGGGGGCGATGCCGCAGCTGCCGAGGACGCGGGCTGCTGCCTGGAGATGCTCTACTGCGAACCTTCGCGAACGGGTCGTGACCTGGTCGGGCGCGCTGGTGCTTCCGTTGACACCGGCGTAGTTACGGTGTTGTAATTACCAGGCATCTGGTGGTGGTCAGATATGACACCCCTATATCTTGGGGTATAACTGAGCCGGACGGATCGGCGGGAGGGACAAGGAGATCATGGCTGTAGCAGGAGAGCGACTCGGCATCGGAATCCGTCGCCACTTCACCGAAGAAGGAACGCACCCCTACGACCAGGTCACCTGGGAGCGGCGCGACTCTCGGATCAGCGACTACCGGACCGGCGCGGTCGCCTTCGAGCAGCCCGGCGTCGAGGTGCCGTCGAGCTGGAGCGTCAACGCCACCAACATCCTCGCCCAGAAGTACTTCCGCGGCACGCTCGGCATGCCCGGGCGCGAGTGGTCGCTTCGTCAGGTCGTCGACCGCGTCGTCGACACGATCACCACCTGGGGCGCGAAGGACGGCTACTTCGTCGACGCGTCCGAGGCGGAGCTCTTCAGCCACGAGCTGAAGCATCTCATCGTCGAGCAGAAGGCGGCGTTCAACTCACCTGTCTGGTTCAACATCGGCGTGAAGGGCGTGCCTCAGCAGGCTTCGGCGTGCTTCATCCTCGCTGTGGACGACTCGATGAGCTCGATCCTCAACTGGTACACCGAGGAGGGAATCATCTTCAAGGGCGGCTCGGGCGCCGGTGTCAACCTCTCCAACATCAGGTCCTCCCGCGAGCTGCTGCAAGGCGGCGGGACGGCTTCGGGACCTGTGAGCTTCATGCGGGGTGCGGATGCCTCTGCCGGGACGATCAAGTCCGGCGGCAAGACGCGCCGCGCCGCCAAGATGGTCATCCTCGACGCCGACCACCCCGACGTCCGCGAGTTCGTGTGGTGCAAGGCGAAGGAGGAGCGCAAGGCTCGAGTCCTCGCCCTCGCCGGCTTCGACATGGACCTCGACGGCGCCGACAGCCACTCGATCCAGTATCAGAACGCCAACAACTCGGTGCGGGTGACCGACGAGTTCATGCAGGCGGTACTGGACGACGGTGACTGGAACCTCGTCGCGAGAACGACCGGCGAGACGGTCGAGACCATAAAGGCGCGGGAGCTGTTCCACCAGATCTCAGAGGCGGCTTGGGAGTGCGCCGACCCCGGGCTGCAGTTCGACACGACGATCAACAGGTGGCACACGGCGCCGAGCACCGGGCGCATCTCGGCGTCGAACCCGTGCTTCACCGGCGACATGCTCGTGCACACCGACAAGGGCTTCGTCCGCTTCGACGAGCTCGTGCGCCGGGTCAACGGGGGCGAGCAGTTCGCGGTCTACACCCACGACGCCACGAACACCGGACACCCGGAGGAGGCGGCGGTCCTCTCCAGCCCTGAGGCGATCATGATCACGGGCTACAACGACATCGTCCGGCTGCGTCTCGACAACGGCATGGAGCTGCGCTGCACTCCCGGCCACAGGATCTTCACGACGAACCGGGGCTACGTCGCGGCCGGCGAGCTGACGGCGGACGACCTGGTAAAGGTCCTCGACGTGCCGGCACCGCCCGTCGAAGCCGATCTCGCGCTCCCAGTCGAGACCGACGCCGCTTCGTACCGCGAGCCCTACGGGCGGAGCACCCCGCTCGAGCTCCCCGGGGAGTGGTCCGAGGAGCTCGCCCATTACCTCGGCTGGCTGGTCGGCAATGGCTCCACGTCGGGCTTGACGACGAGCACCGTCTACGGCTCACGTGACGGCCAGCTGGAGGTCATGCCCCGTCACGTCGATCTCCTCGAGCGCATCAACGGCGGACGTGCGATCAAGATCTCCGAGCAGGCCAACGGCACGGCGCAGCTCCGTCTCGGCCGTGCCGCCTTCAAGCGCTTCCTCGAAGCGCTCGGCGTGGCGTCGGTCACGGCTGTGCACAAGAGGGTCCCCTGGTCCGTTGAACAGGCTCCCCAGTTCGCGGCGGCCGCCTTCCTGCGCGGGCTCTTTGACGCCGACGGATGTGTGCAGATCGACCGTACGAAGGGTTCCTACGTCGGCCTCGGGTCGATCTCGATCGAGCTGCTCCGAGGCGTCCAGCGCTTGCTCACCGCCTTCGGCATCTCGAGCCGCGTCTGGCGCGTGAAGGACGGCTCGGAGGCCACCTGCTCCAGCCAGGCTGCCTACGGCCTCCGAATCTCGCATCGGTCAGTTTGCCGCTTCGCCGCCGAGATCGGCTTCAGCCTGTCGAGGAAAGCGGCACGCCTCTCGGAGCTCATCGAGGCCATGGTCGACGGGTCCTACGACGTCGACCGGACTGCCCGGCTCGTCGAGCGGATCACAGAGGGCAGGGAGCTCACCTACAACCTGTCGGAGCCGAGGAACCACTCCTACGTCGTGAACGGCGTTGTCGTCCGCAACTGCTCGGAGTACGTCCACCTCGACAACTCGTCCTGCAACCTCGCCAGCCTGAACCTGCTCAAGTTCATCGACGAGACCGGCCGCTTCGACGTCGACGGGTTCTCGGCGGCCGTCGAGGTCGTGTTCACCGCTCAGGAGATCCTGGTCGGCAACGCCGACTACCCGACGGACAAGATCGGCGACACGACGCGGCGTTTCCGGGAGCTCGGTCTCGGCTACGCCAACCTCGGCGCCCTCCTCATGGCCGAGGGGCTTCCCTACGACTCGGACGAGGGCCGCGCCCTCGCTGGGGCGATCACGGCGCTCATGACCGGCAAGGCCTACGAGGTGTCCGCCCGGACCGCCGGCCGCATGGGCCCATTCGCCGGCTACCACGACAACACCGATGCCATGTTGAACGTCCTTCGGATGCACCGGGCAGAGGTCGCCAAGATCGACGAGGAGCTCGTGCCGACCGAGCTTCTGTCCGCCGCCCAGGAGGCCTGGGACGGCGCGGTCGAGCTCGCCGAGCACTACGGCGTCCGCAACTCGCAGGCGACGGTGCTTGCTCCGACCGGGACGATCTCGTTCCTCATGGACTGCGACACCACCGGGATAGAGCCCGACCTCGGCCTCGTGAAGACGAAGAAGCTCGTGGGTGGCGGCACTATGTCGATCGTCAACCAGACCGTCCCCCGGGCGCTTTGCCGCCTCGGCTACGGAGAGTCGGAGATCGGCGACATCGTCGCCTACATCGACGAGCACAAGTCGATCGTCGGGGCGCCCCACCTCTCCGCCGACCACCTGCCGGTCTTCGCCTGCTCGATGGGCGACAACACCATCCACTACTCCGGCCACGTGAGGATGATGGCGGCGGCACAGCCCTTCATCTCCGGTGCCATCTCGAAGACGACCAACATGCCCGAGCACGCCACGGTCGAGGAGGTCGAACAGCTGCACATCGACGCCTGGAGGCTGGGCCTGAAGGCGATCGCCATCTACCGGGACAACTGCAAGGTTGCACAGCCGCTGTCGACGACCAAGAAGGACGTCGTCGTCACCGGGATCGAGGAGGCAGCCGTCGTCGGGGAGATCCAGTCGGCAGCGTTCGCCGCCAAGGAGGCGGAGCTGACAGCCCGCATCGCCGAGCTCGAGAGCGCCCTCCAGCGCTCGGCCGTCACGGCGCCGGCCGCCACGACGCGCACCAGGCTTCCCCGCCGCCGCCGGTCGAACACCTTCGCGTTCCGGGTCTCGGACTGCGAGGGCTACGTGACCGTCGGCGAGTACGAGGACGGCCGGCCCGGTGAGGTCTTCATGAAGGTGTCCAAGCAGGGCTCGACGCTGTCGGGAGTGATGGACGCCTTCTCGATCTCGGTCAGCCTCGGCCTGCAGCACGGCGTGCCGCTGTCGACCTTCGTCCGCAAGTACACGAACATGCGCTTCGAGCCTGCGGGCATCACCGACGACTCGGAGCTGCGTCTAGCGTCGAGCCTCGTCGACTACATCTTCCGGCGCCTCGCCCTCGACTACCTCTCCTACGACGAACGTCTCGAGCTCGGCGTCCTGTCGACGGGGGAGCGGACCCAGCCGACGCTGCCGGGCCTCGAGGACGTCGACGGCGCCAGGGCCGTCCGTGAGGAGCGGGAGCGTTTCGGTGCCGGTGGTGACGCGGCCGCCGGGTCTGCCAGGTCGGCAGGGGAGTCCCGGGCGAGCGCGCCAGCGGCGCCCGTTGAGCGGATGGAGAACCGGGACGCTCCGTTCTGCTACGCCTGCGGCAACATCATGCAGCGGGCAGGCTCCTGCTACGCCTGCCCGAGCTGCGGAGCGACGAGCGGCTGCTCGTAGCGTCGCGGCGCACCCGTCCTCATCTGACCCGGGCGCAAGCGCGGACAGCGAGAACCGGGTCAGGATGGTCAGATGAGCACCTCACGGCCGATCCCGCGCTCACAGCTCGGCGCACTCGTACGGGAGCTGCCGAAGGCGGAGGTCCACCTCCATCTCGAGGGTTGCATCCCCTCGCCGGTGTGGCTCGCCGCGGCAGAGCGCCACGGCATGACCTGCCCGCTCCCGCTCGTCGACGGCCGTCCCGAGATCACAAGCCTGCAGGCGCTGCTCGACCACCTCGACTGGGCCTGCTCGCTCGTCGACCGGGCCGAGGACCTGCGGGCGATCGCGCTCGCCACCTCCCAGCACCTCGACCGCTCCGGCGCCCTGCACGCCGACGTCATCTTCAATCCCACCCATTGGCCGCACTGGCGGGAGCGGGCCGCGGAGATGGTGGGGGAGCTGTCGGCGGGTTTCGACGAGGCGGAGAGGGCAGGCGGCGCCACGGTGAACCTGTGCTGGAGCCTCAACCGCCGCCAGAGCGAAGCCGAGGCCAACGATGTCGTCGACTGGCTGCTCGCCGAGCGGGCCGAGCGGGTCGTCGGGCTCTCGATCGACGGGAACGAGGCGGCGGGGTCGAACAACGAGCGTTTCGCCGGGGCGTTCCGCCGGGCGGCCGACGCCGGGCTGCGGCGTTGCGCCCATGCCGGGGAGTCGAGCGGGCCGGGTGGAGTGTGGGAGGCGATCGAGCTGCTCGGCGCCGAGCGGATCGACCACGGGGTGCGCTGTGTCGAGGAGCCCGCACTCGTGCGGGAGCTCGCCCGCCGCCGGATCCCCCTCGACGTCTGCCCGACGTCGAACGTGGTGCTCGGTGTCGCCGAGAGCATCGCCGCCCACCCGGTCGAGGCGCTCAGGCGAGCGGGCGTGCGCGTCTCGGTGAACACCGACGATCCCGAGCTGTACGGGATCGAGCTCGCGGGCGAGTACGAGGCCTGTGCCGCCGAGTTCCGCTGGGGAGCCCGCCAGCTCGGGGAGGTGGCTCGGACGTCGATCGAGGCGAGCTTCGCCTCGGAAGATCGCAAGGCGGCGATGCTCGAGCGGCTCGAGAGCTTTCTCGAGGCCACCATCGGCGGCACGTGACGCTCAGTCCCAAGGAGCGCCCGGCCCCCAGTCCTCCTCGAGCGAGCCGTCGGGGCGGTGGCGGAAGATCGGGATGGCACCGAGCGTGCGGACCTTCTCGACGTCCTCGCCGAGCACCTCGCGCCACTGCCACCCCTCGGTGAGGAGGGCGCCGAAGACGACCGGGTCGCCGCCGATCCGCCGGATGAGGTTGAGGGCGGCGCGGCTGGAGCCGCCCGTCGAGATGACGTCGTCCACGACGGCGACCCGCTTGCCGGCCACCGCGGCGATGCGTGCCCGATCGAAGAGGAGCCGCTGCTCGGCATCGGTCGTGATCGAGCGGACGGGCTCAGCGACGGCGTCGGCGAGGTGGATCTTCGGCGTCTTGTGCAGGATCACGTAGTCGTCGAGGCCGAGCGCGCGGGTGACCTCGATGGCGAGGGGGATGCCCATCGTCGCCACGGACGCCACGATGTCGACGTCGAAGGGGCGGAGCAGCTCGGCCAGCTCGGCACCCGCCTTCTCTGCGAAACCCACCCCGTGGTCGACGCAGATGAGCAACGCGATCGAGATCTCCGGCGCGACTTCGACGAGGGGGAGCTCGATCTCCTGGGAGCCGACTGTGGTCGAGAAGGTAGCCTCGGCGGCGGTCACTTCGACGAGGATGACCTCCGCGGCCCACGGCACGCAAGTGCGGCGGGCCCGCTCCTTCGAGAGGCGTCAGTCCGGTGGACCGAACAGCCTGTCTCCGGCGTCACCGAGCCCGGGCACGATGTAGGCACGAGCGTCGAGATCGGGGTCCACGGCTGCACAGGCGATTGGGATGGCGGGATGGCGGCTGTGGAAGTGCTCGATGCCGGGCCGGGATGCGATGAGGCAGAGCGCCATCACTCTCGCTGCGTGACGCTCGACGAGGAGGTCGCATACCTGGACGAGCGAGCCGCCCGTCGCGAGCATCGGGTCGCAGACCACCACCCGGCGGCCACTCAGCTGCGCGGGGAGGCGGTTCAAGTAGACCTCAGAGGTCCAGGTCAGCTCGTCGCGGCGGAGCCCGACGTGGGCGACCTCGGTGAGGGGGAGCAGGGCCTGCACGGCGGGAACCATGCCCAGCCCTGCGCGCAGCACCGGGACCAAGAGGACAGTCTCGGTCACCTGCCGGCAGTGTGCGGGTGCGAGCGGCGTCTCGACGACGACCGGGCCTGTCTCGATGTCACACAGCGCCTCGTAGGCCACGTAGGTGGCGACCTCGCCGACGAGCTGGCGGAACTCGGCGCTCGTGGTTGTGCGGTCCCTCAGCCGAGCGAGCCTGTCGGCGACGGCGGGATGGTCCACGACGAGTACCTGGGCCCCCACGGCGCCCACGCTAGCGAGCGGGCGGGCGGCAGGCAGGTCCGTCAGACGAGGACGCGGACGCAGACGACCGGCGGGAGGTGCTCGATGAAGCGCCGCCAGTTCTCACCTCCGTCCGCCGAGGCGAAGATGTCGCCGGCGCGCGTGCCGAGAACAAGCGGGAAAGGCGGGAAGGTGCTCACGTCGAACGCGTCGCGCAACACTGACACGTAGGAGTTGCGCCTCGGCAGCCCGCGGCCGACGCCCTCCCAGCGCTTGCCGCCGTCGGAGGTCCGGTAGACGGCGCAGTCTCCGTTGGCCGAGAAGGGGAAGTCGTCGGACTCGAGCGGGAAGACGTAGGCAGTGTCGGCCTCCTCGGGGTGGGTGACGATCGGGAAGCCGAACCCGGAGGGCAGGCCGAAGCTCTCGCCGATGCGCCCGACGTCCTCCCAGTGCTCGCCGGCGTCGCTCGAACGGTGGACGCCCCAGTGGGTCTGGGCCCAGAGGACGTCGGGGTCACGGGCGTCGATCGCCAGCTTGTGGACGCACAGGCGGATGTCTGCGGTGGGGCTCGGCCGGCCGAGCGCCTCCAGGCCGTTGTTGCGCGCCTCGAAGGACTGCGCGCCATCCTCTGAGACGTACACCCCGCCGCTCGACACCGCGACGATGAGGCGGCCTGGTCGCGTCGGGTGCGTGAGGATGGTGTGAAGGCCGAGCCCGCCGAAGCCGGGCCGCCATCCGGCGCGGTCGGGGTGGTCCCACAGGCTGCGTACGAGCTGGAACGAGGCCCCGAGGTCCTCGGAGCGGAAGAGCGCTGCCGGCTGTACGCCGGCGTAGAGCACCGGCGTCGCGCTCGAGGTGTCGGCGTGCAGCTGCCACACCTGGACGAGGGAGGCGCTCGCGTAGGTCGGGAAGGTGATCGGGCGCTCCACCGGCTCTCGCCAGGTGGCCCCGCCGTCGTCGCTCGTGCAGATGGTGGAGCCGGAGCGGGGGTCTACTACCGCGGCGAGGTACCTGCCGTCCTGCTGGACGAATGCAGGGACGTGCAGCCCGCGGAAGAACGGGCCGTCGGGGACGCCGTCGCTCACGAGGAAGAGGCCCTTGGTCGTCCCCACCGCGGCAGCGATGTGATCGGTGAACCTCGCCCGGAAGCCCGACCGCTCTGTGCGTTCAGCCACGCGCTCAGTATGCCCGCGCCGAGCCCTCCAGGGCTGACATTGTCCTGCCGGCCAGGGCGTGGCCGACGAGGTCGCGGGCGAGGGAGCCCGCCTTCAGCAGCGCCGAGAGGCGGATCCCCGTTGCCACGCCGACGTCGTCGAGGAGCCCGACGAGGTCCTCGGTGGCGAGGTTGCCCCCGGCGCCGGGTGCGAACGGGCTCCCTCCGAGCCCGCCGAGAGAGGTGTCGAAACGCCGCACGCCAGCCTCCATTGCCGCCCAGGCGTTGACGAGCGCGGTGCCACGGGTGTCGTGCAGGTGGAGGCCGACGTCTCGCGCCGCCCGACCCGTCCTTGCTTCGAGCGCCGACAGGACGGCGTCGAGGCGCCGCGGAGAGGCGACGCCGGTCGTGTCGGCGAACGTCAGGTCGCTGCAGCCCGCCTCGGCGAGCCTGGCGGCGAGACCGGCCACCTCGCCGGGATCGATCTCGCCCTCGAAGGGGGAGCCGAAGGAGCAGGACACGACAGCATCCACCGCCATGCCCTGGCCAGCCGCCAGGCCCGCGACCGACTCGATCTCCCGCAGCGACTCCTCGATTGTCATCCGCACGTTCTTATCGTTGTAGGCGGCCGATGCGGAGATGGTCACGGTGAGCGCGGCCACCCCTGCCTCGATCGCCCGTTCGGCCCCCCTCAGATTGGGGACGAGCGCGGTGAGCCTGAGCTCGCTGCCGCCGCTCGTGCTGCGCCTGCCGGAGGGGCCCCCATCGCCGCGGCTCACGAGGGCGATCACCTCGGCTGCGCCGGCCATGGCGGGCACCGCCCGCTCCGAGACGAAGCTCACGGCCTCGATCGAGCGGCACCCCGCGTCTGCGAGCGCCCGCACGAGCCTGGCGCGCTCTGCCGGGGGGACGGGGGCTTCGTTCTGGAGCCCGTCGCGCGGTCCGACCTCGCGTATGGAGACGGACGGCGGGAGGTTCCGACGGGAGGGGCTCGCAGGCCGCGCTGGCACGACGCGGGACGTTAGCGTCCTGTCGATGGGCGTAGAAGAGGTGCCGTTCGTGCTGCTCGAAGGTGTCGTCGTGCGGGGCGACGGGCGGGGGAGAGAGCTCGGCTTTCCGACCGCCAACGTCGAGGTGCCCGCCGGAACCTCGCTGCCGGCGGACGGCATCTACGCGGGGTGGCTGGAGCGGTCCGACGGGAAGCGCCATCTGGCGGCGATCTCGATCGGGACACGGCCCACCTACTACGGGGCGCACGGTGAGCTGCTCGTCGAGGCATTCGTGCTCGACTTCGAGGACGACCTCTACGGCGAGAGGGTGCGAGTCGGTGTGGGGGGGCGGGTGCGGGGCCAGGTGCGTTTCGAAGGCGAGGACGAGCTGGTGGCGCAGATGGCGCTCGACGCCGACGCCGTGCGCCGGCTGGGGCGCCCCGGGTAGTCGCTGTGCCATGCTGGACGGTGTGCCGGCCACCGACTTCAGGTCGTAGGCTCGGCGCCGCTTGGTGGCCGTAGCTCAGCTGGTTAGAGCGCCAGGTTGTGGCCCTGGAGGTCGGGGGTTCAAGTCCCCTCGGTCACCCTCAGTCCGCCGGCTCAGGCGTGCCGAGCATCGTGTGCTCGCTCACGACGGTCGGCTAGTCTCGGTGCCCGGAACGCGCCTCTAGCTCAATTTGGCAGAGCAACGGACTCTTAATCCGCAGGTTCTGGGTTCGAGTCCCAGGGGGCGCACCAAGAAATCCCAGCTCGGAGGCCGGATGTCTCACCTGAGCCGGAAGCCTCCACTCGCTCGCTGCTCTCGGTCGCTCGGCGACCCTCCCGGTGTCCACGGATCCGGAGGCAGCCGTGAGAGGGCAGCTCAGACAGCGCGGGGACGCTTGGGAGCTGCGTGCGCTCGCCGGACGCGATCCAGCGACCGGCCGGAAGAAGTACGTCACGCTGACCTTCCATGGCTCGAAGCGCGCGGCCGAGTCGGAGCTGAGCAAGCTCGTTGCCGAAGCGTCACGGGGCGGGCTGTCGGCCCAGGACACCACCCTCGAGGAGCTGCTTTCTCGCTGGTCACGGCCGAGCCGGAGCTGTCGATCACGACGGCGCGCGACTACCGTCGCCTCGTTCGCCGCCACATCGTGCCGGCCCTCGGATCGGTCCCGCTGGCTCGCCTCCGCACCGCGGAGCTGGACGCCTTCTACGGTCGGCTACGTGAGAGCGGCGGAGAGGAGGGCAGGCCGCTGGCTCCAGCGAGCGTGAGGCAGGTACACGCCGTCATGAGGCGAGCGCTCGTCCAGGCCGTGCGGTGGGGGGCTGGATCGAGGTGAATCCTGTCGCCAATGCCTCACCGCCTCGGATCCGCCGCAGCGAGATCCGGCTGCCGGCGCCGGAGGAGGTCATGCGGCTGCTACGAGCCGCCGAGGAAGGCGATCCCGACTTCGGATGTTTCCTCCGTCTGGCGGCCACGACGGGTGCGCGGCGGGGCGAGTTGTGCGGACTGCGCTGGCGCGACGTCGACTGGTCGGCGCGATCCCTCACCATCTCGAAGGCAATCGTGGAGGATGCTCGAGGCATCCCGATCGAGAAGGACACGAAGACCCACGCTGCTCGCCGCATCGCCCTTGACGAGGTGACTCTGGACGCGCTCGCGGCGCACCGCGGTCGGTGTGAGTCTCGCGCCGATGCCTGCGGCCAGAGCGGTCGGAAGGCTCTGAGATTGGGCGCTTACCCGCTCACCCCCACGCGGGAAGTTGTGCCAGGCCGCTGGCAGGACGGGGACCGATGCCGTCGGCCCGTCTCGGTGCAGTTCGGCGACGCGGGCTGCGTCAGGGGTCGTTCAGACCGCTGCTTCGGTGAGGACCGGGACCGGCCCGGTCTCGGCCGATGCCTCCTCCAGCGTCTTTCCGTTTGGCTCAGGCAGCGCTACGAGTGTCAGGACGACGCCGATTACCGACACTGCCGCCATCACCCCCATGACCCCGGTGATCCCAGCTGCCTTGAGCAGGTGGGGGACAACCAGCGCGCCGAGAAACGCCCCAAGCTTGCCGCCCGCGGCCGAGATCCCGTCGCCCGTTCCGCGGATGGCGGTGGGAAAGATCTCCGAGGGGTATACGAAGGTGGTCTCGTTGGGTCCGAACTCGATGAAGAAGTAGCTGATGG
>JAKATT010000106.1 GCA_021818615.1 Actinomycetes bacterium | reverse complement strand
GACCGCCTGGAAGAAGCGACGGACCAGGTATCCCGTCATGCCTCGCCGGTCAGAGCTCCCCCGTGGACCCAGGGGAGCCCGTCACTCAGCTCACGTAGTACCACAGCGAAGGCATGGGATCGACGTAGGGGTCGAGCGGTGTCCAGCCCTTCAAGTTGTTCTTCACGAGCAAGAGGTACTGGGCGGGTACCGGCAGCCACAGCGACGCCACCTGTTCCGACAGGTAGTTCTCCACTCGGTAAAGCGGCTGCAGCCCGGTACCTGTGTGGGCGTCGTTGATCAGGGCCTGAGCCGCCGAGGACTTGTACCCGCCACCCCAATAATTGGCCTTCCCGAACTGTTCGCCCCCGGATGGGAACAGCACGTTCTGACCGTAGTCCCACAAGAAGCCGGCGTAGCCTGCCATCCCCCACTTGCACGGGCCCGGCGGGCACACCCCGGCGATCGAGAACATCGTGGTCGTGGTCTGGCCGTCGAGAGTGAGATCGATCCCAACCTGCTTGGCGACCGTGGTGAGCGCCTCGACCTGGGCGAGGAAGGAGGGTGAGCCGGTCGAGTACATGAACAGCAGGCTGAGCGTGCGACCCCGTGCGATCCCGGCGCCGCACTCGTTGCTACCAGTGCCGGGTCGCTCGCACACGTCGACGCCAGACGAGCTCTTCACCCATCCGTGGCCGGAAAGGAGGGCCGACGCCGCCGAGACCGAGTACGGGTACAGCGGATGGCGGAGCGCCGGCGACACATAGCTGCTCGGGTACACAGGAACCATCCCGTACTCCGGCAAGGCATAGCCGTGCAGCGCAGTCTTGATGTACAAGGGCTCGTTCACGAGATGCTGGAGCGCCTGCCGAATGTAAAGTTGCCGTACAAGCGGGCCCCACTGCGGGCTCGTGTAGCCGAACTCGACATCCTCATTGTAGAAGGCGAACCATGGCTTGAACGTATAGCCGTAACCTTCGAACGTCTTGAGAGCCGCCACGTCGCTGAACGGGAGCCAGCCATAGGTAACGAGGCCGGAACGAATGGCGTCAAGCTCGGCGGTGTCGGAGTTGAAAGAGTAGATTCCATATGAGGCGAGATGAGGCTTGTCTGTCCCTGTATAGGCCTTGTTCGCATTAAAGACAGCATGGTAGGTGGTCGGGTCAAAAGACGAGATGACCCATGGCCCGTCGACAACCTTCCATATCGGGTTGGTAGAGTAGGTAGAGAGCTGCGAGGACTGTGAGTATATGAAATTATAGACCGCCTTGGCTCCCGCGGGGGTTGCGGCCGCGTTGCCAGCGGCACACGTGGAACAGGTCCGGTCCCATGCTTGCCGCGGCAGCGGATAGATCCACGTGAGCTGATTCGCAGTGAACCAAGCTGGATTATAAGAGCGAACGAGATGAATCGTGAACTTATACTGGCCGTCGTATGTCACTGCCTTGATGTCATCTGGCATCTCGCCAGAGACATAGGGAGCATACTTCCCGAGCTTGGCACCCGCAGCCTCTAGCTGGAAGAAGAACTGGACGTCGCTCGCTGTCACGGGTTTGCCGTCGGACCACTTGTAGCCCTGCCTCATCGTGACCGTGACAGACTGGTCATTGGCCGAGTACACCGGCTGGTAAGCGAGGGAGCGGGCCAAATCTATCCCGGTTATGCCCGGGCCACCCGGCCAGTACAGCGGCCGCCACATTCCGTTCTCGACGTTCATGTCGTACGGCTCATAGTTCGCCTGGTTCTCGAGCGGCGATATCCAGCTGAAAATATCCCCGACAGCAAGCGCATAGCTTGCAGTCCCTCCGGAGAGCGGCTTGCCGCCCGTACTGCTCGTCGGGGTCGCCGTCGTGGCGCACGCCGCGAGGGCGAAGCCCAGTACGCAGACGAGTACCGTACCGATGACGCGTTCTTCTGCCCGTCGGCAGCGTGAAGTCAGACGAACACCCATGATTCTCTAAGGTCGTGTCCAGCCGGGATCATTGACAGCCGCAATAGCTCGCGGGCACCAGCCGAGATCGATACCGGCGGGTCTCCCCCGAGCAAGCTGGTTCAGAGCCGGCCGGACAGTCGCTTGGCCCCCTTTCCACTCGAAAGCGTCAGAAAAAGACGAGTGCTCGCAGCCGTCCCCTTACTTGCGGCAACGAATCGTGGCAGATTAGCAGCGGGGCGGGAGACATGTCGGTCAGGTGCACGTACTCGATCGGGCTGTCCCACTGCGGCAGGTATCGGCCCTCGGCGGGGGTCGCGCGCCGCCGCCTCGGCCGGAGCGGGCCCGCGGCTCACGGGCCCGCCGTCCCACCGGCTGGCGCGCACGATGGGCTTTCGTGGGAAGGGCATCAGCGCTCCGGTGCGTCGCGGGATGGGGAACATGCGCCGTCTGGTGATGGTTATGGCTGTTGCATCGCGAGTATGTCCGTTTCACGCGCCGGGCGCAAGTGTTTCCGCGGGAGAACGCCGTGACCACGACGGATTCCGCATCTCTAGCCGCGCTGCGGCTGCCTCCACATGAGCCACAGCCGGACGGCGGTCCCCGGCACGGTCACCTTTCCGGTCACCTTGAAGCCGTGCCGCTCGTAGAAGGCTACGTTCCCTTCCTTCGAGGACTCGAGGTAGGCAGGGATTCCCTCGGCGTCGCAACGTGCCAGGACCGGCCTCAGGACCGCCGAGGCGATGCCTCGCCCGCGCAGGCTCGGCTCGGTACCGATCGTGGCCAGGTAGTAGTGGGGGGCCTTCGGGTGGGACGGCTCGAGCAGCTGCACGAGGCCGACAGCCCGAGACAAGCTGCGTCCCAGGATGAACACCGCCGGGAGCTGGGCGAGGGCGTCGGCGATGCTCGGGGGCCGATGGTCGCGCGGCGGCATCCACAACGCAGCGGCCGCCAGGTCCTCGGTCGTGTAGCCCTCCCCTCTCGGCAGGAAGATCGAGCGGAGCTGGAAGCGGAAGTAACGCTCGAGGCGCCGAGGGCGGCTCCTCTCGCTCGGAAAGAGGTGAGAGGAGACGGGGTCGTCCCAGAACGCCCTCGCGAGCATCCTGCTCAGCCCGCCGATGTCGTCACTCGCGACCAAGCGCACCACCGGCTCGGCGCCGGGCGTGCCGAAGGGGCGGCGAGGCGGCGTCGGCGGTCCGTTCGAAGATGACCGGGAATCCACTTGCCTGCTCCTAGGTTGTCCTCATCGTGACAGCATCCCCACCGCCCGCACCAACCTCAGCCCAGGAGCTCCCGAACCGCTTCGCGGTCACCTGGGACTACCGCTGCCCCTTTGCCCGCAACGCCCACGAGCACCTCGTGACCGCCCTCGAAGGCGGTGCGCCCTTCGAGGTCGACTGGGTTCCCTTCTCGCTCGGCGAGACGCACGTCGAAGAGGGAGACCCTTCGGTGTTCGACGACCCGGAGAAAAGGACCTCCCACCTCGCCATCGAAGCCGGGATCGTCGTGCGCGACAAATTGCCCGGCGACTTCCTCCGGGTCCACAAGGCTCTCTTCGCTCTCCGTCACGACCAGGCAGGTGACCTCAAGGACGAGAAGGCCCTCCGTGAGGTTCTCTCCAACCAGGGCGTCGATGCCGACTTCGTCTTCGACGAGATCGCGAGCGGCTGGCCGGCAGACACATTCCGCAGGGAGCACGAGCTCGCCGCCAGCGAGCACGGCGTCTGGGGCGTGCCCACTTTCATCCTCGGAGAGCAGGCAGTCTTCGTACGACTTATGACCAGGCCCGAGGGCGACTCCGGCGTCGCCCGGCGCACGATCGAGCGGGTGCTGAGGATCTTCGCCGACCTGCCGGAGATGAACGAGTACAAGCACACGACCGTTCCCCGCTGAGGGCGGCTCGGCGCCCCTTGGGACAAGTCAACGATTCGTCCGCTCGGCGATCTCAGGAGAGATCCGGGAAGAGTCAGCCGAGCGTGATCGGCTCGTCGTCGCCGAACCCTTTCCCGAGCGGCACGTCCTGCAGCTGCGGTCCAGCCTCCTCGGAGAGCGCCAGCTGCTCTTTCTCGGCGATCGTCTCACGGATCCTCTGGTCGAGCTCGACCATCATCTCCGTGGTCGAACGCAGGAATTGCTTGGCGTTCTCTCGACCCTGGCCGAGCTGCTCGCCCTCGTAGGTGTACCAGGCGCCTGCCTTCTTCACGATGCCGAGGTCAACGGCGACGTCGAGGATCGAGCCCTCGCGGCTGATTCCCCTGCCGTAGACGATGTCGAACTCGGCCGAGCGGAAGGGCGGGGCACACTTGTTCTTCACGACCTTCACGCGCGTCCGGTTGCCGACGATCTCCGCCCCGTCCTTGAGCGACTCGATGCGGCGGATGTCGAGGCGGATCGACGAGTAGAACTTGAGGGCCCGCCCACCAGGTGTCGTCTCCGGTGAGCCGTACATCACGCCGATCTTCTCGCGCAGCTGGTTGATGAAGACGGCGATGGTGCGCGACTTCGAGAGCGTCCCGGTCAGCTTGCGCAACGCCTGCGACATGAGGCGTGCCTGCAGCCCGACATGCGAGTCACCCATCTCTCCCTCGATCTCCGCACGAGGTGTGAGGGCTGCCACCGAGTCGATCACGACGACGTCGATCGCTCCGGACCGGATGAGCATGTCGGCTATCTCGAGACCCTGCTCCCCGGTGTCGGGCTGCGAGATCAGCAGCTCGTCGATGTCGACACCGATTGCCTTCGCGTAAGCGGGGTCCATGGCGTGCTCGGCATCGATGTAGGCGCAGATACCGCCGTTGCGCTGGGCCTCCGCCACGACGTGCATGGCGAGCGTCGACTTGCCCGATGACTCCGGGCCGAAGATCTCGACGACACGGCCCCGAGGCAGGCCACCGATACCGAGTGCGAGGTCGAGTGCCATCGCGCCGGTAGAGATCGCCTCGACGCCTACTCCGGCATGCTCGCCCATTCTCATGATCGAGCCCTTGCCGAATTGCTTCTCGATCTGGCCAAGGGCCGCTTCGAGTGCCTTGTCACGCTCCATCGCCGTCTCTTCCTCCATCTCGGTGTCTCGCCGCCGGCTTCCTCGCCGCCAGCACTGCCTCTGCGTGGTCCTCGGCCGGGCGCCATGGCCACCATGGCGCCTGACGATGAGGGGCACCCTAGGAAAGGGGTGTATCACTCACTCCGTGTCGTCTCACAGCACTGTAGTTCCGAACGCACGTTCGGCGGTGGACCGTCTTCTCGGCTCGCGCCAGGCTGCGGCGAGCCGGCAGGTGGCCCGCAGGCGCCCACCTCTGGCACGGGCGGGCACAATGTCCGTCGTGCCGACCGAGATCGTCGCCGTCAGAGGCGACATCACGACAGAAGACGTCGACGTCGTAGTGAACGCAGCCAACTCGCGCCTTGCCGGAGGAGGCGGGGTCGACGGCGCCATCCACCGGGCCGCGGGGACGGCCGACCTCGAGCGGGCATGCGCGGCGCTCGGCGGGTGCGCGCCGGGAGACGCCAAGATGACGGCGGGTTTCGGGCTGAAGGCCAAGTGGATCGCTCATGCCGTCGGCCCGGTATGGCGCGGCGGCGGCGCCGGCGAGGCCGAGCTGCTCGCATCCTGCTACAGGCGCTGCCTCGAGCTCGCCGACACGGTCGGCGCCAGGTCGATCGCCTTCCCGGCGATCTCGACGGGCGTCTACGGCTACCCTCGCCGCGACGCTGCGGACGTCGCGCTGCGGGCAATCCGCCAGTCGGACACCTCGGTCAGGCTCGTGCGCCTCGTGGCCTTCGACGACGAAACCCACTCCATCTACGAGAGCCTCCTTCGGTGACCCTCGAACGCCACGGGACAAGCCCGTACGCTCCCTAGGCGAGCTCGTCGAGCAGCCGCTGGCGCAGGGTGTCGAGAGCAGAGATCGCGGCGTACTGGCGCACCCGCTCGCGGTCACCAAAGAGGCGAAGCTCGACAGCCTCCGTCGCAGCTGCCAAGGCGATCCCGCAGAAGACCGTCCCGACAGGCTGGCCCTCCTGCTCGGTCGGGCCGGCGACTCCTGTGGTGGCGAGGCCCACGTGGGCGCCGAGCACCTTGCGGGCCCGTTCGGCCATCTCGGCCGCGGCGAGCGCCGAGACGACCGGCCCCTCGCCGATCCCGAGCACTTCCCGCTTCACCTCGCTCGAGTAGGCGACGACCGCACCCCGGAACCACTCGCTCGCGCCGGGCACGGCCACGATCCTCGAGGCGACGAGGCCACCGGTCAGCGACTCGGCGATGCCGAGCGTCCTGCCAGAACGAAGGAGCAGCGAGCCGACGGCCACCTCCATCGTCTCGTCGTCGACCCCGAAGACCGCCCGGCCGAGAAGCGAGCGGATGGCTGCCTCCTCGGCGTCGAGCGCCGGCCCGGTCGCCGCGGCGTCTCTCCCCTTCACGGTCACCCGCACCTTGATGCCCTCGATCCCGCTCGCCAGGAACGCGATCGTTGGCACGCCAGCGCTCTCGGCGGCCCCCCTGGCATCGAGCTCCTCGAAGTACGGCGCGAGCACGTCTGCCAAGCGAGACTCGGTGAGACCCCACGTGCGAAGCGTCCGGCTGGCGATGACCGACGGCTCGCCCGCCCGGGCACGCAGATCGGGAAGCACCGCCCGCTCGAGCATGTCATACAGCTCGTATGGGACGCCGGGGACTGCGTACAGCACCTTGTGGCCGACCGGACAGATAAGCCCGGGCGCCGTGCCGAGGGTCTGGGGGATGACCGTCGCGCCCTCGGGAACGTCTGCCTGCCGGGCGTTGCTCTCCGGCATCGCCCTGTTGCGCCGGGAGAACATCGTCCGGATCACCTCCAGCAGGGCCTCGTCGCGCCGCAGCCCGACGTTCATCACGGCTGCGATGGCATCCCTCGTGATGTCGTCCTGGGTCGGCCCGAGCCCGCCGCAGGCGATGACGGCGTCGCTGCGGGCGAGAGCCGAGCGGAGGGCGAGCACGATGCGATCGAGGTTGTCGCCCACCTTGGTCTGGAAGTGGCAGTCGATCCCGGTCGCCGCCAGCTGCTCGCCGATGTAGGACGAGTTGGTGTCGACGATCTGGCCGAGCAGCAGCTCCGTCCCGATCGCGACGACCTCGGCGCGCATGGCGGCAGGCGAGCCCTGTCAGGCCGAGGCCGGGCCAGCGGGAGCGATCAGCCGGCGTGCATCGTGAGCGTACTCGAGCCCCGTGTAGAGCGTGAGCACGACCGCCACCCAGAGCAGGTCGCGCACGATGCCGGCGTGGTGCAGCCCGACGGGCGGCAGCAGCGCGAGCCCGACCACGACGTCTTGGACCAGAGTCTTCAGCTTGGCAGTCGGTCTGGCCGGGACCGACACGCCGCGGCGGGACGCGTGGACGCGGAACACGCTCATGGCTGTCTCGCGGGCGCCGATGAGCGCCACGGCGACCCATCCCACCTCGTGGATCGAAGCGAGCGCCACGAGCACTCCGAGCACGAGGATCTTGTCGGCGAGCGGGTCGAGGAAGGCTCCCGACGTCGTCGCCCCCTGGCGGCGGGCGATCCAGCCGTCGATGCCGTCGGTCCCGGCGCCGACGAGCCAGAGCGAGGCGAGCAGCCAGGTCGACGGTCCGCTGAGCACGATGAGCGAGACGAAGACAGGCGTTGCAAGCAGGCGGAGCAGGGTGAGCAGATTCGCAGGCGTGAGAAGCGCGCTCGGCCCGAAGGTCGACGGCCGTGTCCTTGGCCCCGTGGAGGGCCCAACCGGCGAGGTCGGCTCGGCGGTGCTCATGCCGCGCTGCTTCCCGCTGCTGCGAGCCGCCCGCCGGCCACCGCCCCTACCGCCTCTCTCGGCTCGGCGACGAGGTCCGGGCCGAGCGCGCCGACAATCGTCACCTCGGTGACCGTGCCCACCTCGAGCGAGGCCGGCACCTCGATCACACCGTCGATCTCGGGCGCCTCCCGGTACGAGCGCGAGACGCCGGGAGCGTCGACGAGCACGCTCGCCCGCGAGCCGGCGAGCGCTGCCCTGCAGCGGGCCGTGATGGCGTCCTGCAGCTCCGAGCACTCCTGCAGCCGCTCGTTGGCCAACCCCGCCGGCACCTGGTCCGGACGGGCGGCACCAGGGGTTCCCTCCTCGGCCGAGTACGTGAAGAAACCCCCCCAGTCCAACCCCACCTCGTCGATGAACTGGAGCAGCTCGTCGTGATCGGCCTCCGTCTCGCCCGGGTAGCCGAGGATGAAGGACGAGCGCAGTGCGGCGTGCGGTGCGACGCGGCGGATGCGGCCGATCCTCTCGAGGTAGCGGCGCCGGTCCCCCACTCTCCGCATCCGCCTCAGGTGCGCTGCGGAGACGTGCTGCAGCGAGAGGTCGAAGTAGGGCACGCCGGTGGCTACGACCGCGTCGATCAGCTCGTCGGTCAACGAGGAAGGGTAGATGTAAAGGAGGCGAACGCGCTCGACCCGTTCGGCGACTGCCGCGACGAGCTCGACGATGCCCGGACCGCCGGCGGCTGAGCGATCAGCCCGGCCCGAGCGGTCCCGACCGAAGGACGCCAGGTCCTGCGCGACGAGGACCACCTCGCGCACCTCGAGGGAGTCCACCTCGGACAGGATCGATGCCATGGAGCGGGAGCGCTGGCGCCCCCGGAAGGACGGGATGGCGCAGAACCCGCAGCGACGGTCACAGCCCTCCGCCACCTTCACGTAGGCCCAAGGAGCGCCCGAGGCAGGGCGCGGGAGCTCGAGCAGGTCGAAGGCCGGAACCTCGCCCCGGCGCCGCAGCCGTACATGCGCGGCAGGTGCCCTGCTCTCGGGTGGGAGGAGCTCCATGCCAAGACCGGCCACCACGTCGATCTCCGGCAACGCCTCGGCAAGCTCTTCGCCGCAGCGCTCGGCGAGGCAGCCCGTCACTGCCAGGCGGGCACCCGGGCTGCGGGCAGCTGAGAGCTCGAGGATCGCCTCGATCGACTCCTCCCTCGCCGGTTCGATGAAAGCACAGGTGTTGACGACCACAAGGTCGGCGCTCTCCACGGTTCCCGCCGCCTCGTAGCCCTCGGCGACAAGGCGGCCGGCAAGCTTCTCCGAGTCAACCTCGTTCTTCGGACACCCGAGCGTCGCGATGAAAAAGCTCCGGGACACCGCTAAAGGCTACAGTTTGGCCGGCGGTGGCGAGCCCTGCCGGCTCAGTGTCCGCCGTCGAGCAGGCGCAACGCGCCCGACGCCTCGAGCGCGGCTACATCGCCGCCGTCGATCCCCCACTCCTCGAGGGCGGCGCGCCCGTGCTCGCCGGGCCAGCACGGCAGCCCCTGGACTGCCCCCGGAGTGGCCGAGAAGCGCGGAGCCGCCGCCGGCTGGGTGATGCCGCCGGCCTCGACGAAGCTCGACCGCGCGGCGTTGTGCGGGTGGGCCGGTGCCTCTTCGAGGGAGAGCACCGGGGCGAGGCAGCAGTCCCGCCCCTCCGCGAGCGCCACCCATTCGTCACGCGTCCGGGACGCGAACACCTCGGCGTAGCGAGCCTTCCCCTCCTTCCACCACGAGCGGTCGTTCTGAGGACAGCCGTCTGGTGGCGCCGTGCCGGCGATCTCGCAGAGCTCGGCGAAGAACTGCGGCTCGAGCGCGCCCAGCGCGACGAAGCGGTGGTCGGCGCACTCGTACACCTCGTAGAACGGAGCCCCGGTGTCGATGAGGTTCGTGCCGCGATCGTCCGACCAGAGACCGAGCGAGCGGAAGGACCACAGCATCGTGGCGAGCAGCGCCGCCCCGTCCACCATGGCGGCGTCGACCACTTGTCCCCGGCCGGTCCGCCCAGCCGAGAAAAGGGCGGCACAAACGCCGAGCGCCAGCAGCATGCCGCCTCCCCCGAAGTCACCCACGAGGTTCGCCGGAGGGAGCGGGCGCTCGCCCGCGCGCCCTATCAGGCTGAGGGTGCCGGCGAGTGCGATGTAGTCGATGTCGTGCCCGGCGCGTCCGGCGAGCGGCCCGTCCTGGCCCCATCCGGTCATGCGCCCGTAGACGAGGCTGTTGTTGCGAGCAAGGCACTCCTCAGGCCCGAGGCCGAGGCGCTCGGTGACGCCGGGGCGGAAGCCCTCGAGGAGAACGTCCGCCCGCTCGGCGAGATCGAGCACGAGCGAGATCCCGGCCTCGGCCGTGAGATCCACGCCTATCGACCGCTTGCCGCGCTGCAGGAGGTCCCAGCGGGCGCCCCCGGGCGCGTGGTCCGGGACCACAGAAGCGCGCTCGACCCTCAACACGTCGGCGCCGAGATCCGAGAGCACCATGGCGGCGAACGGGCACGGCCCGATGCCGGCGAGCTCGACCACCTTTGTCCCGGTCAGCGGACCTCTCCTCGTCATGAGCCCGCTCCACCAGCTCCGGCGCGCACGACGTTGGCGCTGAACCCGCCGGCGATCCGCTCCCAGAGCTGGACGGGCAGCGAGTGACCAATCCCGTCGATCATGACGAGGCGAGCCGCCGGGCCGGAGCGGTCCCCGAAGCTCTCGCAGTAGATCTCCACCTCGCAAAGACGGGCCGTCGCCATGGCGGAATGCTCCCCGCGCCGGCGTCAAGGGTCAAGCCTCGGCGCGCTCTCCAGAGCCGCGGGGCACCTGGCCCGCCCCCCGGCGCATGGGAGAATGCACGCATGGGCGGCCTCTTGGGCGACGGCTTCCGCTTCGGGGTCGCGACGGCGGGCTTCCAGGTGGAGGGCGGCTTCAACGGTCCGTGCGAGCCCCGCAACAACTGGTACGAGTGGGAGGCTGCCGGCAAGGTCGAGCCGTCGGGCATCGCCGTCGACTTCTGGAACGACTACGAACGCCACCTCGATCGCGCAGCTTCCACCGGAGTCGACTCGTACCGCCTCTCGATCGAGTGGGCCCGCTGCGAACCTGCGGAGGGCAGGATCGACGAGGAAGCCTTCGAGAGGTACATGGCGATCCTCGAGGCGAGCCGAGCGAGGGGCATGGAGCCGCTCGTGACGCTGCACCACTTCACGCACCCGGTCTGGCTCGGTACCGACTTCTGGACGCGCTCCGACTCGCCCGAGCGCTTCAAGGGATGGGTCGAGACGGCGCTCGAGCGTCTCCATGGCCACTGCGAGTCGTGGGTGACCATCAACGAGATCAACATCCTCGCCCTCATGAGCTTCGTCCTCGGAGCCTTCCCGCCGGGCCGGCGACTCGACGGGGCCTCGGCGAGACGGGCCGCCGATCATCTCCTCACTGCGCACGTCCTCGCATACGAGGCGGTCAAGCTGCGCCAGCCGCGCTCGGTAGTCGGCACGAACAACTGCAGCTTCTCGCTCTACGAGCTCGACCGCATCATGACCGACGTGCTCTGCCTGCGCGCCCACGGGGTGCGGCGGGACGACGCAGCCGCCTGGCTCGACGAGCGCCGGGCGAGGTGGGAGACGAGCCCACCGGGCCTGGGCGTTCCCCGGTCGGACGGGGCGAGCCCGCGCCGCCATCCTGTGCTCGAGAAGCTGCTCCGCCGGGCCGGGAGGTGGCTGATCGAGCCCGAGCGGACCTTTCCCCGCGCCCTGGAGGCCGTGTACGCCTCCGCCTACGAGCGCACTCTCGACGTCACCCAGCTCGACTACTACGACCCCGAGACGGCGAGCCACCTCCAGGTGCCCTTCTCCCGCAGCGCCGGAGGGCGCTGGCCGCTGCCGCAGCGCCCTCTCTGGGACGACCCGCCCAACCCGCCCGGGCTCGCCGCCTACGCGGCTGCCAACACCGAAGCGGGCATCCCGGTGCTCATCGTCGAGAACGGCCTCTGCAACCGGGTGCGGCAGGGCCGCTCCTACCCCCGCCTCGACGGCTGGAACCGCCGGCGCTACCTGGCGGAGAACCTGGCTGCGCTGGTCGGCGCCGCCGACGGCGGCGTTCCGGTGGCCGGCTACTGGCACTGGTCCCTGGCGGACAACTACGAGTGGGGCAGCTACGAGCCGCGCTTTGGCCTGTTCGGCGTCGATCGCGCCCGTGGGCTGCGATGGAGCGACCGGGACTCGATGGGCGACGACGCCGCGGGTGCCTATCGCCGCCTCATCGAAGCCATCCGGGCCGGCGACCGCGAAGCCCTCGCGCAGCTCGCCGCATCGCCGCTGCGGCACGGGGATGACTGAGCGCAGGGCGTTCGCACCGGGGCGGGTGAACCTCATCGGCGACCACACCGACTACACGGGGGGTCTCGCCATGCCGATGGCGATCCAGCTCGGGACGAGCGTCTCCTACTCGCCCGACCCAGCTGCCCAGACGCTTCAGATCAGCTCGTCAGCCTACCCCGGTACGGTCCGCCTACCGATGGCTCTGCCCACCCACCGATCGGCGGCGGCCGGGCTCGAACCCGAGTGGGCCCGCCACGTGGCGGCGGTGCTCGCGCTCGTGCAGCCACCCTTCGGGGGCCACGCGAGGATCACGACGACGCTGCCGATCGGCTCCGGGCTGTCGTCGAGCGCGTCACTGGACGCGGCGCTCGCGCTGGCGCTCGGCTTCGAGGGCAGCGCCGCCGAGCTGGCCCGGCTCTGCCAGCAGGCCGAGCACATGGCGACGGGCGTTCCCACCGGCATGCTCGACCAGATCGCCGTCTCCTCGGCAGTAGCCGGCCATGCGCTCCTGCTCGACTGCCGCGACCTGTCGGTCTCGCAGGTCCCCGTCCCTCCCGGGGCAAAGATCGTGGTCGCCCACTGCGGTGTCGCCCGCTCCATCGCCCGCTCGGCCTACTCGAAGCGCCGGGCGGAGTGCGAGGCTGCCGAACGCGAGATCGGACCGCTGCGAGATGCCGGAGCCACCTCGTTGCGACGGCTCTCCGAGCCCGTGTTAAGGCGGCGGGCTCGCCACGTCGTGAGCGAAAACGCGAGAGTGCGCGAGTTCGCCGAAGCGCTGGCGCGCTGCGACCTCGAGAGCGCCGGCCGGCTGATGAACGAGAGCCACGCGAGCCTTGCCGTCGACTTCGACGTGTCGACTCCAGAGCTCGACCGCCTCGCAACCCTCCTCCGCTCGAGCGAAGGCGTCTACGGGGCCCGGCTCACCGGGGCAGGTTTCGGCGGCTGCGTGGTGGCGCTGAGCGAAGCGGCGGCTGCAACGGGAGGGCTCGAGGGCTACGAGTCCTGGATCTTCGAGAACAAAGGCCCGGCCTCGCTCGTCGCCGCCTGAGCCGGGAGAGGTCAGAGCCGGTCGAGAAGCTCCCGCTTTTTCACCTCGAACTCGCCGTCGGTGAGAACCCCCTCGCTGTGCAGGTGCGCCAGCTGTTCGAGCCGCTGGGAGATGGTGCTCGCATCCGTCGGGGCTGCCGGGGAGGCCAACGCTGCCGGGGAGGCCAACGCTGCCGGGCCGCCCGGTCCTCCGCCAGAGGCGGGGCGGCGCCGCCGTGCGCGCCCCGGAGCTCTCGCAGCGCGGCGGGGCCCGGCCGGAACGGTCCGACCCGTCCCGCCCTCGTACGACCGCCCCTGCAGCTGTAGGGAGACGAGCTGGCTGATGAGCGACTGCACGCGGGCAGGCCGCCGGATGTCAGGGAACGGCTCCTGACCGCCTTCGCCAGCCGACTCGATGGTGAGGGCACCGGCACCGAGCACCCTCTCGGCCAAGCTCTGGCGGAAGGTCACATCCTGGATGCGGTTGATCGGGATCTCCCTGCCTGTACGGCGCACCACGCCGCTGCGGTACACCACGCGGCTCGTCGTCACGACGAGCGAGGCCGCCCGCCATGCGGCGAGCTTGGCGAGGAAGGCCACCACAGCAACGAGGCAGACGGTGGCCAGGATGTAACCGACCCAGATCGGGGCCGACCCGAAGAGCACCACGACGGCGATGCAGCCGGCGAGCACGACCGCCAGCATGAAGCCACGCGGGACGAGGACCGACCAGTGCGGGCGCGACTCGAGCACGATCTCCTCGCCTGGAGCGAGGAGCTTTCGGGGAAATGTCATGGTGGCCACCCTTGCCGCGAGCAATGCCTCCTGCACCAGGGCACGACTACAGTCATAGGCACCGGCCGGCGCGGGCGCTCAGGCGAGCTTGCGCCCGATCGAGCCTGCCCCGCGCAGCACGCTGCCGTCGGCGCCGGCGACGGAGAACGCGACTGAGGGGCGGGCGATCGCCTCGCCGAGCAGGTCCATGAGCAACCGGGTGAACGGGACCGGGGGCTCGACCCAGAGGTGACGGGCGAGCGAGCCGGGGATGGTGTTCACCTCGTTCACGTAGGCGCCGTCACCGTCGGAGAGGAAGTCGATGCGGGCGACGCCGCGAACTCCGGTGAGCTGGGCGACCTCGAGGGCGGTCGTGCGGATCTGCCGCTCGAGCTCGTCAGATAGCTGAGCCGGGAGCTCTCTTGGCGCGCTTGCCATCCCCTCCGGCCCGACGTACTTGTCGCTGTAGCCGAGGATCTCCGCCCGGTCGTTCGCTCTGAGCGGCCGCTCGATGGACGAAAGCTGTGGCTCCGGCCACAGGCGTACGGCGATCTGGAGGTCGTACAGCTCCGGGCGGTACGGCTCGAGGACGGCACCCCGTTTGAGATGCGGGTTCGCCTTCAGTCGGGCGACGGCCGTGGCGAAGTCCTGTACCACCTCGATGCCGATCGAAGACCCGCCAAAGCGAGGCTTGACGATGTAGGGCGCCTCGAAGCTCGGCTCCTCGGACGATTCGAACAGCGGCACGCGCGGCAGCATCTGCAGCCAGGCGCTCGCCGCCAGGGCGCTGAAGGCCAGCTTGTCCATGCCGAGCAGCGCGCCAGCCGCCGTCGGGCCGGTGTAGGGAATGCCGATCAGGTCGAGGACGCCCTGCAGAGTCCCGTCCTCTCCCGGGCCGCCGTGACAGCACACGACTACCGCGTCGAGCTCGAGCGGATCGCCCTTGCTGCCGAACCGACCGCCGCGCTGGACGGCAAAGCCGGCCCTTCGGCCGCCGAGCACGAGCCTGAGCGGCACCGCCCGAGCCGGCACGCCGTCCACGAAGCCTGCAGCCTCGAGACCGGTGCCCACCTCGAACCACTCTCCCTGCTTCGACCAGTACAGCGGGCGCACGGCGCCAACGTTGGTGGCACCCGACAGACCCCGCACGGCCTGCAGGCCCGTCAGGATCGAGACGTCGTGCTCGGGGGAGGGGCCGCCGAAGATCACGCCGAGCCGGGCAGGACCGCCCCCGGGGCGGATGGCGACGGCTCCCGCGATGCCAAGCGACCCGCGATCGTCGAATACCAGCCCTCGCCGGCGAAGCACGCTCATGGCAGGGCCACTCTAGCTTTGGCTCCCCGTCTCACTGGGCGATTCCCGGCAGGCGTCCCGGGCGCGCCGGAGGGCACCTCTGGGACGCATCACGGGTAGTGGTCCGGCAAGTCGTTCTCGTAGAGGACCGCGTCACCCGCCGCGAGGTGCGACCTGACCCACTCGACGGCCTGGTCGAGATGCTCAGCCGTGTGCAGCTGTGCCGCTGTCGAGGAGCGTCGCGCCCCTTCGACCAGCGCCCTTCGGTTCGTGCGGGCCACGACGACGATGTCAGACGCGACGAGCGCCGCCGCTTCGGCGAAGCTCGCGTTCTCCTCGAACTGGGTGGGCCCGAGCTCCACCATGCCCGGTGTGACGACCACCCGTCGCCCGAGAGGCGCCTCCTGGCGGAGCCGCCCGAGAGCGAGCTTCGCCCCGGCCGGGTTCGAGTTGAAAGTGTCGTCGAGCACGACGTAGCCGCCGTCGGCCGCGTAGCGCTGCAGCCTGTTCGGAGGCACCGGCAGCGTCGGGATGCGCGTCAGCACCTCTTCGGCGGGCACCTCGAGCTCGAGGGCCACGGCCGCTGCGCACGCCACGTTCGAAAGAGCAGTCGGCCTGTCAGACGCCTCGAGGGCGACGACCCCGCAACGTCGTCCTGCGAGGCAAAGCTCGATGCCCTCCTCCGCGGGCACGACGGCCACCCCGGCCGCATCGCTGCGGCCCGAGGCACCGACTACCTTCTTGCCGCTGGCCGCGAGCCTCTCGGCGAGCCGGGCGAGACGCTCGTCGTCCACATTGAGGACTACCACCTCTGCCGAGGCGGCGATCTCGGCCTTGGCGGCAAGGGTCCGTCCCAAGCTCCGAAACCTCTCGAGGTGCGCCGGGCCGATTGCCGTGATCACCGAGATCCGAGGGGACATCCAAGAGCACATCTCGGCGATCTCGCCAGGCCCGTAGCTGCCCATCTCGGCCACGAGCACCTCGGTTCCCTCCATGAGATGCTCGTTCACCGTCCTCGCAAGCCCGGCCCGGTTGTTATAGCTCGCCGGCGACGCTACGGTCGCCAGCCGTGAGCTCGTGAAGTGGGCGATGTAGCCCTTCGTGGTCGTCTTGCCATACGAGCCGGTGACGGCCACGACAACAGGTCTCACTCTCTCGAGGCGCGAGACCGCCCGTCGGACGAAGCGCCCTGCCAGGACGCCCTCAAGCGGACGCGTGACGAAGAGAGCGGCATCGAGCACGAGCGGTACGAGCAAGGCCACCACCGCTGCCGCCCGGAGGCTTCCGCCGAGACCTCCCCCGGTCGCTCCGGCGCCGACGGCGATCGCCGCAATGCCACCCGCTGCGCAGGCCACCGTGGCAAGGCGGCGCGTCCAAGCCAGGCGGGACGTACGCCCCTTCAAGCCGAGACCGAACGGCCCGACGGCAAGCAGCACGGCCTCGCCGAGCGACGCCGGACCCCACACGAAGACGAGGCCGGCGCCGGCGGCCGCGAGCGAGACCGCCGCCAAGTTGAGAGGAGACGACCGCCACCACCGGGCCGCGAAGCGGGAGGCGGCACCGGCAAGGTAGTGCTCGCGCTGGGCGACCCGCAGCCATCGCAACCCGGCGAGGAGCATCGCCACGCACAGCGCGGCCAGTGCGACAGCATCCAGAGCTCTCATCTCCGGGCACCGCTCACCCGCTCGATCGCGCTGCGCAGCTCCCCCGGCACGCTGAGAGGGGTCAGGTGGCCGGCCGCACGACAGACGACCAGGTTCGCCTTCGGACCGAGGGTCTCAAGAGCCCGTTCGGCGACGGCGAGCGGCGCGACGGCGTCGTCGTCGCCCCATACCAGCTCGACCGGGCAGGCGATCATCGACAGCACCTCGTCGTACTGCTCGGCGAGGAGCCTGACGAGGACCTCGCGCATGACGCCCGTCGCCGCGCGGTAGTCGGCCGAGCCATATCGCTGCCGGTAGCGCTCCATCCGCGTCTCGGACAGCAGCCCGGCGCGGGCGAGGCGCCGGGCCAGACGGAACTCGAGGGGCGACTTCCGACGGGCGCCGACCGGGCGGAAGAGCGGCACGCCCGTCAGCACGAGGCCACGGACGACCTCGGGGTGGGCACCGGCCAGCTCTACGGCGACGCGGCCGCCGAAGGAGTGGCCGAGCACCACGACCGGCACGGCCATCTCCTCGACGAGCGGTAGCAGGGCATCGGCGTACTGCCTCGATCCCCACGGTGCTCCCGGCGCCGGCGTCGCACCGAACCCAGGCAGGTCGACGCCGACCGCAGGCAGCTCGTCTGGCTCCTTCAGCGTGGCGTCGAAGTCAGAGTGGTCCCTGCGCCAGCCGTGCAAGGCGAGGACCGTTGGGGTCCCGGGCCCGTAGGTCTCCCCGAACAGACCGGTCCCGCTGAACGCGTGCAGCACGGCCAGGAAGCTAGCGGCACACACCCGCGGACTACGGTCGAAGCATGGCTACGGGTGCAGGACGGTCTCCGGCGGCTGCGTCGCGGCACCGCCTCGAGCGGACGCTCCTCGCCGGCTGCGATGCTGAGCAGGCCGAGGCGATCACGACGCCCGCCAGCCCTCTCTGCGTGTTGGCGGGTGCCGGCTCGGGCAAGACCCGGGTCCTCACGCGAAGGATCGCCTGGCGTGTCATGGACGGCTCGGCGGTCGCCGACCACGTCCTCGCCCTCACCTTCACCCGCAAGGCGGCGGCCGAGCTGAGGAGCCGTCTGGGCAGCCTCGGCATGACAGACGGCGTCCGTGCCGGGACGTTCCACGCCGTCGCGCTGAACGAACTGAAGCATCTCGCCGCGGAACGCCAGGTCGGGCTTCCGGCTGTGGTTGCCTCCAAGCTCGGCCTGCTGGCTGCCGTCACCACCGGATGGTCGCCAATGCTTCTCGCGAAGGACGGCGGCCGCTCGAGGCGAGCACGCGCTCGATCCCCGCACGATGAGCCGCTGGTGCGGCTCGTCGACCTCGCCCAAGAGATCGAGTGGGCGAAGGCGCGCTGTCTCCAGCCGGTCGACTACGAGCGCGCGGCGGCGATCGCCGGGCGGCTCAACTCGTGGCCTGCCGGCGTCGTCAGCGAGGCCTGGGAGGCCTACGAGCTCGAGAAGCGCCGGCGCAGGGTCCTCGACTTCGAGGACCTGTTGCTCTGCTGTGCGGCAGAGCTCGAGGCCGATGTGCAGTTCGCCGCCTCGGCACGCTGGCGGACGCGGCACCTGTTCGTCGACGAATACCAGGACGTCAATGCAGCGCAGCTCCGCCTGCTCCGGCTCTGGCTCGGAGACCGGGACGATCTCTGCGTCGTCGGCGATCCCGACCAGGCCATCTACAGCTGGAACGGCAGCGATCCTGCTGCGATCTCCCGTTTCGCCTCGGAGTTCCCGAGGGCCGTCGTCCTCCGCCTCGGCATCAACTACCGCTCGACGCGCGAGGTGCTGACGGTCGCCGCTGCCGTCCTCGGCCAGGGCGACCCAGCCACCGCCGGCGGTCCGGCAAGCGAGGGGGCCGCGCCGACGATCACCGCCTACCACAATGACCTCGATGAGGCGGAAGGCGTCGCGGCAGCGCTGCGCCTCGCCAAGCGCCCAGGACGCTCCTGGTCGCAGCTGGCGGTGCTGGCACGGACGAACGCCCAGCTCCACGCCTTCGAACGGGCGCTGACGGCACGTCACATCCCCCACAGGACCGCCGGCTCGACGGCGCTGCTCCAGCGCGAGGCAGCAAGAGCGGCGCTACGGGACGCCGGTCGTGCCGCGAACGGCGCGCTTCTCGCCTCTTTTGCCGCCGACCTGCGCGACGAGGCGGGCGAGTCGGCCGACCTCCGCGAGATCGCCGGGCTGATCGACGACTACCTCGCCGAGGACGTTGCACCGACAGGCGCTCGATTCTGCGACTGGGTGGACGCCGCCGTCCGCGCAGAGGGCGCCAGCTTCTACAGCGACGCCGTCACGCTCAGCACCTTCCACCGCTCGAAGGGCCTCGAGTGGCCCGTCGTCTTCCTGACGGGACTCGAAGCAGGCCTGGTCCCGATCGCCCACGCCAAGGATCCCGACGCCCTCGCCGAGGAGCGCCGGCTCCTGTATGTGGCATGCACGCGAGCCGCCGAGGAGCTCCACTGCTCCTTTGCCGAGGAGCGCACCTTCTCCGCCAAGGGACCGTCACGGCGGACGCCCTCGCCGTGGCTCGGTGCCATCGAGGCGGCGGCGCGCGACCTGCAGCAGCTCCGCAGAGCTCCGGCCCTTACGGCGCGAGAAGCCATTGCCGCCAGCCGCCGCCTCCTCGGCGCGAAGTGAGGCCGTCCCACCTGCTCAGCGATTTGACGGTAGGATCGCGCGTAACGTGAGATTACGACTCCGGTCAGTGGCAGCCGTTCGTCGGCGCACTGGTGAAGACATGCGCGACAGGCGCGGGCGGGCGCGGTAGCGTTTGACGGTCGGAGGAGGGAGGCGCATGCCAAAGGATGCTGACGACAAGGCGGCGACTCTCGAAGCGCGCAATCAGTATCTCGGCATCATCGACGACGCCTGGGAGGTCTACCGCGAGGCTGTCGAGCGGGCGTGGGCTGCATACGAGAAGTCGCTCGAGCCTTGTCGTGCCGCATACGAGGCTTCACAGGCCACCGCTGAGGAAGCCCACGGCAACGCGATCGACGAGGTGTGGGCGATCTACAAGAAGGCAGTCGCCGACGCTCCCTCCACCATGCGCCGGGACATCGTCGCCCAGGCTCGCTCTGCCTACAACGAGGCGGCGGCGCAGATTCGGAAGACCTACAACGAGAACATGTCACTGGCCCGCGACGAGTACCTGCGTAACGTCAACGATGCTCGGTCCGCCTACAGGGCAGCTGTGGACGGCGAGCTCGACGCCCACCGCCAGGCGGTTCGCACGGCCTGGACGAACTACCTCGAGATCGTCGACTCCGAGCTCGGTCCGCCGCCGCAGTAGGCCCCGGCGGCAGTCTTGCGCA
>JAKATT010000101.1 GCA_021818615.1 Actinomycetes bacterium | reverse complement strand
CTCGTCAGCTCGTCGCGCCACTCGAGCACGGCCCAGCGCCGCTACGGCCCGGAGGAGATCGCCCGCCTCCGCCAGATCCGCGAGCTGCAGACCCTTGTCGGCCTCGATCTCGACGAGATCGGCGAGCAGCTTCTCGCCTACGACCGCCTGGAAGGTCTCCGCGCCGAGTTCCACAGCGGGCCGCCGCCCGAGCGGCGCGACGCCATTCTTGTCGAGGGTCTCGCCATCCTCGAGCGCCTGCATCGCCGCGTCACGGAGCGTCGAGAGCGTCTCGACGCCTTCTCGGCCGAGCTCGAGGCGCGCATCGCCCGCTACAAGCTCGCGATGCGCGAGCTGAAGCAAGCGACCCCGGCTTCCTGAGCCGACCGGCCGGCTGGACGCGCGAGCAGAGACGATGCGCTTCGTCGTGATCGGCGGCGGCCCTGCCGGGGTCCGGGCCGCCTCCACGGCCGCCCGGCTCGGGGCCGATGTCACCCTCGTCGAGCGCGACGTCATCGGCGGAGCTGCCAACCTGTGGGACTGCGTCCCCTCCAAAGCGATGATCGCCACGGGAGCGCTCGTCAGCCGGGCGCGCCGCGCCGAGCTTCTCGGTCTGGCACCGCTCTCACCGAAAGTCGACCTGGCCGCGCTCTCGGCGCGCGTGCACGACATCGAGAGCCGCCTCGCCGCTTCGATGACCGATCAGCTCGAGAGCCAGGGGGTGCGGCTCCTGCAAGGCAGCGGACGTCTAAGCGGGCCGCACCGTGTCGAAGTGCCCGGGCACGAGGCGCTCGACGCCGACGCCGTCCTCGTCGCGACCGGGTCGTCGCCGCGCATCCCCGATTGGGCGGTCGTCGACGGCGAGCGCGTGCTCTCGACCCGCCAGGCCTACCCGCCTCCGGTCGTGCCCGAGCACCTCGTAGTCATCGGATCGGGCGTGACCGGGGTCGAGTTCGTCCACATGTTCGCGTCGCTCGGCTCTGCAGTGAGCCTGATCGTCTCCCGCCAGCAGGTGCTCCCCCGGAAGGACCCTGAGGTGGCGGCAGCTCTGGAGACGGATTTCTTGGAGAGGGGCGTCTCCCTGCTGAAGGGGGCCCGGGCGGCCGGTATCGAGCGGATCGGCGGGAGAGTGGTGGTCCGCTGTGACGACGGCAGGCTCGTCGAGGGCTCCCACGTGCTCTTGTGTATCGGTTCCGTGCCGGCGAGCCGGGATCTCGGCCTCGACGCGGCCGGTATCGAGCTGACGCCGTCCGGGCACGTCCCGGTCAACCACCACTGCCAGTCGGTCGTGCCGCACATCTATGCTGCCGGCGACCTGTCGGGCAGGCTGCCGCTTGCCTCGGTAGCCGCAGTCCAGGGGCACAAGGTGGCCGAGCACGTCATGGGCCTGCATAGCCGCGAGCATCGCCACCTCGATTACGACAAGGCGGCGTCCGCCATCTTCACCGAACCAGAGATCGCCGACGTCGGGCTCGCCGAGGCGGAGGCGTTCGCCCTCGGACGGAAGATACGAGTGACCAAGGTGCCCTACGCGGCCAGCTCGCGGGCCCTGATCGACGGTGACGCCCGCGGCTTCGTGAAGCTCATCTCGGATCCGGCGACCGGGGTCGTCCTCGGCGGATCGATCGTCGGGGCGCATGCTGCCGAGCTCGTGAGCGTGATCGCGCTGGCGGTGACGGCCAACCTGCGCGTCAACGATCTCGCCGAGAGCCTGTTCGTCCACCCGGCGCTGGCGGAGGCTCTCGTCGAGGCAGCGGAGTAGCCCTGTTCCTGCGCCTCAGGCCGGCCGCCCGGATGGTGCGAGCAACCTCGAGATCGTGACGGCCGGGGCCCTGTCGGTCGATGCCCGGCACCTCGAGCACAGCGGCGAGGTGCTGGAGCCGAGGATGGCTGAGGAGCGAGCCGAGCGCCCGCGCCCCGATGTAGCCCTCCCCGAGGTTGGCATGACGGTCGCGTCTTGCCCCGAAGGGCACCTTGGAGTCGTTCAAATGGAGGCAGCCGAGGCGTTCCAGGCCGACCGCCCGCTCGAGCGCCCTCACGACGGCGTCCGCCTCGGCGATGCTCGCGAAGCACACTCCAGAGGCGAACAGGTGCTGGGTGTCCACGCACGTGCCGAGCCTTTCGTCGCCGCCCGCGGCCGAGATGACGGCGCCGATCTCCTCGAAGCTCGTCCCGACCGTCCCCCCGGCCCCAGCAGCGTTCTCGATGAGTATCCGGCAAGAGGGGAGCCCCCTGCGCCTGGCGCGCTCGTCCGCCGCGTCCATCGTCCGGCACAGCTCCCGGGCGACCTGGCTGACGCAGCCCTCGAAGCCTTCCCCGCGGTGGCTCCCGAGGTGCAGCACGAGTCCCGCCGTCCCGATGCCGGTAGCGACCCGGAGGTTCTCGGCGAGGCAGGCCCGCGACTTGGCGAGGAGCTCCCGGTCGGCGGTTGCGAGGTTGACGAGATAGCTCGCATGGCAGAGCGTGACCCGCACCAGGGCCGAGGAGCCAATGGCTGCGGCACCGGCTGCGAGCTCGGCGTCGCTCCAGCCCGCCGGCTTCCAGACCCGCGGGCTCCCTGTGTGCAGCTGCATTGCTCGCGCCCCTATCGCCTCGGCGCGCTCGAGGGCTCTTCGAGGTCCACCGGCGGCGCTTACGTGAGCTCCGATGAGCACGGGCGCACCCTAGCCAGCGCGAACGGCCGGCTGCGCCTGGCCGAGCGGCCGGCTGGGCTCGGCGGGTCGGGGGATCTCGTAGGCTGGCGAGGGTGGGCGGTCCGCGAAAGTTCGTCGTGCGCACCTTCGGGTGCCAGATGAACGAGCACGACTCGGAGCGCATCGCCTCGATCCTTGGCGCCGAGGGGATGGAGCGTACCGACGACGTCGCCGTCGCCGACGTCGTCGTGCTCAACACCTGCTGCATCCGCCAGAAGGCCGACGACAAGCTGTACGGCCATCTCGGCCATCTGAAGGCGCTGCAGGCGGCGCGCCCTTCCCTCCAGATCGCCGTCGGCGGCTGCCTCGCCCAGAAGGACAAGGACGAGCTGCTCCGGCGGGCACCTTTCGTCGACGCCGTCTTTGGCACCCACAACCTGGCACGGGTCGCATCGCTGCTCGACGAGGCGCGCTCGACCGGGCGGTCGGTGCTCGAGGTGCCCGACGCGGCGGGTCCCGACGGCGTGACCGAGTGGCCGAGCGCGATGGCCGTGCGCGAGGGCCTGCCTCACGCCGCCTGGGTGACGATCCAGATCGGCTGCGACAACTCCTGTGCTTTCTGCATCGTCCCGGCCGTGCGCGGGCCGGAGGTGAGCAGGCCCTTCGGCGAGATCGTCGCCGAGGTGGAGGCGCTTGCCGGCCGTGGCACGATCGAGGTGACGCTGCTCGGCCAGAACGTCAACTCCTACGGGCGAGATCTGACGGCGCGCCTGCGCGGGCACCCTGCGCGAGACGGCCGCGAGATGGTGGCGCTGGCAGGCTCCGCTTGGGCGGCGGGCGCGCCGCGGCGCGCCCGCCCGCTCTTCGGCGACTTGCTGAGGGCAGTCGGCAACGTCGAGGGGATCAGGCGCGTACGCTTCACCAGCCCGCATCCAAAAGACCTCCGTCCCGAGACCATCGCCGCCATGGCCGAGACCGAGGCGGTGTGCGAGCAGCTCCATCTGCCGCTCCAGGCAGGCAGCAACCGGGTGCTCGCCGCCATGCGCCGCGGCTACACCGCCGAGCGGTACCTCGAACGCCTGGCAGCCGCGCGGGCGGCTGTCGACGATCTCGCCGTGACGACTGACATCATCGTCGGCTTCCCAGGTGAGACAGAGGAGGACTTCCTCCGGACTCTCGAGGTGGTGGCGGAGGCCGCCTACGACAGCGCGTACACGTTCATCTTCTCGCCGCGACCGGGCACGAGGGCGGCCGGGATGGCGGACCGCTTCGTGCCGGGCGAAGAGATCGCCGAGCGTTTCGAGCGGCTGCGCGTCGTCGTCGAGCGCTCTGGCCTCGCCCGCCATCGCGCCCGCCTCGGCCGGCGGGAGGAGGTGCTCATAGAGGGGCCTTCCAAGAAGGACCCCGCGGCGCTCTCCGGCCGGACACGCCAGGGCAAGCTCGTCCACTTCCCGCCGCCGCCGGGCGGGGCGCCAGGCCCGGGCTCCTTCGTGCTCGTCGAGATCGTCGAGGCTGCCCCTCACCATCTAAAGGGCGTGCTCGCGCCGGTCGGCTCCGCCCGCCCTGAGCTGCGGCGCCGGCGGGTGCTCAACGTCGTCTCGGCCAGCTGACGCTCCCCGACGGCTCCAGGAGGAGGGGCTGTCCGGCGTAGACTCGCCGGTCGTGAGCGTGTTCTCCAAGGTCCTTCGCGCGGGCGAGGGCCGCAAGGTTGCCCGGCTGGCCTCGATCGTGCCCCTCATCAACGGGCTCGAGCCGGAGATGGAAGCTCTCGACGACGCGTCCCTTCGCGCGAAGACCGACGAATTCCGCCAGCGCCTTTCGGGGGGCGAGGACATGAACGACCTGCTCGTCGAGTCGTTCGCCGTCGTGAGAGAGGCGGCCAAGCGCACCATCGGCCAGCGCCACTTCGACGTCCAGTTGATGGGCGGCATGGCGCTTCACTTCGGCGGGATCGCCGAGATGAAGACCGGCGAGGGCAAGACGCTCGTATCGACCCTCCCGGTCTACCTGAACGCCCTCGGCGGCCGTGGCGTGCACATCGTCACGGTCAACGACTACCTGGCCCGGCGCGACGCCGAGTGGATGGGGCAGATCTACCGGTTCCTCGGCATGTCCGTCGGCCTCGTCGTGCCGGACGTCGGCGACTTCGAGGCAAAGCGCCAGGCATACGCTTGCGACCTCACCTATGGCACCAACAGCGAGGTGGGTTTCGACTACCTGCGCGACAACATGGCCTGGAGCCGCGACCAGATGGTGCAGCGGGGCCACGTCTACGCGATCGTCGACGAGGTCGACTCGATCCTCATCGACGAGGCGCGCACACCGCTCATCATCTCCGGCCCTTCTGACGAGTCGACCCGCCTCTACTACCAGTTCGCCTCCATCGTGCGGGCGCTGAGGCGCGACGACGACTACGAGGTCGACGAGGAGAAGCGGGTCGTGGTGCCGACCGAGGAAGGGATCGGCAAGGTCGAGCGCCAGCTCGGCGTGGAGAACCTCTACGACGGCGTCGCCGTCAACCTCGTGCACCAGCTCGAGAAGGCGCTCCAGGCCAAGGAGCTGTACCAGCGGGACAAGGACTACATCGTCCAGGACGGCGAGGTGAGGATCGTCGACGAGTTCACCGGCCGCGTCCTCGAAGGGCGCCGCTGGTCCGATGGCCTGCACCAGGCGGTCGAGGCGAAGGAAAGGGTGCGGATCAAAGAGGAGGACCACACCTGGGCCCGGGTGACGCTCCAGAACTACTTCCGGATGTACGAGAAGCTCGCCGGCATGACCGGCACGGCCGAGACCGAGGCCGCCGAGTTCGCCTCGACCTACAACCTCCACGTCGTCCCGATCCCGACGCACCGGCCGATGATCCGCTCCGACGAGGGCGACCTCGTGTACAAGACCGAGGAAGGCAAGTTCAACGCAGTGGTCGACGACATCGCCGAGCGCTACGAGCGCGGCCAGCCGGTGCTGGTCGGCACGGCATCGGTCGAGCGCTCCGAGCACCTCTCGAACCTGCTCGAGAAGAGGGGGATACCGCACTCGGTGCTGAATGCCAAGCAGCACGCCAGGGAGGCGATGATCGTCGCCCAGGCAGGCCGGCTGCACGGCGTCACCGTTGCCACGAACATGGCCGGTCGCGGCGTCGACATCCTGCTCGGCGGCAATCCCGAGGGGCTGGCGCGCGACGAGGCGCTTGCCTCGGGCGTGGACCTCGACACCGACGACGGGCAGGCTCGCTATGCCGAGCTGCTGGCCAAGTTCGCCGACCAGTGCCGTGGGGAGGCTGACGAGGTGCGCAGGCTGGGGGGCCTGTACGTGCTCGGCAGCGAGCGGCACGAGAGCCGGCGGATCGACAACCAGCTCCGCGGCCGGTCGGGCCGGCAGGGCGACCCCGGCGAGAGCCGCTTCTTCCTGTCGCTCGAGGACGAGCTCATGCGGCTGTTCGCGACGGGCGCCGTGAACTGGGTCATGGGGCGGGCGCTGCCCGAGGACGTCCCGATCGAGGCCCGCATGGTCTCCAAGGCGATCGAGCGTGCCCAGAACACCGTCGAGGCACGCAACGCCGAGATCCGAAAGGACCTGCTCAAGTACGACGAGGTCATGGACAAGCAGCGCAAGGTGATCTACGAGCGCCGCATGCAGGTGATCGACGGTGAGGACCTGCGCTCGCACACAGAGGAGCTGATGGCCGCGGCGATCGAGCGGCTGGTGCACGAGTGCTGTCCGAGCGAGTACAGCGAGGAGTGGGACCTGCCCCGCCTCGTCACCGAGATCATGAAGTACTACCCGACGAAGTTCACGGCCGAGGAGCTCGAACACGCCATCGACACGACCCAGCTCGCCGAGAGCCTGCTGACGGAGGCCTTCGCGTACTACGACGAGCGCGAGGCGGGCTTCCCCGGCGGTGCCGAGACGGCGCGTGAGATGGAGCGCCAGATCATGCTGCAGATCATCGACCAGCGCTGGCGCCAGCACCTCGTCGAGATGGACTACCTGCAGGAGGGCATCGGCCTTCGCGGCCTGGCACAGCAGGACCCGCTCGTCGCCTGGCAGAAGGAGGGCTTCGAGCTCTTCGGCCAGCTGATGGACGGCATCGACGACGACTACCTCCAGTACGTCATGCATGCCCAGTTGGTCGTGGACGAACCGAGGGAGGCCGACCTCTCCCAGGCGAGCTACGTCGCTGCGGACGACCCCCTCGAGGCCACGGCGACACTCGTAAAGAGCGGGGGCGCTCACGAGCTCCCCCCGAACGGAGGCTCTGCCGCCCCCGGGCGGCCCCGCGCCTCCACCGGCGCGGGGCTGCCGGCCACTGTGCAGCCCGCAGGCGCCGTCGCGACCCGCGCCGGCGGTGCCGGCTCGGAGAAGACGAGAGCAGAGCGACCGGCGCCGGCACAGGTCGTCATCGGGCGCCCGCAAGCCTCGGCCAAGCTCGGACGCAATGAGCCGTGCTGGTGCGGGAGCGGCAAGAAGTACAAGCTCTGCCACGGCGCCAGCTGAGCGGGAACGTGGCGAGACCCGAACCCGGCGCGCCCTCTGAGCGCCCCAACTTCGCCGAGCAGCTCTCCGAGCTGCGCGTCCGGCTGAGCGCAGCCCAGCAGTACCTGCGCCTGAGCGACCTGGTCGCAGAGCTGGCCGAGCTGGAGACGAAGATCGCCGAGCCGGACCTCTGGTCCGATCCGGCAAAGGCCCGCGAGGCGACGACCCGCTACGGGCGGGCCAAGAGCGACGTGGACCTGCTCGCCGACCTAGCGCACAGGCTGAGCGACGCCGAGGAGCTCCTCGAGATCGCCGAGCTGGAAGGTGAGGACGGGCTCGCCTCGGTCGCCGCCGACTTGGCGGGCGCCGTCTCGGCCCTCGAAAGGGCGTTCGGTGACCTCGAGCTGCGCAGTCTGTTCGCCGGCGAGCACGACGAGCGCGACGCCATCGCCGAGATCCATGCCGGTGCCGGTGGGACCGATGCGCAGGACTGGGCGGAGATGATGCTCAGGATGTACCTGCGATGGGCTGAACGCCGCGGTTTCGAGGTCGAGGTCGACGAGGCGTCGCCGGGCCAGGAGGCCGGCATCTTGTCCGCGACGTTCCTCGTAAAGGGGCGCCACGCCTACGGGCTGCTTGCCGCCGAGAGGGGAGTCCACCGCCTTGTCCGAATGTCGCCCTTCGACGCCCAGCACCGCCGCCAGACGAGCTTCGCGTCGCTCGACGTCACGCCATGGCTCGAGGACGCCGTCGGGGAGATCGACATCGACGACAAGGACCTGAGGATCGACACGTACCGGTCCTCGGGAGCCGGTGGGCAGCACGTGAACGTCACGGACTCCGCCGTGCGGATCACGCACCTGCCGACCGGCATCGTCGTCTCGTGCCAGAACGAGCGCAGCCAGCACCAGAACAAGGCGAAGGCGATGCAGATCCTCGGCGCCAAGCTCGCCGACCGGCAGCGAGAGGAGCGCCGGGCTCGGCTCGACGCCTTGAGCGGGCCGCAGAGCGACGTGGCATGGGGCAACCAGATCCGCTCCTACGTCCTTGCTCCCTACCAGCTCGTGAAGGACCTCCGCACCGGCTACGAGACAGGCAATGTCGAAGCCGTCCTCGACGGCGATCTCGACGAGTTCATGGCGGCGTTCCTACGCTGGCAGCGCGAGCACGAGGCATCGTGAGGGCCGGACGACCGCCGTCACCGGTTTGTAATCGTGCTCCGCTGGTACCGTTGACCGGCTTCCTACGGGCGGCGCACGCCCGCAGTCACGGGGAAGAGGTCGCATGATCCGCTTCGACAACGTCACCAAGTCCTACAAGGGCTCGGTCGTCGCGCTGAACGACGTGTCGCTCGAGATCACAAAGGGCGAGTTCGTCTTCCTCGTCGGGGCGTCCGGCTCCGGCAAGACGACGATGTTGAAGCTGTTGCTCCGCGAGGAGGACATCGACTCCGGGCGCATCTGGGTCGCCGGGAGGGAGGTCAACCGCCTCTCGAAGTGGCGGGTTCCCTACCTGCGCCGTAACCTCGGCTGCGTCTTCCAGGACTTCCGCCTGCTGCCCAACAAGACGGTCTTCGAGAACGTGGCCTTCGCCCTGCAGGTGATCGGCCGTCCTCGCCAGGTGATCAACACCCAGGTGCCCCAGGTGCTCGAGCTCGTCGGTCTCGGCCAGAAGGGTGGTCGGTTCCCCCACGAGCTGTCGGGAGGCGAGCAGCAGCGGGTCGCGGTCGCCCGGGCTTTCGTCAACCGCCCGCTCGTCCTCCTCGCCGACGAGCCGACGGGCAATCTCGATCCGGGCACGAGCCAGGGCATCATGGCTCTCCTCGACCGCATCAACCGCACCGGGACGACGGTCGTCATGGCGACGCACGACTCGAGCATCGTCGACATGATGCGGCGGCGTGTCATAGAGATAGACAACGGCCGCCTGGTTCGCGACCAGGCGAGAGGTATCTACGGCATCGACCCGGCGCCCTCCAGCACTTTCGGCCTACCTGCAACCGGCCGGTTGCAGCAGGGCCAGGCAGCCGGCGGTGCCGTCGGCGCGCGCAGGCGCCGTTCGGCCGCGAGGGGCACCGACCCGGCCCAGGCCCGCCGCGACGTGCTCGCGACGAGCGCCGTCGACGCAGCTGACGACATCTTCGAGCCGCGAGCTGCGAGCAGCCTGCCGGCGAGCCGGCCGCCAAGGAGGCCCTAATGCCGATCTCCGCCCGGTACGTGGCCCGCGAGACGGCCGCCAACCTGTGGCGGAACCGGCTCATGGCGATCGCGGCCGTCTTGACGGTCGGCGTGTCGCTCTCCCTCGTCGGGACGGCCCTTCTCCTTCGCCAGGCGGTGAACGACCAGCTGGTCGCGCTCGGCGACAACGTCAACCTGCAGGTCTTCGTGAAGCCAAGTGCGTCGACCGCCCAGATCGCCACCCTCAGGGCCCAGATCTCCGAGACGCCACAGGTCCGGTCGTTCACCTATCTCGACCACCTGCAGTCCTACGACCAGGCGAAGCGGTTGTTCGAGGAGGAGCAGGGTCCGAACGGCAACGTGATCATCTCGGCGCTCACTCCGCAGACGACCCCGCCGGTCTTCGAGATCCAGCTCGTCCATCCCGGCGATGCCGCCACGGTGGCCGCCGTCTTCCAGGGTCAGACCGGTGTCTACAACGTTGCCTTCCCGTCCAAGTCGATCCACGACCTCCAGTCGCTGTCGAACGTCGTCCAGGTGGTGCTCTTGGTTCTCGCTCTCGTACTGCTCATATCGGCTGTGGTGCTGATGCTGAACGCCATCCGCATGGCCATCTTCTCGAGGCGCCGCGAGGTGGGTGTCATGCGGCTCGTCGGAGCCACGGCGTGGTTCATCCGGCTCCCGTTCATGGTGGAAGGCCTTGTCCAGGGGATCCTCGGGTCCCTGCTCGCGATCGGCATCGTGCTCCTCGGCGATCTCGGGATCAGGGCCCTCATCCACCACTTCCCACTCTTCCACCGCGCAGTGGTCCCAGGCCACGACGTCTTCGTGACCGAGGTCATCGTCGTCCTCGTCGGGCTGATCGTCGGTGTGGTGGGCTCCGCTGTGGCGGTTCGCCGCTTCCTCGACGCATGAGCGTCCGCAGGAGCGCCCGGGCGTCGTGAAGGGTGTCCTGCTGGCAGGCGGCACAGGCAGCCGCCTGTACCCCCTCACCAGGATCACCAACAAGCACCTGCTGCCGATCGGGGACAAGCCCATGGTCAGCTACGCCATCGAAGCGCTCGTGATCGCAGGTGTCACCGAGATCATGGTCGTGACGGGGGGAACCCACGCCGGCGAGTTCCTGCGCCTGCTGTCGAACGGGCACGAATTCGGCGTCGAGCGCCTTTCATATGCCTACCAGGACAAGGCCGGCGGGATCGCCGACGCGCTCGGGTTGGCCGAGCGCTTCGTCGGGGACGAGCGGGTCGTCGTCATGCTGGCCGACAACGTCCTCGAGAGGTCGTTCCGTCCCTCAGTCGAACGCTTCGCCGACCAGAAGGAAGGTGGCCGGCTGCTCCTGGCGGAGGTCGAGAACCCACAGCACCTGAGGCACCTCGGTGTGCCCGAGCTCGACGCCGCCGGCACGATCGTGCGCGTCGTGGAGAAACCCGAGGTCCCGCCGTCCCGTTATGCCGTGACCGGCATCTACCTCTACGACCCGTCGGTGTTCTCCATCATCCCGAGGCTCGTGCGTTCCGGTCGCGGTGAGCTCGAGATCACCGACGTCAACAATCACTTCATCGACGCCGGCACGATGGAGTACGACGTGATCGAGGGCTTCTGGGGTGACGCAGGGGAGTCGATCGACGCCTATTACGCCGTAAACGACCACGTCCGGCGGCACGGGGCGAACCACGCCTGACCACCGCCCCTCGTATCAGCTCGGGCAGGCCGCCTTGCTCGTGCCGAAGTGCTCCTCCGCCTGGCGCTTCAGTGCCGAGTAGTCGAGCTTTCCCGACGGAGAGCGGGCGATCGAGTCGACGAAGAGCACATGGCGCGGCGACTTGTACGCCGCCAGGCGTCTTCGGACGTGATCGACCAGCTCCTCGGGGGATGCAGCGCCGCCGGGCGTCAGCTGGACGAGGGCTGTGATCGTTTCGCCGAAGCGCTCGTCGGCGACGCCTACGCACGCCGCATCCAGCACTGCAGGGTGGGTCTTCAACGCCTCGTCGACCTCCTCGGGGAAGACCTTCTCGCCGCCTGTGTTGATGACGACCGATCCACGCCCGAGGAGCCGCAGCGTCCCGTCCTCCTCGACCATGGCGTAGTCGCCCGGGACCGAGTACCGCCGATCGCCGATCACGAGGAAGGTCTGGGCGGTCTTCGCGTCGTCCTTGTAGTAGCCGAGCGGGAGCCGACCGCCGAGGGCGAGCCGGCCGACCACTCCCGAGCCCGCCGGCACCTCGTTCCCGTCGTTGTCGATCACCCTGGCGTGCTCACCGATGCGGAAGCTGGCGGTGTGCGCCTCCGACCCGGCGGAGGAGACCGAGGTGCCCATGCCGAGCGCTTCTGAGGAGGAGAAGGCATCGATGAGCAGCGTCTGGGGAGCGTGGCGCAGCAGGCCGCTCTTTGTCTCCTCGCTCCACATGACGCCGGAGGAGACGATCGCGAGAAGGCTCGAGAGGTGAAAGCGCGAGCTGCCGGCGTCAAGGGTTCGCAGCAGTGGCTTGGCAAAGGAGTCTCCGACGATGGTGAGAAGGTTGACTCCGGCCCGGCCGACCTGGTCGAGGATGGCGACCGGGTCGAAGCTGCGGCCAGGCATCGTGACGACGGTCCCGCCTACGCTCAAGCAAGAGAGGGCCGTGAAAGCTCCGGTACCGTGCATGAGCGGGCACGCCGGCAAGAGGACCGGCGGGGACTCCCGCAGCGCCTCGACCAGCTGGCGGGCTCCCTCGAGGCCGGCCTCCTCGGGGATCCGCAGGAGGCTTCCGCTGTTGAGCACCGCGAAGAGATCGTCCTGGCGCCACATCACGCCCTTCGGCATCCCGGTGGTGCCTCCCGTGTAGAGCAGGTAGAGGTCGTCGCCGCTGCGGCCCCATGGCCCTGTCACCCGCGTCGGCGCTCCGGGGGCAAGAGACCGGGCCACCTCCTCGTAGTCGAGAGCAAAGTCCGGGCGCTTCGCTGTGCCGTCCCCGACGAAGAGCCACATCTTCACCTGCGGGAGCCTTTCGCGCAGGCGCTCGACGTGCCCGGTGAACGCCCCGTGGAAGACGACCGCTTCCACGTCGGCGTTCTGCCACAGGTAGAGGAGCTCGTCGTCCTCGTAGCGGTAGTTGGTGTTGACAGGCACCATTCCGGCTTTTGCTGCGGCGAAGACGGACTCGAGGTACTGGTTGCAGTTGTAGAGGTACTGGGCGACCTTGGACTGATGGCCGAGCCCCGCTCCGAGCAGCGCGGTGGCGACACCGGCAGCCCGCGCGTCGAACCCGGACCAGCTCACCACCGTCTCACCGTGCACGAGGGCCACTCGCTCGTCGCCTCTCACCTCAGCACAAAGCTCGAACAGGTCGGCAAAGTTCCAGCCCGTCATGGGTCCTCCCGCACGGCCCGTTCCAAGGGCAGCCGGACCGCAAGAGCATGGCCCCTCCTGCCGCTTGGAAGAACGGCGGAGAGCGACGTGCCAGCCGTCCTCAAGACGGCAGGGTCGGCCTGCCGAGGGCGGCAGCGATAGCGCGCTCGACGTCAGGGTGCTCGAACCTGAAGCCAGCCTGCTCGAGACGGGCGGGTCGGACCCGCTGGCTGACGAGCAGCATCTCGCGGGCAGGCCCTCGCCCGAGCGCGAGCTCGAGCACGAGCGGGGGGACCGCGAAGGGTGCGGACTTGTGCAGTGCCCTGCCGAGCGCGGCCGCGAGCTCGGCATTGCGCACGGGGTTCGGCGACGTCGCGTTGATCGGGCCGGAGACAGAGGCGGTGTCGAGCGCGAACAGGATCATCCGCACCTCGTCGGCGAGCGATACCCAGCTCGTCCATTGCCGACCGGCACCGAGGCGGCCCCCGAGACCGAGGCGGAAGATCGGCAGCTGCGGGCCGAGCGCACCGCCGCACTGTCCAAGGACGACGCCGGTGCGCAGCGCGACGACTCGGATGCCTGCCTCCCGCGCGGGCGTGGCAGCGTCCTCCCACGCCCGGCAGACCTCTGCCAGGAAGCCGTTGCCCGGCGGCGACCCCTCGTCGAGCTCCTCCTCGCCGCGCTCGCCGTAGTAGCCGATGGCGCTCCCGGTCACGAGGACGCCAGGTGGTGGCTCGAGGGAGACGAGCGCCCTCGCGAGGATGTCGCCGAGGGCGATGCGGCTGGCGCGGATCTCCTCGCGCCGCCGGGAGGTCCAGCGAGCGACGATGGGCGTGCCGGCGAGGTGGACGGCTGTGTCCACCTCTCCGAGCCGGCCCGCGGGCATGCGGCTCGTGTCGAGGCGCCGTTCGCCGAGGTTCACACCGACCTGGCCGGGTAGCGGTGGCCGGTGGGTGACGGTGACGACTTCGTCACCCCGTGCGGCGAGCGCGCCGGCGAGCGCCCTGCCGATGTACCCTGACGCTCCTGTGACGAGGACTCTCATCTTGTTCTCCTAGAGCGTTTCGGGCGGCCTGTCCGCCGCCGGGTCGGAGGCGAGCGTCACGGCGGTGGCCACGATGCGGGCAAGCTCGGCGGGGTGGCTCTGGTGCCCGCCGTGGCCGGCGCCGCCCAGGGTGTGCAGCGACGCCGCCGGAAGCCGGGCGGCCAGCCAGTCGGTGCCGAGCCGGTGACGCTCGGACGTGTCGCTTCCTCGGACGACGAGCACTGGCCGGGTTATGGCCGCCGGCTCGAAGGGAGCAGGGTCGCGCTGGATCGCGCGCATCTCGGCGACGAGGGCGTCGCCGTCGAGGACTACCTCCTCGCGGGTCTTGAGCGGGAGCCGCTCGTAGCGGTGCCGCCCGATGGTGCGGGCGAGGAACTCCTCGGCCGCGGCACGCGGGTCGGAGCCGTCGAAGACCGGGCCGTCGGATGGGTCGGTCCTCGGCCACCAGTCGAGCCAGGGGAGCGGGGGCTCGTAGACGACGGCGGCGCCGGTGAGGTCGGGGCGTTGTGCAGCGAGCGCGAGCACGACGCTACCCCCGTAGCTGTGGCCGAGCAGGGTGCACCGGCGGCCGGCGATGACGGCCTCGAGATCGGCGACGTGGTCGGTGATCGAGCTCGCCGGAGGCTCTGCGGCGCGCGAGCCGGCGTAGCCGCGCCGGTCGTAGGAGACGACCCGGCATGTCGCCATCAGCCGGGAGCGTAGGCGGGCGAAGCTCGAGTGCCGGTCCATCGTTCCGTGCACGAGCACGACGACGGGGGCGTCGTCGCCGGCGTCACTCGCGAGCTCATCGACCAGCAGGCCGTCGAGCCGGCTCCCGGTATGCGCATCCATGTCGATCAGCTCTACCCGCGCCGCTCCGGCTCGCCGGCGCTGCCGAACGGCTCACCCGCCTCGAGGTAGCACTCCTCGTGGTAGTGCTCGACGCGCTGCCAGACTCCGTCGTCGTAGACGTTCGCGATCACCTGGCGGGGATGGCTGCGGGCGGCGAACTTGATCTGCGCCCCGCAGTGCATGCACGATACAGCGTTCCCCGGCTCGACCAGCCTGACAACGACCCTTGTCGCCGGCTTTGAAAGATGCTCTATGACTCGAGGCTAGCGAGCTTTCGCCCCGAATGGGACAAGGCAGCAGAGCCCTGCGGACGGGCCAGCAGCGGCCATCCGGGTGGCGGGACGCCGACGTGGAATTCGGGTAGGAACGGTAGGCTGCCCCATCGTGCCGGGTGACCCAGCAAGAGGCGGTGCTGCAGGGGCTTACGGGGCGAACGCATGGCTTGTCGAGGAGATGTACGAGGCCTACCTGGCCGACCCGACGTCGGTGAGCGAGAGCTGGCGGGAGTTCTTCGCCGACTATCGCAGCCGTGCGCAGGTGGCGGCGAGCGAGGTGCCGGGCATGGAACCGCACGCCGGCGGTGCAGCTCCTGTGGCAGCCAGGTCCTCGGCCGCATCGCCACCCGACGGCCGGGCTGGCCTGACCGTCGCCCCTGCCGCAGCCGCCCGCCAAGAGCCCGGTGATCCGCAATCCCCGCCGGCCCAAGCCCCGGCGCCGAGCGGCAACGCGGACGAGGCCACGCCCCTTCGTGCAGTGGCGGCGCGTATCGCCGAGAACATGCGCGAGTCCCTCAGCGTACCGACCGCGACGAGCGTCCACCCCGTGCCGGCCAAGCTCCTCGAAGTCAACCGCCTGATCATCAACAACCATCTGGCCCGTACGACCGGCGGCAAGGTGAGCTTCACGCACCTCATCGGCTGGGCGATCGTAAAGGCGCTGAAGGCGGTGCCGGCTCTCAACTCATCGTTCGTCGCCGACCTGGACGGCAGCTCTTCACCTGGCGTCATCCGCCACGAGCACGTCGGTCTCGGGATCGCCGTCGACATCGAGCGTTCCGACGGGTCGCGCTCGCTCGTCGTGCCATGCATCCGGTCGGCAGACGAGCTCAGCTTCGCCGGGTTCCTCCATGCCTACGAGGACCTCGTCCGCAAGGTGCGGTCCAACAAGCTGTCAGTCGACGACTTCGCCGGGGTGACCGCGACGATCACGAACCCAGGAACCCTTGGTACCACCCAGTCGGTGCCGAGGCTGATGCCGGGCCAAGGGGCGATCATCGGCATCGGCTCGCTTGCCTACCCGGCCGAGTACGCGGCAGCCGACCCTGGTGCACTCGTCGAGCTCGGGCTCTCGAAGGTCGTCACGCTCACGTCCACCTACGACCACCGGATCATCCAGGGGGCAGAGTCCGGGCTGTTCCTCACCCGAGTGCACGAGCTGCTCGTCGGCGGCAGAGGTTTCTACGACGAGCTCTTCGACTCGTTGCACGTTCCCTACGAGCCTGCGCGCTGGCACCAGGACGTCAACCCTTTCAGCGGGGTGGAGAGAGAGCGAGGCCGCCTGGTCAAGCAGGCGGCCGTCCAGCAGCTCATCAACATGTACAGGGTGCGAGGCCATCTGATCGCAGATCTCGACCCGCTCAGCCAGCATGCGCCGAAGCTGCACAGGGAGCTCGACCCTCTCAGCTATGGCCTCACCGTCTTCGACCTCGAGCGTCAGTTCGTCACGGACGGTCTGGCCGGCGAGACCGAGCTCCACCTCGGCCGGATCCTCGGGATCCTGCGCGACGCCTACTGCCGGACCGTCGGGATCGAGTACATGCACATCCAGGACCCCGAGCAGAAGGCCTGGATCCAGCAGCACGTGGAAGGCGCGCCCACCTCGGTCGAAGCAGACGAGCAGCGCCATGTGCTCGAACGGCTGAACGCTGCCGAGGCCTTCGAGCGTTTCCTGCACACCCGCTACATCGGCCAGAAGCGCTTCGGGCTCGAGGGCGCCGAGTCCGCCATCGTGCTTCTCGACGCGGTGCTCGACGAGGCTGTCCGTTCGGGCATCGACGAGGCTGTGCTCGGCATGGCGCACCGGGGGCGCCTAAACGTCCTCGCCAATATCGTCGGCAAGTCCTACGGCGAGATCTTCGCCGAGTTCGAGGGCAACCTCGACCCCGAGAGCGTGCAGGGCTCGGGCGACGTCAAGTACCACAAGGGCGCGAACGGCAAGTTCTCGAGCCGCGACGGCCGCGAGCTTCCGGTCACGCTCGCCTCGAACCCGTCGCACCTCGAGGCGGTGGACCCCGTAGTCGAGGGCATGGCCCGGGCCCGCCAGGACCAGCACCCCGATCTCGGGAGCTTCCCGGTGCTCCCGGTCCTCATCCACGGCGATGCCGCCTTTGCCGGGCAGGGTGTCGTGGCCGAGACGCTCGAGCTCTCCCAGCTGCACGGCTACCGGACCGGCGGCACGATCCACCTCGTCATCAACAACCAGCTCGGCTTCACCACCCCGGTCGAAGCCGCTCGGTCGTCGCTCTACCCGACCGATGTGGCGAAGACGACCCAGGCGCCGATCTTCCATGTGAACGGGGACGACCCCGAGGCATGCGTGCGCGTCGCCCGTCTTTCGGTCGCCTTTCGCCAGAGGTTCCACAAGGACGTGGTGATCGACCTCGTCTGCTACCGGCTGCACGGCCACAACGAGGGGGACGACCCGAGCTACACCCAGCCGCTCATGTACCGCGCGATCGAACAGCACCGTTCGGTGCGCAAGCTCTATACAGAGTCGCTCGTGAAGCGCGGCGACATCACGATCGAGGAGGCGGAGGCGGCGCTCGACGACTTCTCCAAGCGACTGCAGCAGGCCCTCGACGAGACGCGGGCGAGCGCCCCTCTGAAGATCGAGAAGCTGAGGCGCTCCGAGGCAATCGAGGTCCCTGCGCTCTCGAGCGTCCCGACCGGTGTTCAACGCGACCGGCTGGACGCCATCTCGGAGGTGTTGCACGAGGTGCCGGCGGGTTTCACAGTGCACCCGAAGCTCGCAAGGCAGTTGCGCCAGCGTGCGGAGATGTACGCGAGCGGCGAGGTCGACTGGGCGCTTGCAGAGGCACTCGCTTTCGGCAGCCTGCTGGCCGAGGGCGCCGGCGTGCGCGTCGCCGGGCAGGACACGCGCCGGGGAACTTTCAGCCAGCGCCATTCAGTTCTCGTCGACTACGACACCGGCTCGGAGCACGTCCCGCTCGCCTTGCTCGCGGGGCGCCCCGGCTTCGAGAACGCCCGCCCCAGTGCGTTTCGTATCTACGACTCGCTCCTCTCCGAGTATGCCGCGCTCGGTTTCGAGTACGGGTACTCGGTCGAGTCATCGGGTTCGCTCGTCGCCTGGGAGGCCCAGTTCGGCGACTTCGTGAACGGTGCTCAGATCGTCATCGACAACTTCGTCGTGGCCGCCGGCGAGAAGTGGGGACAGCAGTCGGGCCTTGTGATGCTGCTGCCGCACGGCTACGAGGGGCAGGGACCAGAGCACTCCTCAGCCCGTCTCGAGCGCTTCCTCGAGCTCTGCGCTGCCGGCAACATGACGGTCGCCCAGCCGACGACGGCCTCGCAGTACTTCCACTTGCTGCGTGCGCAGGTCCAGCGCGCCATCCGGCGCCCGCTCGTCGTGATGACGCCGAAGTCGCTCTTGAGGGCGAGAGTGGCGCGGTCTCGCGTGGGCGGCCTCGTCGAAGGGGGTTTCGAAGCGGTGCTCGACGACCCGGCCGCGCTCTTGGGGACAGTGGCCGCCGAGGGAGTGACAACGGTCGTGCTCTGCAGCGGCAAAGTCGCCTACGACGCCGCCGCACGTCGCGACGAGCTGGGCGCCCCGACGGCCGTGGTGAGGGTCGAGCAGCTCCACCCCTGGCCCGAGGCAGAACTGCTCTCGGTGCTCGAGCGTTACCCGCGCGTCGAGAAGGTTGTCTGGCTACAAGAGGAGCCGGAGAACATGGGCGCCTGGAATTACGTGCACGGCTGGCTCCATCAGGTCCTTCGGGGGCGCGCCAGGCTCGTCCACGTCGCAAGGCCGGTGTCGGGCAGCCCGGCGACCGGGTCGGCGACAGTCCATCACTTCGAGCTGAGCGAGCTGCTGGAGCGCTCGGTCGGCGCCGGGCTGCCTGGCTAGAGGAGCGCCAGCCGCAGCACCTGCTCGAGCTCGGCGACCGCCTCGTCCTCGCTGGCGAACCTGACCGTTCGCGTGCCGAGCCCACGGGCCGGCTTCAAGTTGACGCCGAGGTCGTCGACGAAGAGGGCGTCGTTCGCCGGGACGGGTCGGCGTCTGCGCTCTCCGGCACGCCCTCTGCTGCGCGAGGTGCTTGACTACGTGGCACATGGCCTCTCAGCACATCGTCGTCGACGGGTCCAACATCGCAACCGAGGGGCGTTCACAACCGTCGCTCGCCCAGCTCGAGGAAGCGGTGGCGGAGCTGAGGCGGGAGTACCCGGACTCCGAAGTCACCGTCATCGTCGACGCCACGTTCTCGCACCGGATCGACCCGTCAGAGCTCGAACGTTTCGAGAGAGCAGCGCTCGAGGGCGATTACGTGCACCCGCCGGCAGGTGCTGTCGGCCGTGGTGACGCCTTCCTCCTACGAGTGGCCGAGAAGGTCGACGGTACGGCGCTCTCGAACGACTCGTTCCAGGAGTTCCACGGTGAGCATCCCTGGCTGTTCGAGCGGGGGAGGCTCATGGGGGCGACGCCAGTTCCAGGCGTTGGCTGGATCTTCTCTCCGCGAACCCCGGTGCGCGGGTCGCAGAGCAAGAGGGCCGTGCGAGACGAGGAACGGGCGAAGAAGAAGATCTCGAAGGCGATCGCTGCCGCCACGAAGGAAGCGGTCTCGCCTCCTCGACCACAGCCGGCCAAGTGGGGCGAGCATGCCAAGGGACCCGAAGGCAGCCGCGGGGAACGGCACCGGGCGCCCTGCGCACCGGCCGCTGTCAACGACCCGCTCTCATTCATCTCCTTCATCGCCGATCACCCGCTCGGAACGGAGGTCGATGGACAGGTGGACAGCTACACATCGCACGGTGCGGTCGTCATGGCTGCGGGTACCCAGTGCTATGTGCCGCTCGCCAACCTCGCCGTCCCGGCGCCGCGGTCTGCTCGCGAAATGCTGAAGCGCGGCGAGCACCGCCGTTTCGTCGTCACGGCTCTAGACCCGCAGCGGCGTGGTGTCGAGCTGGCGCTCCCTGGCGTCGCGGTCGTCTCCGGTCGGCCGAGTGAGGACATGATCGCCGCCGAGCTGCGCCTCGCGAAGAAGTCCGCCCGGGCGACGACGACGGCACCCGTCAAGAAGGCGAAGAAGACGCTCATGGCCTCTGCCGAGAAGGAGTCGCCTGGCAGGGTCGGAGCCGCCAGCGTACTGGCTCCGACAGACGCGCCCGCGGCGGAGGTGGCCCCGGCCCCTGCCCGGGCCCGGGCCAAGAAGCCCGCCCCGCCCCCGCTCCCGCCCCCGGCGCCGGCCCCTGCCCGGGCCAAGAAGCCCGCCCCGGCCCCGCTCCCGCCCCCGGCCCCGGCACCGGCCCCTGCCCGGGCCAAGAAGCCCGCCCCGGCCCCGCTCCCGCCCCC
>JAKATT010000148.1 GCA_021818615.1 Actinomycetes bacterium | reverse complement strand
GACTGTCGACGACGCCGCCACGACGCCGCGCAACAGCCGCGACACTGCCCTGCGGGCCGAGGTCCGGGTCTCCTCTCCCGGCGCGACCGACGCGAGCTGGCGGAGAAGATCGATGACCTGCTTCATGTTCCGCACGAAGTCGCCGCCGGTCATCGCCGGCCGCCTGGAGCTCCCGCCGCCGGCAAGGCCCCCGGCGAGCACCTGGCGCAGCTCCCGGCCCCTCGCCCAGTCACGCACCAGCGCTGCGAAGCCTGGATCTGCTCCTCGAGTCACAGGCAGCCCGGCGGCCCGCTCGGACTCGCCAAGCCCTTTGGACAGCTCTGCGATCCCCTCGATCCTTCGCGCCACCGTCCCGAGAGGTGCTGCGAGGGTGCCCTCCCGCCCGCGGCGCGCCTCGTAGCAGAACGAGGAGACGACGGCCGCGAGCGCCGCCGGCTCGAGACCGTCGAGCAGCCCTGCCGCCAGCGACTCGGCGATGAGCAGGTCGGCCTCGTGGTAGATCCCGGCCAGCGTCTCACCTCGCGCCGTCACCTGCCATCCCCGCACGTAGCCGCGCCCGACCAGGACCTCGAGCACCGCGTCGAGCTCGTGCCCGAGGTCCTCGTCGGACAGGTACTGCGCGAACGACGAGGTCACCATCCTGCGAGCCTCTGTACGGTCGAAACGCCGCACGAGCGAGATCGCCAGGTTGTAGGTCGGGCGGAACGACGATGTGAGCGCACGGCCCGGCGCGCCGGCGAGGCGCGCCACGTCCCCGAAGGTGTGAAACGAAGATGCCAGCACGACGGCATAGCCAACCTCGTCGATGCCGCGTCGACCCGCCCTGCCCGTGAGCTGGGTGTACTCGCTCGGGGTCAGTTCCACGTGCCCCGCCCCGGCGTACTTGGTGAGATCCTCGATGACGACTGCCCGTGCCGGCATGTTGATGCCGAGCGCGAGCGTCTCGGTGGCGAAGACCACCTTTACGAGGGCCTCGCTGAAGCAGGCCTCCACCGCCTCCCGGAACGGCGGGACGAGGCCGGCGTGGTGTGAGGCGATCCCTGCCTCGAGCGCCGCGACGAAACGGCCGTAACCGAGCACTGCGAGGTCTTCGTCGGAGAGGGCGTCGACGTGCCCTTCGACGAGTTGGCGGATCGCCACGCGCTCCTCGGGCGAGGTGAGACGCAGCCCGTACTCAAGGCAGTAGCGCACGGCGTCGTCGCAGCCCGCCCGAGAGAAGACGAAGTAGATGGCCGGCAGGAGGGACGCCTCGTGCAGCGTCTCGACGACTTCGCTGCGTTTCGGGCGGTAGGTACGAGCCCGCACCCTCCGGGCACTGCCCCCGAAGGTGGGCCGGACCCGGGAGCCGGACCTGTCCGGCGGTGGCCCGTGACGCATCAGCAGCTCATCGAGCTCGATGGCCTCCCGGTTCGGCCTTCCGTCGACGAAGGTTGGCAAGAGCCGGACGCTCTCGCTGGAGCGGTCACCGATGGCGAAGAGATTGACCAGCTCGACGGGACGCCGAGTCTCCTCGACTATGGCGGTGCCGCCACGTACCTGCCTGATCCATGAGGCCAGCTCGACCCCGTTGGCTACGGTCGCCGACAGCGCGACGAGGATCACCTCGGGAGGCGCCCCGAGGATGACCTCCTCCCAGACGCCGCCCCGGTAGCGGTCCTCGAGGAAGTGCACCTCGTCGAGGACGACGTAGCCAAGGCTTGCGAGGCTGGAGCGCTCGGAGTGGATCATGTTGCGAAGGACCTCGGTGGTCATGACGACGATGGGCGCGTCGCCGTTGATCGAGTTGTCCCCCGTCAACAGCCCCACTCTCTCAGACCCGTGACGGCGCGCCAGGTCCCCGTACTTCTGGTTCGACAGAGCCTTGAGCGGCGTGGTGTAGAAGGCCTTCACGCCCTTCGCGAGCGCCAGGTGCACCGCGTACTCGGCCACCACGGTCTTGCCGGCGCCGGTCGGAGCCGTGACCAGCACCGAGTGACCTGAATCGAGGGTGTCGAGGGCCTCCAGCTGGAAGCGGTCGAGCGGGAAGGGGTGCTCCGCAATGAAGCTGTCCCGGGAGGAGGCAGCCGCCTGCGGCCCGCTCACTTGCCGAGCAGTCGCCCGATGAGGATCGAGCCCTCGTAGAAGAGGTAGAGCGGGGTGGCGAGGGCGAACATCGAGAACGGATCGGCGCTCGGAGTGATGAGTGCGGCCACTACCACGATGATGAGGATGGCAAAGCGCCGGAACTTGCTGAGGGCCCTCGGCGTTATGGCGCCGGCCAGCTCCAGGGCGACGAGCACGGCCGGGAACTCGAAAGCGATCCCGAACACGAGGAGCAGGACCGAGATCAGCGAGACGTAGCTCTGCACGGTGATGAAGGGCTGGACCGACGATCCGGCGGAATGGATGAGAAACCCCATCCCCCTCGGGAACATCTCGTAGGCCACGAAGGCGCCCGCCACGAAAAGCAGGATCGTCGCGAACACGAACGGCACGGCGTAGCGTTTCTCGCTCGCCTTGAGGCCGGGCGTGACGAACTGCCAGAGCTCCCAGAGGATGATCGGCAGTGCGATCACGAGGCCGCCGAGCGCCGACAGGTCGAGCCGAGCCGAGAAGCCCTGCAGCGGCGCCGTTATGACGAAGTCGGGGCAGATGTGGCGGTGCAGGGCCTTGCAGTACGGGCCGCGAAGGAAGTTGAGGATGTGGTTGTAGACGGCGTAGCAGACGACCGCGCCGAGAACGAAGGCGACGATGCTGACGATGAGGCGCCTGCGCAGCTCCGCCAAGTGCTCGAAGAGCGTCATGGCGTTCGGAGACGGCTTTGTCCCCCTCGCTTCGGGGTGCCTCCTCAATGCCCGCGCGACCATCGGTATCGGGCTGCCGTCAGTTCCAGCCTGGCTCGTCGAAGCTCAGCTCTCCTTCCGCGCTGAGCGGCGCGGCTGCGACCACGGAGGGCACCGGCGGCAGCAGCGAACCGCTGGCATAGCCCGGAGCGGGCGCACCGACGACGTTCCAGCCCGCCGGCAATGCTTCGCGTACCTGTCCCTCGCTGGGCGAGCTCACCCAACCGAGCATCGCGGTCCCGAGAGCCTCCTCGTCCGTCGAGCCTGCCCCGTCGAGGACATCGCCTGGAAGCATGCCGCCGGCTTCGGCGCCCGGGGCCGCGCTCGTCATCATCGAGGTGAGGTACCCGGTGATGCCCCGCTTTGGCAGCATCGGGATGCTCGGCAGCTCGAGATCGGGCAGGGCGCTCCGTACCTCCTCCTCGAGCCTCTCGCGCATCTTGGTGAGCTCACGCCACATCGCGCCGAGCTGCCGGGCGGCGCGCGGCAGCCGCTCCGGCCCGACGACGATCACGGCGACGAGCAGGATCATGAGGAGCTTGGCGGGATCGAGGCCGCCCATTAGCCGCAGTGTACCGGTGGCCGCCGTCGCGGTCCGTTGTGCTCAGAGAACCTTGAAGTCGGGATGACCGTCACGCCACACGATGAGGAAGACCCGGCCGACGATGAGGCTCGCGGGAATAGGCCCCCACCTGCGGGAGTCGCAGGAGTCGGTGCGGTTGTCGCCCATCATGAAGTACTCCCCGGCGGGGATCTTCTGGGGCGTGATCTGCTCCCCCAGCTGCTGGCCCTTCGGCAGCCACGGCTCGCTCAGCGGCTGGCCGTTTATGTAGACGGTGTTGCCCCGCGACGAGATCGTCTCGCCCGGCAGCCCGATGATCCGCTTGACGAGGTCGTCGTTGCCCGAGCCGCTGCACATGCCCGGTGTCTCCTTCGGCGGATGCCCGAACACGACGATCGCCCCGCGCTGCAGGCTGTAGCCCAACTTCAGCACGAGCATCCGATCGCCGGGCATGAGCGTCGGCTCCATCGACCCGCTCGGAACGTAGAAGGTCTGAACCACGAAGAGCCGCAGGAGCAGCGCGACGAGCGCGGCGACGACCACCACGACCCCCCAGCTCGCCCACCGCCGCCGCTGGTGCGCTCTGCGCCTGGTCGGGCCGTGACGGCGGCCCGGCGGCGCCGCAGCTGGCGGGGTCCCGTCGTCTTCAGGCGTCTCGAAGGGCACGGTGCTCAGACATCGGCAGAGACAGGCGATGCAAGACGACGAGGACGACGCCATGGCCCGCGTCGCTCGCCAGCACGGGCGCGTCGGCTCCGGGCACCGGGGCATCGGTCATCCCGGCGAGGTTACATGGGAGCAGGTGCGTGCTCAGATCGCTTCGATCAGACGCTCCACGCGCTCGTCGTGGGAGCGGAACGGGTCCTTCAGGAGCACAGTTCGCTGAGTCTGATCGTTGAGCTTGAGGTGCACCCAGTCGACGGTGAAATCACGGCGGCGCTCTTTCGCCTTGCGGATGAACTCACCCCTCAAGCGGGCCCGTGTCGTCTCCGGCGGGTACTCCATCGCGCTGGCAATCGCTTCATCGGTCGTCACCCGCTCGGCCCCCCCCTGGCGCTGGAGGAGGTAGAAGATGCCCCTCCTGCTGTCGACGTCGTGATACTGAAGGTCGAGAAGGGCCACCCGCGGGTGCCCGAGCGGGAGTTGGTGACGCTGCCGGAAGGCCTCTACGAGGCGGTGCTTCATCACCCAGTCGCACTCCCTCTCGAGGCTGAGGGGGTCCTTCTCGATGCCCTCCACGCAGTGCTGCCACATCTCGAGGGCCCTGTGCTCGAGGGGCGGCAGGCCGCGTTGACGGTCGTAGCGGATCGCTCGCCCGAGGTACTCCTTCTGGATGTCGAGCGCGCTCGCCTCCCTGCCGTTCGCGAGGCGCACGACCCGCCTGCAGGTGATGTCGTGGCTGATCTCGCGGATCGCCCGGATCGGGTCCTCGAGGGTGAGGTCGCGCAGCACGACACCGGGTTCCTCGAGCATGCGCAGCAGGATGCTCGTCGCGCCCACCTTCAAGAAGGTGGCGTACTCGCTCATGTTCGAGTCGCCGACGATCACATGGAGGCGCCTGAAACGCTCCGCGTCGGCGTGCGGCTCGTCGCGGGTGTTGATGATCGGGCGCGACCGGGTCGTCGCCGAGGAGACGCCCTCCCAGATGTGCTCGGCACGCTGTGAGAGGCAGAACATCGCCCCCCGCGCCGTCTGGAGGACCTTGCCGGCACCGGCGTAGATCTGACGGCTGACGAAGAAGGGGATCAGCACCTGCGCGTAGTGCGAGAAGTCGTCCCGCCTGCTCGTCAGGTAGTTCTCATGACAGCCGTAGGAGTTGCCGGCCGAGTCGGTGTTGTTCTTGAACAGGTAGACGACTCCCCTGATGCCTTCGTCCCTCAGGCGCGCTTCCGCCGAGCGGACCAGGCTCTCGAGGATCCGTTCGCCCGCCTTGTCGTGGGTGACGAGGTCCTCTATCGAGTCGCACTCGGGCGTCGCGTACTCCGGGTGGCTCCCCACGTCGAGGTAGAGCCGGGCACCGTTCTCGAGGAAGACGTTGCTCGAACGCCCCCAGCTGACGACTCGTCGGAACAGGTATCTCGCCACCTCGTCGGGGCTGAGTCGCCGCTGGCCACGAAGCGTGCAGGTGACGCCGTACTCGTTCTCGAGACCGAAGATCCTGCGCTCCATCCCGGCCAACGGTAGCCTCGGTCCGTATGCCGCCATCCGGTCGGATGCAGCACCTCACATCGGTGTCGGGCTCGTTCCACGGACGGGTCCTGGCGGCACGCCTCGGTGCGGAGGGCGTGCTGGTAGAGCTCCGCGGGCTGTCGGAGGGCCCCTACCCACTGCAGGGGCTCGTCGGAGTCTGGGTCCAGGCCGATCAGCTTGAGCTCGCAAGAGAGATCCTGCTCGCCGATGCCGTGGAGGAGGCTTTCGCCACCGACGCCGAGCCGGACGACAGCCTCGGCGCCGAGCCGCACGACAGCCCCGACGCCGAGCGCACCTACCTTCGAGGGCTGGCCGCCGCCACCGTGATCTGCGTCGCGATCCTGCTCGTGATCGTCGCCGTGGTGGCAGCCGGAGCCTGAGGCGCTTGCCCGCGCACCGGGCTTCTCCCGGGGCGGGCTCAGCCTTCCGCCAGCTCAGCCGTCTCCAGAGTCGGCTGCCACGGGAAGCGCTCCCCCACCTCGCGACCGCTCCGCCACGGCGGCCGTCTCATCGGTCCCACGAGCGGCGACCCGGTCCTCGACCTCTCCGGCCGGCTCCTCGCCGACGCCCCTTGCGAGCAGCACCTCCAGCTCGCCATTCTGCAGTCTACGGAATGCACGCCTGTCGGCACCCTGCTCGAGCACGGCGGACTCGAGATCATCGATGCCGAGTGTCCGCTCGGGTCCGGCGAGCGCCCGGATGCACTCGCGCAACGCCTCGGCGAGGGTCCATCCGCTGCGAAACGACGCGCCGAGGGACGCCGAGATCGTGTCGGCATCGCCACCGAGCACGGTGTAACCCTCCTCGTCGACCACCGTCCCGTCGTAGGCGATGTGGTAAAGCTGGTGCGCGCCGTCGACGGGGTCGAGCTCGGTCACGAGGATCTCGACCTCGAGCGGCTTCATCTCGTGGGTGAACACCTGGCCCAAGTACTGCGCGTAGAGGTTGGCGAGCGATCTCGCGTCGACGTCCTCGCGTGAGTAGGCATAACCCTTGGTGTCGGCGTGGCGTACGCCGGCAACCCGCAGTTGGTCGAACTCGTTGTACTTGCCGACGCCCGCGAACGCCACCCTGTCGTAGATCTCGCTGATCTTGTGCAGGCTGCGAGACGGGTTCTCGGCCACGATGAGGATCCCGCAGTCATATGTCGCAGCGACGAGCGCCCTGCCGCGGGCGATGCCTTTCTGGGCATACTCGGCCCGGTCCTTCATCACCTGCTCGGGCGCCACGTAGAAGGGCATCGTCACGACCCCGCACCTCCTATGGCGCGGGTCCTCTGTGTCTCGAGGACTCGTGCGAAGCGCTCGGCGACGTCGGCCTCCGTCAAGCGCCGGTAGCCGTCCTCGTCCACGACGGCCACGACCGGATAGATCCCGCGCAGCGGATCGGGTCCCCCAGTGGCGGAGTCCTCGTCGGCAGCCTCGTAAAGCGCCTTCACGGCGAGCTCGACGCCCTCGTCGGCGGACATGGCGTCGTGGAAACCGAGCTTGACCGTTGTCTTGGCGTCGCGCCCACCCGATCCGCTCGCGTGGAACTCCAGCTCCTCGTAGCGGCCGCCCGCCAGATCGAACGAGAAGATCCGCCCGAGGCGCCTGCGCTGGTCGTAGCCGGCGAAGAGCGGCACGACCGCCAGGCCCTCCATCGCCATCGGCAAGTTGGCACGCACCATCTGGGCGAGCTGGTTCGCCTTGCCCTCGAGTGAGAGAGTCGTGCCCTCCACCTTCTCATAGTGCTCGAGCTGGGTCTGGAAGAGGCGAACCATCTCGATGGCGGGCCCGGCGACGCCGGCGATCGCGACCGCCGAGTACCTGTCGGCGGGAAAGACCTTCTCGATGCCGCGATGGGCGATCGAATGGCCCTCCGTCGCCCGGCGGTCACCAGCCACGACGACCCCGTCCGCGTAGCGCAGCGCAACGATCGTCGTCCCCTCGGCCACGCCGGGGAGGGGCGGCGACCCCCTTGCGACACTGCCCGGCGCCCGTGCGATCGGCTCGCCGCCGGCCGACCGAAACCCGGGGAAGGGCATGCCAGCCTGCCGACGAACCAGCTCCACGAAGCTGGGCCCTGGGTCTGATCCGGCCGGGAAGAAGGGAAGGCTCATCGTGGCACACCGCACCGCCTGAGCGTCACTGGCCTCCCTTCTGGACGTAGTTGCGAACGAACTCCTCGGCGTTGTCCTCTAGGACCTCGTCGATCTCGTCGAGAAGGTCGTCTATCTCGGCCTTGAGGCGCTCACCGCGTTCGCTCGAGGCCGGGGCCTCCTCCTCGACGGTCGGCTCGTCACGTTGCGCCGGGCGGCGCTTCTGCTCGCGTTCTGCCATCTGTACTTCTCCTACGACCCCAGCCGCCTCAGCAGCTCGGCCGGGCCCTCGCACTCTTCGAAAAGCGTAGCGACATGCTTCGCCGTCCCTCGGAGCGGTTCCATCATGGGCACCCGTCTCAGCGGGTCATGGCCAACGTCGAACACCACCGAGTCCCAGTTGGCGGCGACGATCGCGGCCGAGAACATCGCAAGGCACCTCCCTCGAAAGTATGCCCTCGTCGTCTCGGGCGGTTCGGTCACGGCGCGCTCGACGGCCGGCTCGGCGACGAGTCGCTCCATGTCGAGCCTCGCGAACAACGACTTCTCCGGGCGCAGGTCGTGATACTGCAGGTCGAGCGCGTTGAGGCGCTGGTCAGACCACTCGAGACGGTGCCGCTCGCGGTACCCGTCGACGAGACGCTTCTTGGCGATCCAATCGACCTCTCCGGCGAGCGACTCCGGCTCGGTCTCAAGGCCCTGCAGCACGCGCTCCCAGCGGTCGAGGACCATCGATCCCGCCTCCTCGCCGCCGACGAACTCGAGCCCGCGCTCCTCGGCATACTTGCGTGCCAGCCCGTGCAGCTCCCACTGGAGGTCGACGGCGGTCAGCCGGGCTCCGGAGGCAAGCTCGACGAGAGCGTCGAGCCCCGGGTCGTGAGAGACGCCTCGGATGGCGGCGACAGGCGACGCGAGCGTGAGATCCCGCCCGGCGTCGAAGTCGTCCTCGATCATGGCCAGCACGATGGCGGTCACCCCGACCTTGAGGAAGGTCGCCACCTCCGACAGGTTGGCGTCACCGACGATGACGTGCAGCCTGCGGTACTTCTGCGGGTCGGCATGCGGCTCGTCGCGGGTGTTGATTATCGGCCGCTTGAGCGTGGTCTCGAGGCCGACCTCCTCTTCGAAGAAGTCGGCCCGCTGGCTGATCTGGAAGCGGACCGGCGAGCCCGGGTCCGCACCGTTCTCCTGGCCCACCTTGCCGGCTCCGCAGTAAACCTGGCGCGTGACGAGGTGCGGTGTGAGGCGCTGCACGACACGGGCAAAGGGCAGCTGCCTGTCCAGCAGGTAGTTCTCGTGGCAGCCGTAGGAGTTGCCCTTGCCGTCCGAGTTGTTCTTGTGGACGATGATCTCGTCTCCGGGCGGCAAGAGACGCTTCGCCGCCTCCATGGAGCGTCGGAGGACGACCTCCCCGGCGCGGTCGTGGAGCACGACCTCGAGCGGAGTGGAGCACTCCGGCGTGGAGTACTCCGGGTGGGCGTGGTCGACGTAGTACCGGGCGCCGTTCGTGAGGACGGCGTTCACGAGGTGCGTCTCGACCTCGGGCGGCATGGAGCCCTCGCGGGCAAAGCCGCGGGCGTCGAGCTGCGGCGACTCGTCCTCGAAGTCCCATCCGATCTTGCGCTCCAGCCGGGCGACGTACGCGTTGATGAGGAGCGAGGACGCGGTCGTAGGGCTCATCTCGTCGGGCGAGACGACGAGCACGCCGTACTCGGTCTCGATGCCGCAAACCTTCGCGATGGCCACGTTCGGACGCTACCCCACCGCTCGGGTGACGATGCCGCATCCTCGCCCGCTCAGGTGCCGAGACGCCGGCTGCGCGGTCTCGTGCAAGCAGGCACCGAGAGCCCGGCCGGCGGCTCAGAGGTACTGTCCGGTCCCGACACGCTCGATCGCTCTGCCCCCGCGCTCCTCTTCGCCCTCGCCGATGAGCGTGCGAACGTAAACGATGCGCTCGCCCTTCTTGCCGGAGATCTTCGCCCAGTCGTCGGGGTTCGTCGTATTGGGCAGATCCTCGTTCTCCTTGTACTCCTGCTTGATCGACTCGAGCATGTCCCCGAGGCGGATGCCCCTGCCTTCACCGGCGATAGCCCGCTTTATCGCCAGCTTCTTCGCCCGCCGCACGATGTTCTCGATCATGGCGCCCGATGAGAAGTCCTTGAAGTAGAGGATCTCCTTGTCGCCGTTCTGGTAGGTGACCTCGAGGAAGCGGTTCTCAGGGTCGGCGCGGTACATCTCGGCCACGGTTCGCTCGATGATCGCCTTCACCGCCTTGTCGGCCTCGCCACCGCCGAGCCCCTTCACGTCGTCGGGGTCGAGCGGCAGGTCGGTCGTCAGATAGCGGCCGAAGATCTGCTCGGCCGCCTGCTCGTCCGGCCGCTCGATCTTGATCTTCACGTCGAGGCGCCCAGGCCTCAGGATCGCCGGGTCGATGAGGTCCTCCCGGTTGGACGCACCGATCACGATGACATTGCGCAGCGCCTCCACGCCGTCGATCTCCGCCAGCAGCTGAGGGACGACCGTCGACTCCATGTCCGAGCTGATGCCGCTGCCGCGGGTGCGAAAGAGCGAGTCCATCTCGTCGAAGAACACGATGACCGGGACGCCCTCGGCCGCCTTCTCCCGGGCGCGCTGGAAGACGAGGCGGATCTGGCGCTCGGTCTCCCCCACATACTTGTTCAAGAGCTCGGGACCCTTGATGTTGAGGAAGTAGCTGCGCGCCTTGTCGTCGCTCGCCTGCTCGGCCACCTTCTTCGCCAGCGAGTTCGCGACCGCCTTGGCGATGAGGGTCTTCCCGCAGCCGGGCGGGCCGTAGAGCAGGATGCCCTTCGGTGCCGGCAGCCTGTACTCGGCGAAGAGCTCCCGGTGCAAGAAAGGCAGCTCGACCGCGTCGGTGATGTCCTCGATCTGGTTGTCGAGGCCGCCGATGTCGCTGTAGGTGACGTCCGGCACCTCCTCGAGCACCACATCCTCGATCTCGGGTCGAGGCAGCTTCTCGAGCAGCAGGCCCGTACGCGGGTCCATCAGGACCGAGTCGCCCGCCCGTAGCCTCACACCGGCCAGGAACTCGGAGAGCTCGGCCACCCTCTCCTCGTCGGCTCTCCCCACGCAAAGGGCGCGCTTTCCGTCCTCGAGGACCTCGGCCACGGTGACCACCTCGCCGCCCTGCTCGTGATCCCTCGCCAAGATGACGTTGAGAGACTCGTTCAGTACGATCTCCTGGCCCTTGCGCAGCTCGTCGACCTTCAGCTCGGGGTGGCACGACACGCGCATCTTCCGGCCGCTTGCGAACACGTCGACGGTCCCGTCCTCGTTGCCCTGGAGGAAGGTCCCGTACGCGGCCGGCGGCTGGGTCAGCTTGTCGACCTCCTCGCGCAGCGCCGCGATGTGCTCCTTTGCCTGCTGGAGCGTGAAGGTGAGCTTCTCGTTCTGCGACGCAGTGTGGCTCAGCTGTCCCTTCGCCTCGAGGAGCCTCTCCTCGAGCGAGCGCACCCTCTGCGGCGCCTCCTGGAGCCTCCTGCGGAGCTCGAGGATCTCCTCCTCGGCCTGTTCGACCCGGTTGCGGAGCTCCTCGATCTCGTGAGGCTCCGCTTGGTGCACGGCGTCTCCCATCGTCGACGTCACCTCCTCACGCAGCGTTCCGCCGCCCTCGAAGCGGACCCTACACCGGGCGCCGTCGAAGCTGCGCGCAGCGCTCCCCGTCCAGGCAGCGGCCTGCTGCCGTCACAGCCGGCCGCAGCTTGCGCCGCCTTTGCACCGCGCCCCTACAATGCGAGACAGCCAGTGGCGGGGCTTCGAGATTCGAGGAGAATGCCGGCACGATTTGGTGTCCGGTGTGGCCGCCCCCGTTCCGATTAGGAGACAGCCCGTCTGATGAAGGTGTGGATCGACCAAGACCTGTGCACGGGAGACGGCCTCTGCGAGGAGATATGCCCCTCGGTCTTCACGCTGCTCGACGACGGGCTCGCTTACGTGAAGCAGGGTGACACCGTCCTGAACGACCCGGGCGGCTCTGCCCAGTTGGCCGACGTGCCAGCGGAGCTGGAGGATGCCGTCACGGAGGCCGCCGAGGAGTGCCCGGGAGAGTGCATCTTCATCGTCGCCGGCTGACCCCGCCCGCAGCCCGCGCGGCTCTCAGACCCCGCTGAGGAGGCGAGCGGTCGTGAGGAAGCCGGTGTGCCCCACCATGCGCAGGTCCGGTCGGACGGAGCGGCCCTCGATGTGCCAGGTGCGCCGCAGCAGCTCGAAGGTCTCCTCCAGCCCGAAGCTGCTGTGTGACAGCGCCCGCCGGAGCTCCTCGGTCTGGTTGATGGTGGGCAGGTACGCGCAAAGGATGCCACCAGGCACGAGCGCAGCCTCGGCATGGCCGACGACCTGCCATGGCTCGGGCACGTCGAGCACGACCCGATCGAGCCCGGCATGCTCGATCCCCTCGTAGACGTCCCGCCCGAGCACCTCGTAGCGCTCGAGGCTGCCGCAGAACGCCTCGACGTTCGCCTTCGCCCGGCAGGCGAAGTCGTCCCGGAGCTCGTAGCCGACCACGTTCGCCCCGGCGCGCAGGAGCGCCATCGAGAGCGCACCTGAGCCAACGCCCGACTCGAGCACCCGTGCTCCGGGAAAGATGTCAGCCGCGATGAGGATCGCGCCGAGATCCTTCGGGTAGATCACCTGAGCGCCGCGCGGCATATGCACGACGACGTCGGCCAGCGTGGGGCGCAGCGCCAGGTACTTGGCGTTCGCCCTCTGCCCGCCTCTTGTCGTGCGAGCGTCCACCTCGCAGCCCTCCTTCGCACCGATCAGCTGGTCGTGCTCGACGACGCCGGCATGAGACTGGAAGGAGCGGCCGGACTTCAGCCGCACGAGGTACTGCCTGTTCTTGCGATCGACGAGCAGGACCCGCTCGCCCTCGGCGAACAGGTGATGGCCTGGCGTCAACGGCGGGCGGGCTCAGCCTCGCCGCCTCGTCGGCGCCCGAGTGGCTTCGCCTTCTTCCGCTCTGCCTTAATCTGCCTGCGCTCCGCCCTTGCCATGTCGCGCTCTGCCCGCCCGAGCCTGCGCGCCCTGCGACCGAAGGGGGGTGCGGCAACGTGGGTCACGAGGATGCTCTCGCCGAGCTTCAGCCTCTCGGTGACCACCCGCGGCTGTGGCTTGCTTCGCAGGAAGCGCACGAGCCAGGCGATGGCGCCTACGGCGAGCCAGCGGCCGCTGCCGCCCAAGAGCCCTTCACGGACCCCCTTGCGGACGAGGCTGCGAGTGAGGCGCTCGTAGATCGAGCTCACGTCGAGGCGTCCCGCTGCGCTCAGATGCGCCGGATCTCGAGGATCGGTGCCTCCTTGCGGCCACGGCGGCGGCCGAGCAGGTAGACGGCTGCAACCGCCAGGACGGCTGCGACCACCGCCCCGCCGAGAGCCGGCGCGGTGGCCCTGGTGGTGGCGGCCTGCACTCCCCCACCGAGCTCACGCAGCTTCGCCTCCACGTCGGAGAGCGAGACCCGCTCGCTCACTTGCCCCGTGCCCCGGTGCCGGGGGACCTGAGCAGCATCGCGGCGGCCATCCCGAGAGCCGCCGCGCCGGCGATCACCGTGAGGAAGTACGGCGCCCACGACCACTCGCCGGCAAAGACGCTCCCTGTCTCGCTCTGCAGTGCCCGCAGCAAGCCGACAAGCAGCAGCACGAGGCCGATGCCGAGCGTCACGGCCGCGGCGCCGCCGAAGGCCAGATCGCGCCCGATCCTCTTGAGCGGCTCGAGCGTCTCCTGCATCACGTAGCGCCGGAGCAGGCCGGCGAGCTCGCTCAGCTCCGCTGCGGTGCCGTGCCGGTCCTCTGCCATCGGCTCGAAACTAGCAGTCGCGGCCACCCCGCTGGTCAGTCCCTCGGAGTGATGACATAGGTCGAGCTGGCCTTTGCCACGAGATGGTCCTCATCGTCGACCACCTCGGCCTCGCAGAACACGACGCGATCGCCCCCCGATACCACGACGGCCGAGCAGGTGAGCCTGGCTCCGGCGGGAACCGGGCGGAAGAAGCTCGTCTTCATCTCGGCGTTGGCCGCGAAGACCCTTCGCCCGCCGCCGCGACGAGCGAAGGTGATCGCCGAGGCGCCCATCGCCGAGTCGCAGAGGGCACCGAGGAAGCCACCTTGGATCACCCCTGCCGGGTTGGCAAAGCGCTCGTCGGCGTTCATCTCCCACACGCTCCGGCCGGGCTCGGACCTCTCCCTCAAGGTGAGGCCGAGGGTGAGGTCACAGTTCGGCGGGACCTGCATGGTGCTCATGGCTCGAGGGCCGCCTTGAACAGCTCGCGCAGGTGGGTGAGGCGTCGCTCGAGCGAAGCCGGCCCGAGCGGGTCCTGTGCCAGGAGCGCCTCGAGGAACGGGACGTCGGAGAAGTAGGTCGAGAGTGCCGCGTAGCCGGTGATGACGAACTGCTCGGCGTCCTGGCGACGGAACAGGCCGAGCTCCATCTGACGCTCGAAGAACCGCACCGCCCTCTCGAGCATCGGCTGCATCGCGACGCCGATCTCGCCGGCGAGCCGCCCTCCGCCGTCGAGTGCCTCCCTTCGCACCAGGCGGACGAAGGCCGGGTTCTCCGCGAAGAAACAGAACCCGGTGGTGATCACACGGTCGACCTGCTCCCAACCGTCGCGCGGCATGTCGATCGCCTGTGCCACCCTTCGCATCCAGTCCGCAAGGGCCGCCTCGACCACCTCACGGTAGAGCGCCTCCTTCGAGGCGAAGTGGTGAAGAAGACTCGGACGCTTGATGCCGACCGCCCTGGCGATGTCGTTCAGCGAGGTGCCCTCGTAGCCGTGGTCGGCGAAGGCGACGAGGGCCGCATCGAGGATCGCCTCACGAGTCGAGTGCCCGAGCCCTCGCTGGCCCGACTCGGTGACCGCCATCCGAGAACCTTAGCCCCATGGCGCCTACCGACTGGACGGTAGGCGCAGTTGAGGACTGCTAACGTGCTGGAGTGCCTCCGGTCCTCACCGCGTTCGTCGTCGCCGTCGTCCTCTCCCAGGTAGCCCTTCTCTGTACCACGGTCTTCCTGCACAGGGCGCTCTCGCACAGGGCGATCAGCCTCTCATCCCCGGTACGGGGCGTCTTCAGGGTGCTCGTCTGGCTCATGACCGGGATCCGCCCGCGCCAGTGGGTGGCGGTCCACCGCAAGCACCACGCCTTCACCGACGTCGAGGGCGATCCGCACTCGCCCGTCCTTCTCGGCTTCTGGCGGGTGCAGCTCACCAACCCCGTGCTGTACCGCAAGGTCGCCCGCGACAGCGAGGTGACGAAGCGGTATGCGAAGGACCTGCCTGCGGACAGATGGGACCGGCTGCTCTTCGACCACGCCCTGGTAGGTCTCGGCCTAGGGGTCGCACTCCTTTTCTTCGCCTTCGGCTGGCAGATCGCCCTCATGGCTGCCGCCCTGCACACCGTGCTCTACCTCGCCATCAACGCGGCTGTGAACGCCGTCGGCCATACCTTCGGCAGGCAGGCGTACGACAACTCGGCGACGAACAACCACTGGCTCGCATGGCTCGCTGCAGGCGAAGGGTGGCACAACAACCACCACGCCGCACCGACCTCGGCGAAGCTCGGGCTCGCCCGCGGCCAGCTCGACCCCGGCTGGTGGCTGATCCAGGCCCTCGCGCACACGGGCCAGGCGAGGATCCGCCTGTCCGAGCTGCGCCTCGTTCAGCGGGCCGAACGACCGCTCGAGCCCGTCAGCGGCTGACCCCGATCTCCTACGACACGGAGCCGGCCACACGAAGCTCCGAGCCCGGACCGTGAACCGGCTCGCCGGGAGCGGACCGCAGCCCCATGGCCGGCCCCGGTTCCCTAGGCTGCCCTGGTGCCCCCTGCCGACGACCCGAAGCTCGAGCAACGCTGCATCAACGTCATCCGCGGACTCGCCATGGACGCGCCCGAGCGCGCCGGCTCCGGCCACCCCGGAACGGCAATGGCGCTCGCGCCGCTCGCCCACGTGCTCTTCACGAGGATCCTCCGCTACGACGCAGCTGACCCCGAATGGCCCGACCGAGACAGGTTCGTGCTCTCGAATGGCCACGCCTGCATCCTTCAGTACTCCCTCCTCTATCTCACCGGCTACGGGCTCGAGCTCGAGGACCTCCGCCAATTCCGTCGGTTCGGCTCCCGCACGCCCGGGCACCCCGAGGTGCACCACCTCCCCGGCATCGAGGTCACGACGGGACCGCTCGGCCAAGGCTTCGCGCAGAGTGCGGGCCTCGCGATCGCCGAGCGCTTCCTCCGCCGCCGCTTCGGGCCAGAGCTGTTCGACCACCACACCTTCGGGATCTGTGGCGACGGCGACCTCATGGAAGGGGTCAGCCACGAGACGGCCTCGCTGGCGGGCCACCTCGGGCTCGGCAGGCTCGTGCTCGTCTTCGACGACAACCACATCACGATCGACGGCCCGACGGAGCTCGCGACCGGCGACGACGTCCCGAGGCGCTTCGAGTCCTACGGCTGGCACGTCGTGCGCCTCGGCGAGGCGGCAAACGACCTCGACGCGATCGAGGGCGGCCTGCGGGAGGCGATGGCGGAGGCAGACCGCCCGAGCCTCGTCGTGCTCCGCTCGCACATCGGCTGGCCCGCCCCCCACCTGACCGACACCAGGGAGGCGCACGGCTCCCCCCTCGGCGAGGAGGAGGTGCGCCTCACCAAGGCGCTCCTCGAGCTGCCCGCCGACGAGGAGTTCTATGTCCCAGAGGACGTGCTCGGGTACTACCGGGCGGCCGGGCGCCGGGGCAGGGCTGAGCGCGAGGACTGGGAGCGCCGGCTCGCGCTGCTCGGCGAGGAGGAGCGCGCCCGTTACGAGGCCGGCAAGGCCGGCAAGGGGATGAGGGGTTGGGCGGAAGCCCTGCCGAGCTTCGCGGAGGGTACGGAGATGGCCACCCGCAAAGCCGTCAACAAGGTCCTCCAGGCGTCAGTGGACGGGCTGCCCGGCCTCGTCGTCGGCTCGGCGGATCTGACGGGCAACACCGGAGTCGAGCTGGCCGGCGCCGAGGTGCAGTCGCTCTCCTCGCCGGGCGGCAACCAGGTCCACTACGGGATCCGCGAGTTCGCCATGGCCTCCGCAATGAACGGGATGGCCCTGCACGGCGGCATCCTTCCCGTCGGCGGGACCTTCTTCGTGTTCAGCGACTACGCGAGGCCGGCTGTCCGTCTCGCAGCCCTGTCGCAGGCGCACGTCGTCTACTTCTTCACCCATGACTCGATCGGCCTCGGCGAGGACGGCCCGACCCATCAGCCCATCGAGCAGCTCGCCTCGCTCCGGGCGATGCCCAACCTCTCGGTGATCCGGCCGGCCGACGCCAACGAGTGTGCCGCCGCCTGGGCGGTCGCGGTCGAGCAGGACGGTCCGACCGCCCTCATCCTTACCCGCCAGGACGTCCCGGTGCTGGCCGGCACGAAGGAGAAGGCGCGAGACGGCGTCGCACGGGGTGGGTACGTGCTGAGCGAGACCGGCAACGGCGCTCTGCCCGACCTTGTCCTCATCGGGACCGGGAGCGAGCTCCAGCACTGCGTCACCGCCTCCGAGCGGCTCTCGAGCGAGGAGGACCTCGAGGTGCGCGTCGTGTCGCTGCCCTGCTGGGACCGCTTCGGGGCCGAGACGGAGGAGTACCGCTCGAGCGTGCTGCCCGAAGGCGTGCCTCGCCTGGCTGTCGAGGCGGGCTCCTCCTTCGGCTGGGAGCGCTACGCCGACGCCACGATCTCGATCGACCACTTCGGCGCGTCGGCGCCGTGCGCCGTGAACATGGAGAAGTTCGGCTTCAACACCGAGAACGTCGTGCAGCAGGCTCGCCAGCTGATCGCCGCGCGCCAAGGAGGAGGAGAGCGATGACCCGGCTGCAGGACCTCTACACAACATTTGGCCAGAGCCCCTGGCTCGACAACCTGAAGCGTTCCTACGTGACAGGCGGACGCCTCGCCGAGCTGATCGGCCAGGGCGTGCGCGGGCTCACCTCGAATCCCACGATCATGGCGAAGGCGATCGAGGGGGGAGACGAGTACGACGAGCAGTTCTCTGAGTCGATGGCCGCTCACAATGACGTCCTCAACGCCTACTGGGACCTAGTCGTGCAGGACGTCACCGATGCACTCGAGCTGTTCCGCCCGCTCTATGACGAGTCGGAGGGGAGCGACGGGTTCGTGTCCATCGAAGTCGCCCCGAACCTCGCCCGGGAGACCGCCTCCACGATCGAGGCGGCTAGGAACCTGCACGAGCGCATCGACCGCCCGAACCTCCTCGTGAAGATCCCGGCCTCCGAGCAGGGCGTGCGGGCGGTGCGCGCCATGATCGCCGAGGGCCGCAGCATCAACGTCACCCTCATCTTCTCCCTCGAGCGCTACGAGAGCGTCATGGAGGCCTACCTCGGCGGCCTCGAGGACCTCGTGGCAAAGGGAGGCGACCCGTCGAAGGTGGCGTCGGTCGCGTCGTTCTTCGTGAGCCGCGTCGACACAGAGACCGACCGTCGCCTCGAGGCTGTCGTGGCCGACGATCCCGGCTCGCCGAGAGCCGAGAGAGCCAGGTCGCTTCGGGGCAGGACGGCCGTGGCACAGGCCCGTACTGCCTACGAGCACTTCGAGCGGCGCTTCGCAGGGCCGCGCTGGGAGGCGCTCGCCGCCCGCGGGGCTCGTGTTCAGCGGCCGCTCTGGGCGTCGACCTCGACGAAGAACCCTGCCTACTCCGACCTCGCCTACGTGGACACGCTGATCGGCCCGAGCACCGTGAACACGATGCCCGAGGAGACGCTCGCGAGGTTCCTCGACCACGGGAAGCCGGCACGCACCGTCGACGCCGACGTCGAGAGCGCCCACCGCGTGCTGACCGACCTCGGCTCCCTCGGTATCTCGATGTCCGACGTGGCCGAGACGCTCGAGGACGAAGGAGTCACTGCGTTCGAGAAGTCCTTCGACGAGGTCATCGAGCGCCTGTCGGAGAAGGCCTCCCGACTCGGCATGCGGGCGGATGGCGCCGATGCCTGAGAGCGAGGACCCCGCAGCGCTCGCCAGGAGGCTGGCGGCTCGCGACGAGACCCTCTGGCCGCCGGAGAACGTCTCGAGGAACCGCCTTGGTTGGCTGGATGCCCCGCGCGAGATGGAGCGCCGCTCGAAGATGCTCCGCTCCTTCGCCGGCGCCGTCGACCAGGACACCGTGGTGCTGCTCGGCATGGGCGGCTCGTCCCTGGGGCCGGCCGTGCTGGCGGCGGTGCGCGACGCGCTCGGCGAGTGGGCCGGCCGCCGGTTCGTGGTCTGCGACACGACCGATCCGCAAACGGTGGCAGGCCTGCCACTCGAGGATGCTTTCATTCTCGTCTCCTCGAAGTCTGGTACGACGCTCGAACCGAACGTGCTCTTCGACTACGCCCGTTCGCGGGTGAAGGACCCGGCGCGCTACGCGATCGTCACCGACCCCGCTACGCCGCTCGAGGAGATGGCCAACGAGCTCGGGGTGCGCCACGTCTTCACCAACCGGCCAGACATCGGCGGTCGGTACTCGGTGCTCTCCTACTTCGGTCTCGTCCCTGCAGCCCTGGCCGGCTACGACGTCGCCGAGCTGTGCGGGAGGGCGCTCGACTCGGACCGCGTCGCGGCCGCCGAGCTCGGTGTCTCGATGGGGCGGGCTGCGCTCGAGGGACGGGACAAGGTCACGATCAAAGTCACAGACCAGCTGGCCGCATTCGGGCTGTGGGTCGAGCAGCTCATAGCCGAATCCACCGGAAAGAAGGGCCGGGGCTGCGTACCCGTGCCGACGACAGAGGACGAACCGGGCGACGACCGCTTCGGCATCGATGTCACCGTCCAATCGGCGCACGAGCTCGGCGGAGAGTTCTTCCGGTTCGAGACCGCCGTCGCGCTCGCCGGCCACGCGCTCGACATCGATCCCTTCGACGAGCCGAACGTCGCCGAGTCGAAGGAGAACACCAGCCGGGTGCTTGCCTCGCTCCCCCTCCCTGCCACGACCGTGGCACCGGCCGCCTCCGCCTTCGGCTGGCTCTCCGAGCAGGTCCGCCCTGGCGACTACGTCTCGGTCCAGGCGTACCTGCCCTTCGGCCGCGACCTGTCGCTCGAAGCTCTCAGGCGAAGGATCCGCGACGCCAACGGCGGGCTTGCCGTCACGGCCGGTTACGGGCCGCGCTTTCTGCACTCGACCGGACAGCTCCACAAGGGTGGACCTGACAGCGTGATCGCCCTCCAGGTCATCGCACCCGGCCCGACCGCCGAGGTGCCCATCCCCCACAAGGGCTACGACTTCGCCACGCTCATCGCAGCCCAGGCGATCGGCGACCGCCGGAGCCTGGCCGATCACGGCCGGCGCGTCCTCACGGTGGCGACCGAGGACCTCGACGAGATCTCGTAAGACCCCGCCGGCGCACTCCGCCCGGCCAAGGAGCCAAGGAGCACCGCTATGAGGATGGGAATGATCGGCCTCGGCAAGATGGGCGCCAACATGTCGCGCCGTCTCATCGAGAAGGGCCACGAGGTCGTCGGCTTCGACCT